>NZ_MCTV01000039.1:0-329651 GCF_002874545.1 Shewanella sp. 10N.286.52.C2
ATATGGGCCACTTTCGACATCAAATTACTGGGCCTTTTATAAATTCCATGGGGCGCATCAGGAATTCGCACCATAGCAGTATCAATATTGCGTAATTTAAGCGCTTGATAAAACTGCTCAGTTTCAGCAATAGGTGTACGTTGATCTGCTTCACCGGTTAATAGCATTGTTGGGGTGGTGACATTACCCACATAGCTGATGGGTGATAATTTCATGTAATGGGCGCTGTCTTCCCACGGCATTTTCTCGAACCAGTTTTTAATCACAAAAGAGTAGATATCAGTTGTTAATACAAAGCTATACCAATTGATTACCGGTTTTGCGACCACAGCCGCTTTAAATCTGTCAGTGTGCCCCACAATCCACGCTGTCAGTACGCCGCCACCAGAGCCGCCAGTAACAAATAATGCATCTTCATTAATCGCATCTTGTGCTATAACGCCATCAACCACAGACATTAAGTCATCATAATCTTGGCTTGGGTAGTTATTATGGATTGTTTGAGCAAACTCTTTACCGTAACTGTCACTACCGCGGGGGTTAGCGTATACCACTACGTAACCACTTGCCGCCATCAGTTGTACTTCAGCTGAAAAGTGCGGTCCGTAATTGGTGACGGGGCCACCGTGTATTTCTAAAATTAGCGGGTATGTTTTACCGGCTTTTTTACCTGCTTCATAACCCGGCGGGTAAGCGACCCATGCTTGAATATCGCGCTGATCAAATGAAGATTTAACATTGAGCTCTTTAATGGTGGCCAAGGTTTTGTAATTAAGGGCGCTATCGCTAAGGCTGGTTAACTGCTTAGTTTTGCCTTTTTTAGTAATGGCGACATCAGCAGGGCGTTGTGGATTTGAATAGGTAAAGGCAATGGTGCCATCTGCAGCTACATCAAATTGACTACCTGTATATGGGCGGCCAAATGCTAATCCACCAAGGTTTTGTGCCACTACCTTACGTTTGCCGTTAAGGGGTTGATAGGCAACATAGGTTTCGCCATGGTCATGGTAATTAAAGTAAACTGCTTTACTGTTATCAGCCCATTTTATGCTGTTAATTGAACGGTCTAAATTGGCGGTTAATGAATGTTTACCTGAACCATCAATATTCATGATGTATAGCTCAGTATTTTCGTAATTTTTATGGTTTTGATCTGCACCTAAATAAGCAATATATTTACCATTTGGCGATACCATAGGGCTGATATCTGGGCCGACTCTATCGGTTAACTGAGTGACTTTTTTGGTATTGAGATCTAAGCGGTACAGATTATTATCAGTCCATTCTAAGTCACTTTCTGCGCGCTTATTACTTGAGTAAAATAGTTGCTTACCATCCTGACTCCAACTTAATTGGCCATTATGATCATAATCACCTGAGGTTAATTGACGCGCTGAACCGCCATCTGCTGACATCACAAATATGTGGCTATTTCCGGGTTTACTAAAGCCTGCACCATCAAAGCGGTAATACATATCATCAATATACACCGCTGGTTTGGCCCATTCAGCGCCTTTTGGCTTGCCCGGTAATGACACTACAGATTTTGGTTTGCTAGCAACAAAACGGGTAAAGGCTAGTTGCTTACCATTTGGTGACCAAGACAAATTAGCTGGCGAATGAGCAAAGTGACTCATTTGTGCAGTGTCTCCAGTTTCTAGCCATTTCATATGGATTTGAGGTGCGCCACTGGCAGTAGAAATATAGGCTAACTTGGTATTATCTGGTGACAGTGTTGGCGAGTAATCGACATGCAGTCCATTCGTCACTGGAGTGAGCGTTTTATTTTTATCGACCTTCCAAATATTACCGAGTTTTTTGTCCGTTTGAATGTCCATATAATTACGAACAAAAAAAACCTCATCGCCATCCTTGTTGATGGTAAGGCCTGATGCATATTGCAGATTGAAAACATCTTCTAATTGCAAGGTTGAGTCAGAGTCTTGCGCAAACACCATCATTGACGCAAAAGGGGCAATTAATAACATGCCAATGCTTTTATTGATTATATTCACTAAATTTAGTCCTTTAATAAGCTGTAGAGTCGTATTTATTCGGCCTTTCTTGCTGTTAGTTTTATGGTTTACGCATTCTAAATTAGCAGATGCAGTTCAAATGACAATTTTATATAGAGTTAAGTGTCAACAAAACTGGGGGAAGATCATACCGCTGGTTAGTTAAAATTATGGCTAATCTAGCAACTGGTTCTAAACTTGGTAATGAAGTGTAGTAGTAAAACCCTCATCATATTTTTCGCTGTGCACGTTTCTGCACAGTTAGATTAAGCAAAGGCAGGTAATAATGGCAAAAGATAAGCCAAGTTTTATTGAGCTATATGGGCACTTATATAACCCCGCTGATGGCTCAGTTAATCGAGCTGAGGGCTCTAATCATCAGGTTGAAGACCCTGGTAATCAAGTTAGCGGCGCTGTGAATCACACTGCGGTTAACGATAGTGGTCAATACACTAATCATTCTTTAGGGGTGTCTTTTACAAAACCTGCCGGTTGGCATTTTATGTCGTTAAAGCCGTTTACAGCATCGATAACTTCACAAGAACTTTCACAAAGTCGCTTTACCCAAAATCTTATTAATGGTGAAGATCCGATTGTAGTGATGTCGCAAATCAATGCTCAATATAGCCGCACCATGGGGCCTTCCATCAGTGTTTATGCCGAACCTTTTACTTATCAAAAAGGTGAAAGCTTGCATGGGTTAGTGAAAGGGTTTGAAGCCTTATACAAAAAAGGTTTAAAGCAATACAAGATCCTCAGCATCGCTAAAGAATTCAAAATAAATCAGTGTGACTCAATCGAATATACCTCACAGTTTTTATTTAAAGCGACCTGGGCGGAAAAACTCACTCGGAATCGGTGCCTTATTTCGGTGAATGAACCAATTATATTCACTTTTAATATGATTGATGTACCTAAAGATGAATTAGTAAATCCCGCTAATGATAACCCTTCACATGATGCCCAATATATATTTGATCAATTTAAAGCCAGTATTCGCTACTTTTGATGGTTTAAAAAGCGCCTTTTTTACGATTACGTGATTCAGACTGAACTGAGTTTATCATTTTGCCAAAGGCTTTATCTTTAGCCCTTTTTTCCGCTAAGGTGGCACCATTTAACGCTTGTTCACGCATAAGTTTTTGATAACTAGCATAGCGCCGAGCAGTAATTACCCCAGATTCTATGGCTGCACGAACCGCACAACCTGGTTCATTGGCATGACTACAATCAGCAAAACGACACTGCTGGGCTAATTCAGTAATTTCACTGAAGGTTTCATTTACGCCTTGCTCGCAAGCGCCAAGTTGTAACTCGCGCATACCTGGAGTGTCGAGTATTAAACCGCCTTGTGGCAAAGTCTTTAAGGCTCTAGAGGTAGTGGTATGACGGCCTTTGCTGTCATCTTCACGGATATCACTGGTTAATTGTGCTTCAAAACCCATAAGTCCATTTACTAGCGTTGACTTCCCGACACCTGATGAACCGAGTAGGGCAATGGTATTTCCCTGTTTACAACATGTATCTGAAGCCGAGAGTTGTCGTTGGTTTAAAACATTATTGGCATGCACCATCATGAAAGGAGCAAGGCTTTGCACTTGTTCCAATTTTTGTTATAAGTCATCCCAAAGATCTGCTTTAGTTTAAATAATTACCGGCTCAACTTGTGCTCCTTTAGTTAACGATTAATAGCCCTCTATGCAGCTTAGATTAAAATTTTTATTCGAAAAATACACAATTGACACTCACTGAAATCAATTATTATTCAACTTTACTGTCTGGGACTTTACGCTGAAATAACGACTGTCTTTCTAACAGTCTATGAAATTGATTATCACCATTAAATAACACCCAGTCACCGACACATAAACGTTTAGCGTCCTCTGAATAGGATTAATGAGATTGAACTGTCCTAATTCAGACAACACGATGACATCGCTTCGATGTGGCTCAATTACTTGCCCAATCGTAAATTCGGTTAACTAATCTAAAGAGAACTGCTGTTGAAACAAGGGGTACCAACCAAGTTGGACTAATGACAATCGTGAATTCCTTTGAATACCTTTAATGCGTCTAATCATATTTATAGTACAAATGATAACAAGCTAATGCCGTGTTTGAATGAATAAAAGCGACAATATTATCTCGCTACATGTCTCAAAAAATAGCTTTTATGTTAATAAAAAGAATGAAGTTCTAACGATATTACTATTTTTATAAGCGTATCTCAGTGATTAATATCGTACCAGCAAAACAAACAGAACAAAGGCACCAAAGATTTGTTCCCCTCCAGTATCGGTTTTTAAGTATCTGTTTTTAGGTGGTATTGTGTTTTCGAATATAAGCTTTTAAGGCTGTTTAATCCATATGGATTGGCTATATGTAAAGTCTTATAAATTGAACTTTAGGTCTTGCATATGTAAACATCATATGTTTACATATGAGTTATATTTAACAAGCTTCACAAAGCTGTAAAGACAGTAACGGTTAAGATGTTGTACAGGAAGTGAAGTTCAGAACAACACACTGATCCATAGATAGCTTATCTAAAAGATAAAAGGACCATCTTTAATGAAACCTAACTTTGCCAAAAACGCTTTATTTTTGCTGATAGCCCAAAGTTTAACCGCTTGTCAGAATGATGAGACGGTTAAAGAAGACACCACAGCGACAGTCAACACTGACATGGTCACTGTTGAGCAAGTTATGCCGTACTCAGATCCGAACAATGAAGGTGGCTGGGTATTAAATACTGAAATCAGTGATGAGTTTAACGCAGATGTTATTGATCAAGAAAAATGGTTTGTTCAAGGTGCAAATGATGAATACTACATTTGGAAAGGGCGCGCACCATCGCAGTTTGCGCCTCATAACGTTATTTTAGAAGATGGTTTACTCAAACTTCGCAGTCAGTGGGAACCCGACTTTGATTTTGCTGACGAAGCTTACGCAGATGGAAAAATTAAAGCCAAATATGGCACTGCAGAAAGTGGCGAGTTTATGCCTATTACTACTGCTGCTATTGTGAGTAATAAACGTTTTCTTAACGGTTATATGGAAATACGCTCTAAAGCGGTTAACGCATCCATGACTAGCGCCTTTTGGGCTATTGGTTACCAGTCTGAGCTTGATATTTATGAGCAAATTGGTAATCCAAAAATCATTGGTGATATTAAACCTGATCAATCTAAATCAACCGTTCATGATTGGAGCCCACCAGCAAAACGTCCTACACGTGTTTTTCATCATAAAGAAAACTTGCCATATCGCGTAGCTGATGAATTTCATATTTATGCAGCTGAGTGGGGTGAAGATTACTTAAACCTGTATTTAGACGGCAAATTACTGGAACGTTTTACTCAAAAAGAATTAGGCGATCGTTGGGTATTGAATAATCCACTAGAAATTTGGTTAGATTCAGAAATCTTTGCATGGCTTGGCATGCCAAATAAAGATGAACTACCAGCAGATTTCGAAGTTGACTATATGCGTGTGTGGCAAAAGCCTAACCCGCAGTTATTAGATAGAGCATTCTTTGGTTTTGAAGGGCCTATTTTATTCCAAGAAAATAAGCGTCCACTTAAGTTGGTACCTGAAAACTCAGCAAATAATGATTACCAAAAGTTCTGGGATATCAGTACTGAGTCAGCTAAATATGCCGAGATAACTAAAGAGCAACGCATTACAGGTTTGCGTAGCTTAAAAGTGTCAGCATTGGCTGCAGATGCTACGCAACCAATTATTATCAGCTCTCCTGAAGCTGCAGTTAAATTAGATGCTGGTAAGTATGTTTTTTCTATGCGCCTATGGGTTGATACCAGTAATTCGCTCAAAGAGTTTGATGTCACAGTCACTAACGATGCGAATACTGATGTTGGTTTTAATTTAAAGCCGATTAATTTAAGTCATATTGATCATGCACATAAAGCGCAATGGATAACCGTCAGTCAAGAAATTTACTTAACCCAAGCAGTTCCAGCGGATGCCAAACTGACAATCGCAATTGACCCTTCTCTTATAGCTAAAGAGTCAGCTTTGTTTTATATCGATGATATTTCGGTGGTTAAACAGTAAAGGGTACGACTTAGAGATATCAACATAGCTAAAAGCTAGTAAGACTGTTGTGCGGGCAATTTGGGGAAGAGTGTCAATGATCCATTTACATTCTTAAGAGCTCGCGCAGTCTTTACTCGTAGAACAATTTACTTATAAACACTTACTCATAATCACTTACTGATAAAGAAGAGCACAATCTAGCATCATTGTTCTAAGAGGTTTTGTAAGTGACTGTTGTAAAACATGATTTTAAGTAATTGTTTTAAATGAGTAGAGAAAGACCAAACAAGAGACAAAATAATGATAAACAATAATCTGAAAACATTGCTGACATTAACCTGTGTTGGAATAAGCACATTAGTAAGTCAAGTTGTGCATGCTAATGAAGCAAACGACACCAATTTAAAATCAGCACAACAAGTTCAGCCTAATGTATTGATCTTGATGTTTGATGACATGCGTTTCGATACTTTTTCTTACCGTGATGGCCCAGTTAATACGCCTAACATTGATGCGTTAGCTCATGAAGGTGTTCGATTTGATAATGCAATGACCAGTACCGGTTTATGTTCTCCATCTCGAGCTGCAATGTTTACTGGACGCTGGGGTCATAAAACAGGCTTAGATGACAACGTCGGCTTATATCATTCACGCGTTGATGAATTAAACCCAGAAGAAGGAGGCGTTATTCGCCGCGCCGTTGATGTGGGTTACAAGGTTGGCTACGTCGGTAAGTGGCATATTGGCGCTCAAGGTCCAGCATTACGAGGAGCTGAGTTTATATATGGTCACGATAAAGACGTAGAGCGTCATGGCCGTCAATGGACACCTTATGAAACACAGGCCAATATTGCGAAATTTAATCGTGGTGAGCGTGATGCTAATGGTGAAAAGCACGAATATTACCGCACTATGCCAGGCACTTTTGAAGACACTAAAGCGGGTAAAGAGGTTCGTGAAGGTCAGAAAATGTTGCGCGCAGCCGCTAAAAAAGACGAGCCTTTCTTTGGTATCGTAAGTTTTGAGCAACCGCATCCGCCTTATCGCGTTCCTGAGCCATACGCGAGTATGTTTGATCCGAAAACTGTTGAGCTACCTAAGAATCATGGGATTGAACGTATTCATAAGCCGATGGCTCAAGATGATATTTGGTGGCCTTGGCACGATGTAAGCCACATGACAGATGAAGATTGGCGTAAATCACGGACTTTTTATTACGGCGCAATAGCCATGATTGACCACGCAGTGGGTGAGTTAATTAACACCGCCAAAGAAGTGGGCATGTATGACGATTTACGCATCATCATTATTGGCGACCAAGGCAGCATGTTAGGCGAGCATAACCTCTATGACAAAGGCCCGTATGCCTATGATGAGTTAATGCGTATGCCACTTATTATTCGTGACCCAAGTGTTGAACCGAAGATTATCCAACGTCAAGTTTCTATGTTGGACATTGCTCCCACATTAGCTGATTGGATGACGCTTGCAGACGATGGTGATGTGGATGGCCGTTCATTGGTACCACTGATGGAACAAGGTGATGTGGCTGATAAAGGTAAAGATGATATCGCGCTATATGCCTACGAATGGTACAACGGTGGCTGGTTTGGAATAAGAGCTATCCGTACCCCAGAAATGAAATTTGTATGGAACCCAGGTGATAGTCGTGATGAGTTATATGACTTGAACAATGATCCTTACGAAATGACCAATTCAATCAAAGATCCCAAGTACAAAAAACAACTAAAACAGATGGTTAAATATATGCATGACGAACTGGTGCGCTTAGAAGATCCTTCTATCGTTAAGTTTCGTCAACATATGAAAGACCTTTTGTAGACTTATATTTACCTTGCGAATATTACTCAAGGCGTAATGGTAAAAATAGGTAACAGTAACTTGTCACAACAATCATGAACTAAACAAAAATTGTTGTGATGACATATCGGCGCTGTGATTACAGCATCAGTATTAATGAAAGCTCATGTTAACTAAAGCATATGTTAACTAAAGCTTTTGTTAACAACTGAATGTGTCAATAACACAAGCGCCAACAATCCCTGTTTTAGATTGGAAACCACTTTTGGCTGTATAGCCAAGAGCGGGTTTTTTGCGGCTCCAATGTTGGCAAAGCAGTAAAAATAATGTGAATTAGGAGAAATTATGAACAGCGTTTTTAACACCAGCATCGGGAAAACTGCCCAGACATGCTTACTCGGAAGTATGCTAACGCTTTCAATGGCATCAATGACTTATATCGCGCCAACAGCAGCTGCAAGTATTGGTAATCAAGGCCGTTATTTTACTAACAAAGTGACCGGAGCAACTGAAACCGTCACATTATCGGGTAGTGCAGCAGTGCAAACGCGAGCACTTCAAGCCGCTATCGATCGCGCTACTAATAAGCCAAATGGCGGCGTGGTAAAAGTGATGGGTAATGATTTGAAATTGGCGCAAGTTGATTTAAAAGCCAATGTTCGATTAGAAATTCAGTCAGGTAAAACCATTAAAATGGCTGATAAAGTTTTATTTAATCTTAACCGTAATGGTCAAGGTCCTCGTGCGCCTTTAATGCAAAATGTGGAGATTACCTCAACCGGTAATGCTCGTTTCAAAATTGACGTCAATAAAAATGCCATTTTCTTAAATGCAATTCCGGTACGTGTGGGTTATGTGAAGAACTTTGCGTTATCAAATTTTGATATCAAGGATAACTATTCTATTTTCCCATCACTATTTATGGTTGCTGATAGTGACGCTAGAACAGTGGCTAACAATGCGACTTATGGTCGGATTCCGCAAAAGGGTGTTGTCGAAAATATCTCTGCTACAAAGGTGGCAGCAGGTTACGCATTGATCCAACTATTCAGCGGTAAGCAGATGCGTCTAAAGAACTTAGATGCTGAAGGGGGTTTAACCATTCGTTTAGAGCCTGGTAGTGGCAGACCATCAGATTACTTAAACCAAGCAGGTCCCCGCGTCGGTAATATTGCAGATATCAAAATGATTGATATTGAAAACACTGAAGGTATGGCTGCTTTGTTTCTAAAACCGCATCAAAAGATTTGTTCTGATATCACCGGCACCAATATCCGTGGTGTAAACAGTGCATTTACCATAATGAGCAACTCAAGTGACTCTAGCACCTTTAGCCGTGGTTATTTTGAGCGCACTAAGTTCACTGGCCGCATATCTCTGACTAAAACTAAAAACACGCCGTTAGCTGATATTGGCGCGTCGTCACAATACTTTGTCGAACCAAGTGAAAGTGCGGGCAGAACTAAGATTGCTGATTTCCCGAACGATCCTTCTGGTCGTCGCTGGCATACCAAGCCAATTGCACCAGTATTGTTGGCTTCTGCGCTTAACAAAAACAATGTTGGCACAGCTGTAAAAGGGCGTTTTGGTATTGATATTTCAAATGCCAATATTACAAAAACGGGCAATTACGAACGTGCAACGAAAGTCTTTTACCGTGAAGATGCCGTCAAACTAAATGACAAAGCCGCGACAGTGTGGATTAACAAATAAGCTTAGATTAAGCCTTAGCTTGGTCATTACGTTGATAAAAGTGTTTGAGCAGTGAGTGATTCGCCGCTCAAACACTATAAACATTAATAGTCATATTGTTGAGTGGGTCATGAAAAGGGGAATGCAGTGTTAAATCATCAGGCAAATTTAGTGTTTAATATTAGAACTAATAAACAAATCGCAGCAGCCTTGTTATTTTCAGTATGCATGATGTTTATTGGTTTTCTGTTTGGGTTCTTCTTTAATGATTTAACTAATAGCGCTTCATCTAGATATGCAAGTGAATATCAAGAACGTGACCAAAACCAAGGCCAATTACAAAACTCAAACCCAAACCCAAACCAAGAGAACCCAGCTCAGTTAACTGATGACTCAAACTTGATTAGGGTAACAAATAACAAACCGCAGCCAATGATTATCGATAATCTAGATGCTGTATCCAGTGAGGCAATGACAGTTGAGCAATGCCAGCTGATTTCATCATTGTATGATCAACAATGGGATTTATCTTCTAATACTGAATTTTATCAGTTGATGAGTGATATTAATTCACTGCAAAATTCAGCGATTAAACAAATGGCGATAACAGCCATATTGTCGATAGCGGCTGTTGAGTCTGAAGGTTTAGAAGAGGGGATATTTGAGTTTTTAATTGAAAATCCAAATGATGTTATTGCGAATCAACTATACCAACAAAATTATTCACATAAGTTATTGCCAGAACAGCGACAACAATTAAGACAGAATTTAGTCAATATAACAGATCCCAATATATTAACTGACAGCATAAAGCTGACTAGCCAAGTCAGTTACATGACTGAAGAGAAAAAGCAGCAATTCAATCAAGCGTATCAGCAATTTTATTATTCTCCTTATGACAATGTTCGTGCTGCAGCCATTGAAGTGATTGGTGTGGTTTCAAGGGACGATGAAGTGATGTTATTAACGGATGCGCTATCAGATCCCTCAGATGCGGTCATTGATATGGCTTTAGATGTCATAGGTAAAAGACAATTAACCGATCCGCAATTACTCAGTGCATTAGAAGAATTGCATTACCAAAGAACCGATCAATTAAATACTGCGCAGCAGCGTGACATGGTAGAGCACATTCTTTTTGAATCAGGGGCTATTTGAATAAAGTGCTATTTGATTCAGGCGCTATTTGACTCAGGTGCTATTCGAATCAGGGGTATATGCATAAGGCTAATTCGATACATGTTTAGTCGGCAAGTATAAGGTTGCAGCCGGTATAAAACTTTAAGCATGTGTATGAGTTTTTGCAGGAGTTTTAATGTGAGAGTTTTCACATCTCAGTAGCTAGATTTGCTACATAAAATTGTACAGGCAAACGACATTTATAATGCCGTTTGTATCGCGTTAAGCAAAATAAATGATCATATTTTATTAAATGAATTAAGTAACTTAGTTCTAGTAGTGATAATTTACTTTAGTGACGGTAAAGGCTTCGAGCGTTTAATACGTAATAAGTTAATACAAGCTAAATTAATACTCGCTCAGTTTATAAAGCATGATTAATGATAATTGCAGTAATTAGAGAAATGGATGTTATGAATAGATTACTTACTACAAGTTCAACATTAAGCCCGTATCAGCACTTGAATTTAAAAAGGGAAGCTAAGGTCAAGGTTAATGTTTTGGGCGTTTTATCATCATTAGCCATGCTAGTGTCAACCTCGGTCACTGCTGTACCAGCTATCGCTGCAGAAACTGCGCATACCAGTCAGCAACAGCCGAATATACTGCTTATTTTGACTGACGATCTTGGCTATAACGACGTTGGATTTAATGGCTCGACTGATATTACAACACCAAACTTAGACGAGTTAGCTGCAAATGGGACTTCATTCTCGCAAGCTTATGTGGCGCATCCATTTTGTGGTCCCAGCCGAGCGGCGTTAATGACAGGGCGATACCCACATAAAATTGGTTCTCAGTTTAATTTACCTACCAAAGGTTCATTTGTTGGCGTTCCAACCAATGAACAATTTATCAGTAAGCTACTGCAAAATAACGGCTACAACACTGGAGCAATCGGTAAGTGGCACTTAGGTGAAGCGCCTGAGTTCCATCCCAATGCGCGTGGCTTTGATGATTTTTATGGTTTTACTGGCGGTGGGCATAATTACTTTCCTGAACAGTTTAAAGCGCAATATGCTAACCAAGTAAAACTGGGCAATACCAATATCAATCATTACATTTTGCCTTTGGAACATAATGGTAAAGGAGTTGATGAAAACGAATACATCACTGATGCGCTTTCTCGCGAAGCCAGTCGTTTCGTTGAAGATGCAGCGACCGATGACAAACCATTCTTTTTATATTTAGCCTACAACGCACCTCATGTTCCTTTAGAGGCGAAACAATCTGACATGGATATGTTTCCTAACATTACCGATGAAAAACGTAAAACCTACGCAGGAATGGTCTATGCGGTAGATCGCGGTATTGGGCGCGTTGTTGACTCGTTAGAAAAGACTAATCAATTAGATAACACCTTGATTGTTTTTTTAAGTGATAACGGAGGCAAGCTAAGCAAAGGTGCCAGTAATTACCCGTTAAAGGAAGGCAAAGGAAGCGTGTATGAAGGCGGATTTAGATCGCCAATGTTGTTTCACTGGCCTAAACAAGTTGCTGCTGGTCAGCGCTTCGAACATCCCGTGTTAGCGTTAGATTTATATCCGACATTTGCAGCGTTAGCTGGCATAACAATTCCGAGTCAAAAAAGGTTAGACGGTAAAGATATTTGGCCTGCATTTCGTGCCGGAGAAGATCCGCATAAAGATGAGCTCTTTTATGTTTTACGTCACCGTAAAGGCTATAGCGATGCATCTGTTCGCCGCAATCAATGGAAAGCGGTAAAGCAGGGTGACAAGCCTTGGCAGTTGTTTAATGTTGAAGTGGACTTAAATGAAACCAATGATTTAAGTAAAAAGCATAAAACAATGTTGATTGACATGGTACGTGAGATGGAAAAGTGGAGTTGGGATAATAAACAACCGCTTTGGTTCCATGAAGCCTATGAAGGCGCAGATTGGCGTTTAAAAGGCATGCCGCGTTTCGATCAAACCTTTTCTACCAGCAAGTAGATTTGACTCTGACTCATCTTAATTGATTGTGTTTATATCATTAGTTATGCACTTTTAAAGCTCATCGGTATTAACTCATCAATCTAATTGAGTTAATACCATGGCCCTTCATGCAGGAAGCACTCATGTTACAGTTTAAAAAATTATCGACGGCGCTCGCTGTCAGTTTAGCTATTGCCAGTTTGTTAGGTTGTGAAACTACAACTGAAGACTCTGGTTCAGCAGACACAGTGACCAATCAACGCATATTATTCTCAGACCAGCACCAAGATATCAAACTGGAAAGTGTTAATCGCCGTAAATGGGATAATCCGGTGATAGCCGATTTTGACCAGGATGGTTATCCAGACCTTTTGCTGACCGATCATGGATATTCAGTAAAGCTTTATTGGAACAATGAAGGCACATATTCGAAAGGTCATGATTTGATTGTGGGTGACATGCATGGCATTGGTGTTGCAGATTTTAATCAAGACGGAAAAGTTGATATTTTAATTTCTCGTGGAGGCGGTTCAGGCTCCAATGCACGTAATGCCAAGCTATATCATTTTGATGGCCGAACGATCATTGAAGGTAATGAATTTAACCCGCCATTACAAAACTTACGTGGCAGAACCAGTAAGTTTTTTGATGCAAATAACAATGGTGAATTAGATTTAATATTAATGGGTTTTCCCTCGCGGGCTAAGGGGCCAAAGCCCAAAAGTACGACTGAAAACTTTATTTATCAAAATGACGGTAAAGGCAATCTCAGTTATGCGACAGATTTACCGCAAACCTATCAGGATGGGCAAAAAGTACTAGTTACTGACTTTAACAATGACAAAATTGATGACTTATTTATATACGGTCATGGCCGGCTAATCGCTTTAAAGGGAAATGGTGATTTAACTTACACAGAAGTGACTAATGGTGTGTTTGCTCAAGATATAAAACATGTCACTGGTATAGCTGAAATTGATTATGATAATGATGGTGACTTTGACCTCTATCTTACCAGAGCAAGACCATTTGAAGCGGGTGACACCTTCTTTGATAAAACCAGTAATACTTTTGCCTTTTATACTAAACGTGGCAAGTTCCGCTTTGAGGACTTAATCATTGGTGACACTTTTGAATTAGAAAATTACCAGTCACCTTATCCAAATCAAGATGTGTTTATAGGAGAGGGAGCATATAAGTACCAATTTGAAGGTGAGCGTCATAGTGGACAAAACATCAAGTTGGTTAGCAGTAATGCATTAGGCTGGCCTGACAAACTACCTAATAAAGGGCTATATGTTGGTTACGTAGGTAATGATACCTGGCGGATCGCAGGAAATACCTTCTCGCCAACGACTGGGGTAGTTAAAGGTGTTGAGCAATATGACGCGACAGAGCAACTGCCTGCGCCTAAAGACATGTTACTTGAGAATCGACATGGAAAATTTGTCAATGTCATGGCTAAGGCTAATCTAGTGATGAATGAGCATACTTCAAGTGTCGCGGTGGCAGACTTTAACAATTCTGGGTATCAAGATTTGTTTGTGGTTAAGCAAGGAGATTTGTCTCAGGCAACAGAACAGCTACTTTGGCTTAATAATGGTGATGGTACATTTACAGTTCAAGCGCACCATGGCATTAAATCACTTGAGCTCGGCGCAGCAGGCTCTGGCAGTGATGTGGTGGATTACAACAGAGATGGTTTTAATGATCTTGTTTACGCAAATGAGCGTGGTCAATGGCATGTTTACAAAAACCAAGCGGTCAATCGCGATACGGGGAATGCGAACTTCACTGTAGTAACAGTTAATAACTCACCAAAGGATAAAGCAACTGCACAAGGGGCTTTGGTAAAACTTAGTGCTTGTGGCAGTAGTCAAATTAGGCGAGTCGGCGCATCTGGTGCGCCTTACACGCAATCTTATAATCAACAAATCCATTTTGGGTTGGGCGAATGTCAGCAAGTTGATTCTGTTGAGGTCAGTTGGACTAATGGCGAAACGTCGACATTTAAAGACATTAACCCTAATACCATCAATCAAATGGTTTACGACAAGTAATAAATAACGATTGATAAGTATTCAGTAATGAGTGGCGAGTATTAATTAAGCAATATAAGTGACAGTGAAAGGTTTCCCAACTTAACCAAATTGATTAACAGTTTTAATCGCGCCGTAATTCGACTTTATTTGGATTACGGCTTTTTTATAATGGTATCAATTTATTTTGCACTAGGTGTTACATACTGAAACCTCATATGTTTATATGTGAGTAGGACTTAGCCAGCCTCATAAATCAATGCATATAAAAATGATTAACATGTGATCCAGGCTGTGAAACTGAAAGCGATAACGATTTTAGTGTGACCAAAAGCCGCATAAACGCAGCGTAATGTTTCTGGAACTTGCTGGCGTATCAGTGATGCTAGGTACTTTTACATCTCGCCTCATCATGTTGACGCCAAAGAGACTGTGTATTACGCGTACACTAGTGCAAGCGCGAATGTTTGCGGGTCATGATTCTTAATGATGCATATTTGAACCAGTTTTATCATAATCTCAGCAGCGATATGGCTACCCACTTCCATTAAAGGTAGATATATTACCTCGCTAGGTTGCGAAAGAAGGGAGATTTTGTTTGAAACCGATAGATATTGGCAAAGCTTATAATCAAATTACGCATATTTGGGATAGTCAAAAATTCGATATGAGTAATGGCATTGTGCAACACAAGAAAGCAATAAGCTTTGTTAAGAATCGCGGAAAAGCGTTGGATATTGGCTGTGGCTGCACTGGGCGATTTATAGCATTACTTACCCGTGAAGGCTTCACAGTTTCAGGGCTGGACGTGTCAACTGAAATGCTCAATATTGCTCGCAAACGCCAATCCGATATTCACTTTATAGAAGCTAATATTTGTGAATACGACTTGCCTGAAAAATACGATTTTATAAGCGCATGGGATAGTATTTGGCATGTACCATTGGCAGAACAACGAAATGTGATTACTAGAATTGTAGAAAGCTTAAATACGGGTGGGGTGTTTATATTTTCATTTGGTGGTACAGACAAAGAAAACTCTCACACTGATAATTTTATGGGACCAGAAGTTTACTATTCATCACTGGGTACCAATGGTTTTGTCAGATTACTTATTGAGCTTGGCTGTATCATCAGACATTTAGAGTTTGACCAATACCCTGAGATTCACACCTATCTAGTGGTAGAGAAAGCCTAAAATTAAAGGCTGGGCAGTGGCAAGCCATGTCCTTACACCCAATGTTGAACAGGGCCGAACCACAACACTTGGTTATTTTATTAATTGCAATAAAGGTAGCGTTTAATATGCCGATAAAATTCATCGATGATGCTTTTGTTGTACCAAAAGTATTGGTTACAGAACACTTTCACTTAACCGTACTAGAAGATTCACTTGCAGCATTAGATTATGAGGCAGTGATGTCTAGTCAAAAAAGACTGCAAGGCATGTTTGGCTTAGATTCTGATTGGCCTAAAGTTAATATGTCGTTACAACAAAATATTCAAGAACTAAAAAATCACCAACAAGAATTTGAAGCAAGACAGGCATTTGCTTATTCAGTATTAAACCTTAGCAAAACCAGATGCCTTGGCTGTGTTTATGTGGATCCCAGTCCATCTGAAGATTATGATTGCGAAGTTTATTTATGGGTTCGTGATGATAGTTTGGCGTTAGATAAGGTGCTTTTTGAGACTGTCATGCAATGGCTTAATAATGATTGGCCTTTTGCTCGTATAGGCTTTCCTGGGCGATGTATTGAATGATAAAAATGTCGTTAAGCCTTATCAGTTAGCTTTGCTTTCGACTCAATGAAAATAATCTGAACAAATATCCAACTATGGTTTAGTCTGCAAGCAGGTTTAGTTGCCAAGTGGATTAAATGGCTTTGAGTTACTATTTTCTATCCATTATTTCCTATCCATTATTTCCTACCTATTATTTCCAGTTCAATAATTACAATCTATAGGCACCTGTATTCAAGAATCAAAGCTGTTTTTTTTAAAATAGCTAAATAGAGTTTGCCTAATCAATGCCCAGCCATGTAAGTTAATTTATATGGTTAATTATTATCTTATTTTCACTGTACTCATGCTCAGTTGGGAGGTTGTTAAATGTATATAGAGTTGGCTATTTTGGCCGTATTTACTTTATGTTACAGCTTGGTCGCAGGGCGATTTGAACGCTCGATGATTTCTGGCCCTATGGTGTTTGTACTGGTGGGTTTTGTGCTGGGTCCTTTGGTGCTTAATTGGCTAGGTACTGATCTTGACGGTATCGGTTTACGTGTTTTTGCTGACATAACCTTAGCGATAGTCTTGTTTTGCGATGCATCAAACTCGAATTTATCTGTGCTTAGAAAGCACATTAGCATTCCCACTCGAATGCTAATGTATGGGTTACCTGGTGCTATTTTACTTGGGGTTGCAGTTGGCTTTGTGCTGTTTCCTAATCTCGGCATCTTTGAGATTGCCGCGTTAGCCACCATGCTAGCTGCCACCGACGCAGCTTTAGGTAAAGCGGTGGTTTCAAGTCCCATTGTACCGGCAAGGTTACGTGAAGGTTTGAACATTGAAAGTGGCTTAAATGATGGCATATGTGTCCCTATCTTATTTGTGTTTTTAGCGCTCGCGGCAGGCACTGTGGCAGAAGGGGATGTGTCTGAACTGGCTGTTCATTTCTTAGTCGAAGAATTAGGCATCGGGCTGGTGGTGGGATTAACTACCTCTTTTATGGGTGCTAGCTTAATAAAGTTGTGCCATAAAAAAGGCTGGATAACCGATGTTTGGAGCCAGAATATTGTACTCAGTTTAGCGCTTTCTTGTTTTGCTATTTCACAAGAGTTAGGCGGTAGTGGTTATATTGCGGCATTTACTGGTGGGCTGTTGTTTGGCCATTTATGTAAAGAGACTAAGCATAAATTATTGCTGCCTACCGAGGGTATGGGTGAAATAATGGCACTGCTGACATGGTTATTATTTGGTGCATTTGTCATTGGAAATGCCTTTCACGAGTTTACTTGGACTATGCTGATTTATGCCTTACTCAGCTTGACCATTGTTCGTATGTTACCGATATTTTTGTCATTGGGCCGTGCTGGTGGCAATATCCCTTCTAAAATTTTTCTAGGCTGGTTTGGACCTCGGGGCCTTGCATCGATAGTGTTTGTTATTATCATGCTGGACAAGGATTTACCCGGCGGTAATTTTATGGCCATGACGGTGATTTGCACTGTGTTTATTAGTCTTATTTTACACGGGATGACTGCTCAACCTTTCGCTAAATGGATCAGTAAAAGGGCAGATTAAGTCCTGATTTAATAGGGAAGTGAGAGATTAGCTATCTCTCCCTTAATTTTTTGTCAGCAGCAAACAAAGCTAATCCCCATTCATGTTACGCCATTCACTTTTCACTTTTCACTATTTAAGATTTTATTGTTTGGTTTCACAGCACATATTAGATTAAAAATCGTTAAGCTTGATGTTGTTATTGATTGGTATTTGCTAATCTAAGTTAATGATTTGTTATTACATAAAAAGGAATTTATATGAACAATGCTGTAGTGAAAGCGATTAAAGCCAATAAGTCGTTATTGTTATTTATCATGTTAATGTGTGTTTTTCGAAGCGCTGTTGCAGACTGGTATACCGTGCCGTCAGGCTCAATGAAACCGACTATCATTGAAGGTGATAGATTGTATGCCGATAAAATGGCTTATGATTTACGAGTACCTTTTACGCACATTTCGCTTTATAAGATTGCAGATCCTCAGCGCGGCGATATTATTATTTTCGAATCTACTGCTGCTGATAATAGACTGGTTAAACGTGTCATTGGCATACCAGGGGATGTCATTGCATTGACGGATAATGTGCTCAGCATTAATGGAAAGACATTAGCCTATCAACCAATAAGTGCAACTGATTCATCCGATGACAAAATTGAGCAGTTATTCTCTGAAACTAGCACGGTTAACCATTTCGTTCGTACCAGTAATAGTGGCTCTAGGCTTTCAAATTTTTCTGAGGTTACCGTACCAGAAGGTCATTACCTAGCACTAGGCGATAACCGTGATCATAGTTCTGATTCTCGAGTGATTGGTTTTGTACCTAGAGATGAAATCATAGCCAAAACATCCAGTGTAGTAATGTCATTTGACTATGATAATTACTACATTCCACGTTCAGAGCGCTTTTTACATAGCTTAATTAAGGGCTAAACTTTCATAAGCAAGATCATAAGCTTTGCCTAAATCTACGGTTTTAGGTTTAGCTGACTTGTGGTCTGCTTCTCGTTTATCGGTTGCTCTTATTGTGGCTGGATGAATAAAAACGATAGCTGGCTTCAATGTCGCCAATAAAGCACCTTCCAATAAAAAAGTCCCCGCGCCGCCAGCACCTTGTCCTGTTGTAGATCGTCTATTAATAACTACTTTTTCAATATTATTGGCATCACAATATTGTGAAATTTGCTCTATCAGAATTTTCACTTCCGCTTGCTGAGGGTGCTTGTCTACAGCCAGTTTATTGAACTTTGGATTAATGAGTTCGTGTGCTGTTCTTGTGCCCGTTAACGTCACTATCCGCATTTCATTTGCTTTAAGCATGATTCCCATTACATTCATGATATGTTCTCTTTTGTCATTTTTATTTGGTCAAATCAGCCTTTTGAAGGCGCTGACAGATAAACTTAATCGGCTATCACTTAATCGGCTATCACTTAATTTACTATCACTTAATTTACTATCACTTAATTGATTAGGGTGAAAATCATTATGATAATTATAGTGATAATAGCGCACTAACTTAACATGATACTGTTTATTTATACAGCGTTTGTGATTGGCGTTATTGAAGGCTGATATAGAGGTATATCTTGTCTTTGTAGTGGTTTTTTTGCTGTGTTAGTGGATATTTTAACCATTGGCACTTTTTTCATTAACTGAGTTCAGCAAGGGAAATTTGGGATGTACGACAAATTCATTTGTATAAAATAAGAAGGCTATAAAAATTATAATCTTATAGCCTTTTGTATATCTTAGTTAGCAGCTTGTTTTGAAAGTTATTAGCCTAAGAATAACTGCATGATTATCAAGCAGATTAATACTGGGCAAACAAACTTCACATAAACAGGCCACATACGCCAAAAGTAGCTATCTTTATCAACGCCTTGTTGCTGTGAAATTGCTGCAAGTAACGAATTCCTATGCCAAACCCAGCCTAAATATATCGCAATACCCAAGGCAATTAATGGCTGTGCTCGTTCAGTCGTTATGGTGATGATCAAACCAAATAACTCATTAAAGTTAAACACAATCACGCAAGCAACAGTGGCGATAAACGCGCCGACGACTAAACTGGCACTGTTACGTGTTAAGGACGTTTTTTCAACTAAATAGCTAGTGGGTACTTCTACAATTGACATTGCCGAGGTCAAACCGGCAATGGTCATTAATGAAAAAAACACGATTGCTAATAGATATTGGCTGATCCCACCTAAAGAATCAAAAAGCGCTGGTAATACACTAAACACTAAGGTGTCAGAATTTAGTAAACTGCCATCGTCAGCGAAAATTTGTACGCCATTGTGCTGGGCCACATACATGGCTGGAATAATCATTAACGCGGCTAGCAATGCGACGCTGGTGTCCATTAAGGTAACGTATGCGGTTAGTTTAGCTATGTTTTCTCGTTTATTAAGGTATGCACCGTATACCATCATGGCGCCAGTACCCACAGACAGTGAGAAAAAGGTTTGCCCTAATGCGCCCATTAACACCTCTGTATCTAATACCCTCGAAAAATCAGGCACAAATAATACTGACAAACCTTGCATTGCCCCTGGCTGGGTTAAAATATAGATAGCGCCAGCGACTAACATGACTAGTAACAGTGGCATCAATCGTTTTGACCAACGCTCAATTCCTTGCTGTACCCCTTGGCGGATCACCCATATCACCAGTGTGATAAACAATAGGGTAAAGACTAAATTTCTACTGATAGAAAAGTCCATTAACCAAGCAGCCACCTCAGCTTGGTTCGCCATCTGTGCCACTGGCGCTAGGGCAAAACTGACAAACCAGCCTGATAGAATGCTGTAGAAAGTACAAATAAGCGTGGCAGTGATAATTGAAACAAGTCCGATACTTTTAGCTATCTTTTTGGCTAAGGGCTTATTAGCAAGTTTAGCCATTGCATCAGCTGGATTAGTCTGTCCGTGACGACCAACCATTAATTCAGCCATTAACATAGGAAAGCCCAGCAGTAAAATTAACACGGCATAGACAAGTAAAAATGCACCGCCGCCATGGGTTGCAGCTTGTGTAGGGAATCCCCAGATGTTACCAACACCAACAGCAGAACCCGCTGCAGCCATAATAAAACCAATACGTGAACTGAATTGGCCTGATGATTTTACGCTCATGATATAACTCTATAGACATTATTGAAGAGCGCGCATACTAGTACTTTATAAATTAATGGCAACGAATACTTTTTGCTTTAAATTAATCATAAAAGCGATTTTATTGCTATGTATTCATCAGAAGAGATGATTTATCTTCTCATGCTGTGTTTTGTGTGACTTTTGTGTTTTAGCGTAGTGGTAAGGAGGTGAGTACGCAATTTAATTTTTTACAGCTTCAGTTAACGAAAAGTGATTTAGCACCTAAGACGTTGCTAAAATTACCCTTTTAATGTTTTATTTGTGTCGTTTTTGTTATTAATTTAGGTCGGTTAATTATCATTATTTGGAAGTGGAAGTGGAAGTGGAATTGCAGTGCTGCTTTTGACATTTTTGAGGACAAAACTGGAGTGAACACCGGCGATATGTGTGTTGGTAGTTAATTTTTCTAATAGAAATACTTTATATTGTTGCATATCCTCAACGATGACTTTTAAATGATAATCGGCTTCACTGCCAGTGATAAGACTACATTCTTGTACTTCATCATATAAGGCGATTTCAGCTTCAAAAGCATCCAATATATCTGAACTGTGTTTTTCTAGGCGCACTTGAATGTAAACCGTTAAGTTTAAGTTGAATTTTTCTGCATTAAGTACTGTAGCGTAACCATTAATAAAGCCTGCATCTTCTAACGCTTTTACACGTCTTGAACAAGGTGATGGAGATAAACCGACTTGTGCGGCTAAATCTTGATTTGATAATTTCCCTGTTGATTGCAGTCGTTGCAATATTTGCATATCCGTTTTATCAAGGGTTAGTTCAGCCATGTTTGTGCCTTTAGGGAATTCAATAGGAAAGCGACATTTTCTTTGATTATAAATACCTGAGTCGATAATACAAAGCGACATAAAAAATAGCGTATAAAATAATGATCATGTTCATCTATAAGTTAGTATTATCTCATAAAAATGCCGTTCAGCGTGGCTGAACGGCATTGATATTAAGGCTAATGCCGCATAAAGCTAATCATGGTTTATTCGTTAATCCATTTATGCGCTGATCGGCCGTTAACGAGTACCGCATCTTCACGGTAAAGTACTAGCTCTGGACGTTCTAACGGTAACTCAGCAGAAGGCTGAATATCAGCTGCTGAAACATCATAGCTGTAGCGACCTTTTTCAAAAGGACCCACTTCTTCGCTGTTCATCGCTGAAGCAATTAATACTGGTACCATAGGTTTAGTATGCTTGCGACGCCCTGAAGGATCGTTAGGGAAGCTACCATAATTGGTGCGACCTACACGTTCACTTTCAGTCACAAAGTACATTGATGACGGGCCAATATCTGCCATTGCTTCATCGTTTGTTCTATCTAAACGGATGACACCATCAAAGCGGGTGTTACTAAAGTGACCACGAGTAAATGTTTTCGAATCACTGGCATTGGCCATCACGGCAAAAGCACTATCTGTGGCAGTAATATTAGTGCCCCAGATATTGTCGATGATTTTTTCATGTGGCTTTAAGAAAACCGCCGCCATGCCTTCATAGTTATGAATGTTGATCATACGAATATCGGTAATTGAACCGACATTTTGACCTGCACGGTTTAAGTAATCATTTGGCTTGCCACTACCTGGCTCTAAACGAATAGTCAGTCCGCCTTGTGCGGTTAAATCTCGCAGTAATACTTGGCGGCCACTAAACAGTTGCACCAGCGCATAACCCGTAGCGACCTTGGTATTAGTGGCATTTTGAACCACGCCTTTAACCGCAATACGATTATAAGTTTCATTATTCTCAACTTTACGCGTGTCGCTGTCTGCAACGATAAACACCGATGGGAATATTGAATAGTAGTCTTCAACATGGAAGTTAGAAATAGCAAAGTTTTCGACAAATCCTACGCGAAAAGGAATCGAGTTTCTGAAAATAACTGGGTTATTAACATCGATGGTAAATTTCTTAGTCGGGTGAGTAGAAGTAATTTCAATATTATATAACTTCGGCGGCAGGTTATTGGCATCACGTCCAGCAGAAAACAAGGCTCTATCAACCATTTTAATGGTGACCTCAGGGTCAATCTCAAGGCGTACATTTGATTTAAGATTGATTTGAGTTAACACATATTCACCTGGCGCCATACGCACAACCCCCCCCATTTCTTCTTCAGTTGCGCGATTAATCGCTTGTTGAAGACGAGCAACCATTTCAGCCGTGGTACCACCTGGGTATACCATTTCAGGTTCATCGTCGATGACTTCGTTAGTGAAGTAATTAACCTCATCAACGATAACACTTTCACCTAAGCCTCCAGCAATCGAGCCCATTGGTGCATACTCAAGTGTAGGCGTGTAACGTGGAAAACCGCGCTGAAATGGAAAGCTAATACGTAGCTTAACTTTTGACTTTGGGGCTAACGTTTGTTCAGTCACTTCGTAGTAAGGGACGTTATTATCAGTTTCGCCATCAAAATTAATCACTGGCACAGTGGCGTTATCAATCAATAGGCGGAAATTGCCATTAATGGCATCACGGGTACGGTTTCTAATCGTTACGTCAAAAGAATAGGTTTGGTTTTCTTGGTTGATAATAGGGCGTGAGTATTTTTGGATAAAAACATCGCTGTTGATATTGTGCCACTGTGCTGAAGCGATATTGGAGTAAGCCAACATCGCTAGAGACGCAAGTATCGTGAATATACTGGTAGCTTTCATAGGTTTTCCTTGTGCAATTAATGATAATTTATAGATGGTTTACCGTGATCTAATCCATTAGATAGGCTTAGCCATGTTCAAAATGGGCATTGATTAAAATTGAACGTTTTCTTCATAATGTTATAAAGAATTCAAGGAACCGCAGACGTTACAAAGGTGAAGATTACTCTGAAACGACATGGCTTAAATTCAGTAGCGAAATCGGTCACTAAAAGTCAAAATAAAAAGTGCCAGAGACTCATTCATAGAAACTTATTCAAAGGGGAGTCTCATAGAAACTTACTCATTACACATAAAGGGGTGATGTAATGAGCAAGTCGTCTCTGACGCTAAAGTGAATTGACAAGTTGTAGATTTCGTCAATGAAATGGAGTTTTTTAATTAGTGAAACCGAGTTTAATGCTGTTGGGGCAGAATAAACTCAGTATTCAATGTTAATCGGCTACAACAGCTGACGATTAACATTGTCATAAATTAAAATGAGTATTGAACACTACCGCCGTAGAAACGGTTCCAATCACGAGGGTAGAAACCTTGACCAAAACCTTCTTGGTTAGTGTTTTGACGGGTAGTGTAAGATTGGTCAAATAAGTTTTTAACATACAAGCTGAAACGTAAGTTATCGCCGCCGAAGTTAAAGTAAAGATCCCAAATACTTGATGACGGATTAGCATTTTGATCAAGTGCTAGCTCATTAATGGTTTGTGTATGCGCACCGTTATAACGCCAAGCTGCTTGTACGTTACCATTCCAGCCCGTGTTACCGAATTCAGTTGAGTATTTCAATGTACTAAATACTTGCTGCTCAGCATTATTCGGGAAAGAAAGACCTGTTTGATCAAATGTTTGACGACCTGTTACAGGATCAGTGTTACAACGATCTGCTAATTCGCCACCGTCACCTGCAGGGCAGTTAATCGGTGTATCTGAGAAATCTTCGTAACGCGCATCAAAAATGGCGTAACTCGCGGTCCAACGTAAATCTTCTGTGATATCAACTATCGCATCAGCTTCGAAACCCGTTGAGCGTGCTTCTTTTGCATTCACGTAACCTGCGAAAACGATATTCTCTTCTTCATCAATCACGCGTGTTGCGCGTACTTGATAATCTTCAACTGTCATATCAAAGTAGGTGATGTTGAATAGTACGTCATTATCAAAAAAGCCAGTACGTAAACCAATTTCAAAGTTACTTGATTGCTCAGGTTTTGTTGGGAATTGATCAGCATCTAATGGGTTAGTATTTGTTGTAACAAAATACGAAGAACCTTTATAACCCGTTGAGTAATTGACATAAGCACGAATTGAATTGGTAAAGTCGTAACCCACAACAGCCTTGTAAATAAATGCATCATCAGAATCTGAGAACTTGGTTTTTTCAGTTTGACGTTTAATCAATGAAGGATCTGTCTGAGACATTGCTAACACATCATCGTATGTATCCATACCGATCCCATCTGATGGTGCAAACAAATCAGTACGCTCGAACGTTGCTTCACCTTCTTCATGCAGAGCACGGAATCCGAAAGTGGCATCTAGTTGATCTGTTATTTGGTATTCAAATTGACCGAAGATGGCAAAGTTTTCGAAGTTAGTGGTGAAGTTACCACCAGAGAGCAAACGGCCTGGATTTAGGTCGGCCATCATGCTTTCGTCAAACTGTTGCCCTTCGTACATGCTTAAGAAATTTCTTGTAGACTGGCGATCGTAACAACCAGATAACTCGCCGCCATTGATAAAGCCGAAGTTACCGGCGATACAACCATCTCGGTTTTCTGAACGTTGACCTTCAGTGTTGTGATAAAACAAACCTACAATCCAATCAAACTTTTCATTATCGAACGAGCTTAAACGAATTTCTTGTTGGTTCACGATAACAGATTCATTACCGCCAAATGCTGAGCGCTCTAGTGGGAAGTTTAAAGTGAAAAAACCTGAACTGTTATATAAGTCGAAGTCTCGGTAGCTACCATTATATGAAAGGGTTAAGTCATCATTAAGGTAATAATCAGCAGCAATAGAAAAGCCGAGGTTTTCAGTTGAACCATAGTTTGCTTCGGGGTTACGAGCAGTAACAGGTTTACCTGTATCATCAAATGATTTTGAAGAATTGATACGGTTATAAGTTGTGCCTTCAATGATGCCATCATCTTTAATGTTGATGATAGGTTTAGGGCCGTAATCTGGATTAACTGGACCAATCTGTGTCATTGAACAACAGTTACTGTCTGTTTCAGCATATTCAGCACGGAACAAGATATTAAATTGCTCGCCATCATCATAGAGAAGTTGACCACGTAAACCTGATTGATCTTTTTCACCAATTTTATAATCTTCATGACCTGGCATAGTATTGTCAATCCAACCGTCAACTTCGCTCCACTGTGCGTTCATTCGAAACGCCCAATTGTCAGAGAAGGGCACATTCACTACGCCACTAACATTTATACCATTATCTTGGGTGAGTTCGGTTCTAACTTTACCGCTAACACCATTTAAATTAGGCTTTTTGGTCACATAATGCAGCATGCCGGTTGAGGTGTTTTGACCAAATAAGGTGCCTTGAGGACCACGTAACGCTTCAACACGTTCAACATCGGCAACCGCAAGGTTTAGCATAGATTGACGGGGTAATACTTCACCATCAATAACCACAAGGTTTGAAGATTGCAAACCGATAGAGTTAGTAAAAGTACCAATACCACGGGTTTTTAATGTTGTTGTTCTAATTTCAGTACTGTCATCGATACCAAAGCCCGGTAGGTATTTAACGAGGTCGAAACCGTCTTGGACACCCATTTTTTCGACTAAATCACCATCCAAAACTTCAATAGAGACGGGAACATCTTTTAGTGCCTGCTCACGTTTTTGCGCGCTTACCATGATGACTTCAATGTCTTTAGTTGAAACCGCTTCTTCATTAGGCGCATCTACAACTTCCGCAGCATATAGGTTGCTTGAGAAGGCTGCAAAAGAACAACCAGCCAGCAATATTGCTTTGTGCAATTTACTATATTTAGGCATTTTATTACTCCGTGTATTTATTATTTATGTCTCATTGCGGGAATTTCTCCCCCCCCATACAAACCAGAACTTGGTAAACCACGACTTAATGTTCACTATGTATTAAAGGTATTTGTTAGTATTTGTATATTAAACACCCAATACAGTTCATATGAAGTATTTAAACATATGATGTTTAAATGTGCAACATGTTAAATATTTGTTGTTATAACGGTGCTATCATCTTGATTTTTATTTATTTATTACGCGAATTGTCATGTTTTGTAGCGGATTTGTAAATAAAAATATCTATTCAAAAGTCAAATCAATGGCATTACTTGTGACCCAATAATGACGAATTTTGACTGTTATAAGCACCATATGAGTGCGCTTAAGATTGTAAGATACTACTTTTGTTGCAGTTTTAGGCGCTTTAGATAATATAGTCAGGTGCTGTAATCGTTTTGTTTATTAATCTGTAATGTTAATTTATGTAAAATAAGATAAATAAACATCATATGTTTGAATAGTTATCATGTTTTGGTTATGATTTCAATTATCTTGTATAAATGAACGCGTTATTTGACCACTATTACCTTCGTTAATTGCTCGTTCATTTAACGAGTTAAGGCAATCGGTACAACAAGCTTGTTCTTTCTATACCCATAAACTGAGTGATAGAGGATTGTGAATTCAATGAAATGAGCCGCTGATATTTTAATCAGATCACTCAACATTGGTTAGCAAGGTTTAATCTAGGAGCATGGATCATGAAAACTAAATTGTTAGCAGGGCTAGTTACCCTTACTAGCGTATTGTCGTTAACAGCATTTGCACCATCCAATGCGTTAGCCGAAACAGTTAGCGCTGAAGATAAAAAACAACAGCCAAATATCATATTAATATTTGCAGATGATGCAGGTTTTGCAGACTTTGGTTTTCAAGGCAGCAAAATAATGAAGACCCCACATTTAGACAGTATTGCAGCGCAAGGCATTGTTTTTAGTCAAGGCTATGTCAGTGATTCAACCTGTGGCCCTTCGAGAGCGGGGTTAATGACAGGGAAGTATCAACAACGTTTTGGTTATGAAGAAATTAATGTACCTGGTTATATGAGTGACAACTCAGCATTAGATGGCGCAGAAATGGGTCTACCAGTTGATCAAACAACCATGGCTGATTATTTAAAAGACCAAGGGTATAAAACTGCTATTTTTGGTAAGTGGCATTTAGGCAGTGCAGAGCGTTTTCATCCATTAAACCGCGGTTTTGACGAGTTTTTAGGCTTTAGAGGTGGTGATCGCAGTTACTTTAAGTACCCTGAAAATATTACGAACATTAACAATCCTGATGACATTATGTATGACAAACAACTTGAGCGAGGCTTAGGGCATTTTGAAGAGCGCGAAGAATACCTAACTGACGTATTAGGTAAGGCGGCCGCAGACTTCATTGATAGAAACCAGCAAGACCCTTTCTTTATCTACCTAGCCTTTAACGCTGTGCATACACCATTAGAATCTGAACCAGACGATCTTAAACAGTTTCCTGAACTTAAAGGCAAGCAACAAGAACTGGCTGCAATGACGTTAGCCATGGATAGAGCGACAGGGTATGTGACCGACAAACTCAAATCATTGGGGTTAGCAGACAATACTATTATTGTATTTACTAATGATAATGGCGGCCCAACAGATAAAAATGCATCGAGTAATGCGCCATTAGCCGGCACAAAATCTAACTTTTTAGAAGGCGGTATCCGTGTTCCGTTCATCATGAGTTGGCCTGCAAAAATAAAACCCAATCAACAATTTGATTTTCCTGTATCGACCTTAGATTTACTGCCTACTTTTGTCAGTGCAGCTGGTGGCATTGAAACCGTGACTGACACTGATGGAGTTGATTTACTGCCTTATATTATGGGTAACAATAAAGCGCGTCCTCATAAGCAGATGTTTTGGAAAAAAGAAACCAGAGCGGTTATCCGTGAGGGCGATTGGAAAATGATCCGTTACCCAGATAGACCCACTGAACTTTATAATTTAGCCAATGATATTGGTGAGCAAACAAACCTTGCAAACGACCAGCCACAGCGGGTTATATCCATGTATAAAGATTTGTTTGCTTGGGAACTGACATTAGAACGTCCAAGATGGTTGCTGAAACGTAAATTTGAAAAGTATGATATGGATAGAATGGATAAATATCGTCTACCCGCGAGTCAATAAAATAACAATAATAAGAGAACAACATCATGAAGATAGAATCTGTTGAAGCAATACTAGGTAGAGTTGGCTCGCGCAATCAGTTACTCGTTAAAGTAGTCACTGAATGTGGCATTATCGGTTGGGGTGAATCAGGCCTTTCAAATCGTGAATATGCCGTTATGGGGGCGATTAAACATTTTAGTCAATTTTTAAAAGGTAAAGACGCCAAACAAATTGGCCGTATTTGGCAAGAATTATACCGTAGCCATTACTTTGAAGGTGGCCGCGTGATTACCGCGGCTATTTCAGCCATCGATATCGCTTTATACGATATTCTCGGAAAAAAATTAAACGTCCCTGTTTATCAACTGCTTGGCGGTCGACAACGTGACAATATTCCTTGTTTTGCTTGTTGCTATACAGAGGCGGATCCTGACAAGTTAGATGATTTAGTTAAAGAGTCAAAAGCCTTAATCGCTTTAGGTTGGACAACCATTCGGGTTATTCCAAGCCGATTTGATGACTTAACCACTTTTGAGCCACAAGAATCGATTACTCGCACCGCGCGCTGTTTAAATGAATTACGTAAAATTTTAGGGCCTGACATCACCCTAGGTATCGATTATCACCATAGATTAAGTGTCGCTGAAACCGCATCATTTTGTCAGCGCCTAGCGCCTGATACGCTGGACTTTATCGAAGAGCCTATTCGTAATGAGTCGCCAGAGGCTTATAAAACCTTAAGAACGATGACAAATATCCCGTTCGCTATTGGAGAAGAGTTCAGCTCAAAGTGGGCAGCTAAACCTTATATTGAACAGGGGCTGACACAATATTTACGTATCGATGTGTGCAATATTGGCGGCATAACTGAAGCGGTGAAAGTATCAGGTTGGGCAGAAGCGCATTATATCGATGTCATGCCCCACAACCCATTGGGGCCAGTATGCACCGCCGCTACAAACCATTTTGCCGTAGCGTTACCAAACTTTAGCTTAATGGAAACACATCAAGGGCCGTTTAGTCCGTTTGGCGCCCATGATGACAAACTGTTTCCGCAACAGCATAAGTTAGAAGGCAATAAATTTATCGTGCCTGATGTACCGGGTTTAGGTGTTGAAGTGAATGAAGCTGAATTTAGAAAGTCGACCCCAATAGAGGTTGAAGCGCCGCATTTAAGTAAGCGTGACGGTTCACACACTAACTGGTAATTAATCCTATGACTACGACTATGACTGAAGAAACACTATGACTAAAGAAACATTAGCCGTGCAGCAATACGATAACAGAGTGAATTTTGTGGGTGAAAGCCCATTATGGCATCCGCTGCGCAGTACCTTATATTGGGTCGATTTCCCTAATAATCTATTAATGGGTAAAAATGACAATGAATCAATTGAATATACTTTTGATGAAATGGTCACCGCAATTGGATGGATTGACGAGCTTCATTTATTAATAGCCACAGCAACAGGCTTGTATCAATTTAACCTCGAGTCAAAGCAAAAATCTTTAGTGGTTCATGTTGAGCATGAATTACAAAGCAATCGCAGTAATGATGGCCGCGCTGATCCATGGGGCGGTTTTTGGATAGGCACCATGAATACTGATGCCAAAGCCGATGAGGGTGCGTTTTATCGTTATTACCACGGCGAGTTACGAAAGGTTATCCCTGATTTGTCCATTCCCAACGGAGTGTGTTTTGATCTTTCTCGCCAGCGTTGTTATTTCACTGACTCAGCGAAACAGCAAATCTATGTGATAGCGCTTGATGCAAACACTGGCTGGCCTATACAAGATGCCGTTAACGCCACACTGTTTTACGACTTTTCAAATACGGCGGTGTCACCTGATGGCGGCATTGTCGATGCTGACGGAAATCTTTGGGTATCACTTTGGGATGGCGGGGCAGTCATGTGTATTTCGCCTGATGGGGTTGAGCTTAAGCGTATATTGGTTGGTACCCCCAGAGCAACATGCCCAGCATTTGGTGGTGATGAAGCACAGCTATTGTTTACCACAACCGCTGCCTGTGGTCTTGAAGATGAAGCCATAACCCAAGTCATTCATGGTGCAACGCTATTAGTGATGGAAAAAGTGAATGGCGTTTTTGAACCTGCAGTGAAAATGTAATTTACAATAGTGCTATTTAACAAAGATATCGAACAACGCTGGCTGCTAGTTCTAGTGGTCAGTTCTTCGTGTTGTCGTTTTTATCGGTCTAAAGTGAGTTGTTAGATAGATACAGGCTCATTTTCGTCACCAAGTAATTTGCCACTTTAAACAAATCAAAGCCGTGGTGCTTCGGCTTTTAATTGTAAAGAACAGACCAAAAGGGCAGCGGTTCAGCCCTCTTGGTTTATTTATAAACCATAGTTCCAGCAGTCCCAGCGAGATTTTCGAAAAACGAAAATATTTCCAATGAGGGACCATTCAGATTTGAACCTGATTGGTATTGTTTACGTTGTTTTTCGAAAAACTAATTATGGAGCACAGTTAATTTCTGTGGTCATCAATTTGTTTGTTAAAAAATATCGAGAATAGAAGAAAAGCCCATGATCCCAATTTTTAACTAGAAGCGCTCTTTAACGAGAGCAATTCTTTTACTAGATTCCAAAATTTAACGGTATCAACCCACCCTTAAACATAGTATGTTTATAAACATATAAGGTGAATTGCTTTTGTCATACTATTCATTTTATTATCCACAAACAAGGCACTGTATATAACGCACAACACAAGGCTAAACTCACATGCTCTTTAACATTAGGTATACAAACTCTTCATTGCTCATTTTACTCACTGTCGCCACTATGAGTTGTAGTGTTGAGGTCGAAAAAGACCAGGTTCAAGCGATAGAGGCTAATGAATCAGCAGCATATAACACAATGGCTGTATTGCCTTATTCAGATCCAAAAAATCATGGTGACTGGATACTTAATCCCGAGGTCAGTGATGAATTTGAGACCGATACATTAGATGAAGACAGATGGTATATCGTTGGTAAATTTGAAAACGGCAAGCCCGTTTATAAGCATCCAGACAAGCCCAATAAAAAAGTCTGGAAAGGCCGAGCACCGTCGCAGTTCTCTGGTAAAAACTATCGTTTAGAAAATGGAAAGCTAATACTAGAAACCCGTTGGGAGCCAGATTTCCCGTTCACCGATGAGATTAGAGTTCCTGTTTTCGGGGATGCGCTGCCCCATGAAAATCTCACTACAGCCTGTATCATTTCCCGCAAAGAGTTCAAATATGGCTACATTGAGATTAAGAGTAAGGCAGCAGATGCTGAAATTACCAGTGCTTTTTGGGCGATGGGACATCAACTAGAAATCGATTTCTTTGAACAGTTTGGCGATCATCGCGATCCAGAAAAATTAGAACTGGATAAAGAGCTTTGGTGGTCAATTCGAGACTGGAGTAAAAATACCAGTAAACCGGGTAAGCCAACTTACACAGAGCATAAAGACCTAGGATTTAGAGTCGCTGATGATTTCCACATCTACGGTATTGAATGGAATGAAAATGGCTTTAAATACTATGTCGATGGGGTATTATTTTCAGATGTAAGCGCCGATGACGTTCGAAAATGGGCCTATGAAAACCGTGAGGTGAGCGAAGATTACGACGGATACGTAGCGACTAAACCCATCAGTATTTGGTTAGACCAAGAAACCTTTCCTTGGCACGGTGTCCCTGATAGTAAAGCCGATTTAGAGCTTAATAGTCCTGAAGATAAAAAAGATGACGGAATTGTCGATTTTGAAATTGAATACGTCAGAGTATGGCAAAAATAATTCAACGACGAGTCGTAGTTGTGCTCGTTAGACTTAGGTGGCCCCTTACCTTTGTAGGAGCCACTTTCTTTCGTCATGGGGCAACTCTGATGAGAGATGAAGCTTTTTTAATCGTAATATTGCCTAACTCTGGCATAGGAACATAGCTGCTATTTTTCAGATATCAGGCATGCACTGTAATACAATATGTCTACTTTGATACTCTGATTTGATACTCTGATTTGATACTCTGATTTGATACTCAAAAAAGTAGGCTCAGATCAAATTGTATTATCTACGACAGATTCGTTCTGAATTATCTATACCTTAAACTTATCCACTTTAAAGCCTATACTAAATCCCTCAAAGATAAATAATAATTTAATCAGTTGTTTATCTAATTTCTTGTCACGTTTTTTGAAATGAAGTTAGGTCCTCTCTCATTAAATCCCTCCAATTTATTCGCCGATCATAAATCTGTTTAAATTCCATATAAACATATTGCTTACTTAAACATCATATGTTTAAATCATGTTAATAAAATGATTTGCACCTGTAGCGAAATGCTTCGACCATCTGTAGCTTCGTCGTAAATCAAATTTATTAACATAAAAAAATCAGTGGTAGTCGATATCTTTGCAGTGCTGGAGTTTTGCTTAGTTTGCGAATGAGTTGCGTGAATTACTGCCGCAGTAAGTAACATCGGTTGGTTAAACCATGGAATGTAAACAAAACATGGTGTCAGCCAATGTTAATTTTAAAACTCGACTTTCGAGGTTTGGGGAAACTATTTTGTTAGAGAACACATTGTCAGAGAGCACTTCGAAAGAGTCTAAACTTGTTTCGAGCCAAGCTTCGAAAAGCAAAAACATTCAAGCGATAAAGTTTTCATTAATTGCCGCTTTTGGTGGCTTTGTATTTGGCTTAGATGCCGCCAACATTTCTGGTGCGCTGCGCTTTGTTAGCTCCCAATTTGAATTAACTAGTATGCAAACCGGCAACGTGGTCGGTTGCGCTATTGTAGGGGTGATTTTAGCGCTATTTTTTACGGGGAGTTTATGTCAGCACTTTGGCCGTAAGAAAGTGTTACTGGCTATTGCCTTGACCTATTCATTGTCTACCGTGATCTCAGCATTTGCTAATAGTTACGAAATGCTGGTTGTAGGGCGTTTTATTGGCGGAGTCGCCTTTGCCTCAATCACCGTATCTGCCATGTATATTGGTGAAATCGCACCAGCCAAACAGCGAGGGCAATTTGTATCGGTCAATCAGTTATTGATTACGTTAGGAAGCTTAGTTGCCTTTGTTGTTAACTATTTTCTAATCAAATCAATGGGCAATATTGAAGTATTAACGGATGAGAATATTTGGCGAGTGATGTTAGGGTTTGAGCTAGTACCTAATATTATTTGGTTCGGTTTATTACTAACCATCCCTGAGTCTCCACGCTGGTTGATGAGTAAGCAACGACATAAAGAAGCTGAACAAGTATTCAGTGACATTTCAGATCCATCTGAAGTGCCTGCAATGATGGACGATATTAAACAAACTATTGCACAAGATAGTAACACCTCAGTGATTCAGCAGCTTAAGTTACTGTTTAGTAAACCCATGCGTTTTTTAGTCATTCTTGCTGTGTGTTATGCCGTTGTTCAGGGTGCGACAGGGATGAATGCGGTGTTATTTTACGCACCTACCGTGTTTGAACAAATCGGTATGAGTGTTGAAGATACCTTTTTACAAACCATAGTGCTCGGCGCAATGTCGGTTTTATTTACCCTTGTTGCAATATTCACGGTTGAGAAATGGGGTCGTAAAGTATTAACCGTTGGCGGCTTATTATTAATTACCGTCGCACACTGTTCAATTTGGTATGGTTTTGACAATGCAACTTACGTTATTAACCAACCTGCGATTGAAATAATTGCTGAGCAAGGTGTTGATGCAAATAAACTCATTCCATTTATTGGCAAAGATTACCACAGTGATGTAGCGTTAAAGGCTGATCTAGCCAGCGTGTATTCTAAAAAAGAGTTACCGTTAGTCAGTGGCACAGTTATTAATGCCTCGATTAATATTAACCCAGCATTTGTTTTGTTTGGTTTATTTGCTTTTTTAGCGGCGTTTAACATGTCCATAGGCCCTATTATGTGGGTCATATTTTCAGAGATTTTTTCAAGCCGGGTTCGCAGTGTTGCACTGCCGTTTGCGGCATTAGTACAAAGTATATCGAGTTGGAGTATCCAACAGTTTTTCCCTTGGCAGCTTGAAAACATGGGCGCTGCGAATACCTTCTTGTATTACGGCGGGGTAGCCTTTGTGGGTTGTTTTGTGATGATGCTAATTTTGCCTGAGACCAAAGGTAAATCCATCGAAGCCATTGAAAGACAATTAGTGAAACAGGGATAAATTACTCGCTTAACGCCGTTGTTAACACGTTAGCGCTAATCGCTGTAATCAAGAGTTGTTTCAGAACAAAAATAATAAGTAGAGAAGTCATATGTCAGATCGGTTGAAAGGTGAAGTTGCTATCGTTACGGGTGGTGCTGATGGAATAGGTCGCACTATCGCTTTAGAGTTTTGTCAGCAAGGCGCGAAAGTGTGTGTTGCTGATATGAACAGTGAACTGGGGCTTGATGCTGTTGAAGCGTTAGTGACAAAAGGTTACCAAGCTATATTTGTGAAAACCGATATTTCAGATGAAGCCATGGTCGATGCCATGGTCGCTATAACGGCGGCAGAACTTGGCGCGCCAACAATATTAATTAACAATGCAGCGTTGATTAGTCCGGGTAATAAGATTGAGTCTGTTGGCGTTGATGCGTGGAAAAAGAGCTTTTCAGTTAACGTTGATGGTATGTGGTATTGCAGCAAAGCCGTTTTACCCCATATGAAAGCCAATGGCCGCGGCAGTATTGTTAATGTCGGGTCAGTGCATTCATTTAAAATAGTACCTGGGTATTTTCCTTACGCAGTGACAAAACATGCGGTTATAGGGCTCACTCGAAACCTGGCGGTTGAATTCGCTCAGTATAATATTCGTGTTAATGCGTTATGTCCTGGAATGATTGAAACGCCGATGGCATTTAAGTCGTGGGGAGCGACAGACGATCCACAAGCGTCAAGACAAGCTATGGGTGAAGTGCATCCGTTAAAACGTAATGGCACCACTGAAGAGGTCGCGAAACCGGCATTGTTTTTAGCCAGCCAAGATTCAAGCTTTATGACAGGACAAAGCCTAGTGGTTGATGGTGGTCGTTCGGTCATTTATCACGATTAACACCTCAATTGTTGGAACATAAAAGTGGCCACTATGGTGTCTTTACAAAAGTCGATTAAAGACGGTTTTGAGCTTATTACCATTGCCAACAATACTCTGTCTTTTACCGTGGTGCCTGCCATTGGTGCGAAAATAATTTCATTAAAATCGATGCTTACTGGCAGAGAGTGGCTTGAACAACCTCAAGGCGCTCATGCTTTTTTGAAACAGCCAAATTATGGTGAGTCATTCGTCAATGGCTTTGATTGTGGTGGTTGGGACGAATGCTTCCCCAGCATCAATGGCGAGCAATACGCTTTACCAGCCCTTAAGCATGTATCAATCCCTGATCACGGTGAGCTATGGTGTTTACCGTGGCAAGTCACTGAAATTGTTGAGTCTTCGCATTTCATCTCATTGACACTTCGCTGCCTGGGTAAACAGTTACCTTATGTGTTTACGCGTACCTTAACTCTTGCCGCTGATGCTAACCATATCGATATTCAATACCAGCTTACGAATAGCAGCGACCATCAATTACCCTTTGTGTGGTCAATGCACCCGATTTTTGCTGCTGAAAAAGGCATGACCATAGCGCTTTCAACAGTGATTAACCGCTTTAGAACCGACAGTGGTTTTAAAGCTTTTTTTAATACAGATGCAATGACAGTGCAATGGCCTTATGAAAGTCAGCAGCAAGATGAGCTAATACATTTAGATAGGGTATTAGCACCAGACAGTCACTTTGCCTGCAAGCTTTATAGTGATGATTTATCAACGGGTGCTATTAAAAATCAGTCTATTGAGGTTGCTTTAGTTGAGCCGCCTTCAGCCAGTGGCGCTTATCAACAACGTTGTGGTTTTAGATATCGTAGTCATGATATTTCACATTTTGGCTTATGGCTCAATTATCGAGGCTGGTCTGGCAGTGATCAACCGCCTGCCTATGTCGTGGGTTTAGAGCCTTGTTTAGGGGGTGCAGATTCACTCAATGAAGCGATTAAGCGCGATGATTATTACTTCATCAAACCCAATAGTAAACGTAACTGGTCGGTACAATGCTTTATTGTGTAATTGCTATTAATGAGTGTGTTTAATTACTAAGTAGCTGTTATAAAATGACTTAGTCTTAATCCTTATCGTAAAAAGTTATTTTGATTGTTTACATGTTCACAAACTAATTGCATTTCTATATTGTTTTATCAAACATCATATGTTTAAATACTTATCATGTATCGCGTTATCAATATGCTTATTTGACTACTGATTAACGGGTTCAGTTAAAAGCTTATTACCTAGTTTGTTTTGAATTTTTCACATGGAGCGTTGCTAATGCTGTCTAAACAACTTTATATCGGCGGTAAACTCATATCGAGCGGATCAACCACTGATGTTATTAATCCTGCAACTCTTTTATCGGTAGGCAGCATTGCTGCGGCAGATATTCCTCAAGCTGAATTAGCGCTTGAAGCTGCACAAAAGGCGTTTCCAATTTGGTCTAAAACATCTATTCAACAACGTACTGAATGGATGTATAAATTACGTGATGCAGTGATAGAAAATGAACAGCATTTACGTGAGTGTGTGCATCTTGAAATGGCTAAGCCTTGGGCATCAACCAAGGAAGACTACCAAATGTTGGTCGACAGTTTAAATTTTTATGCTGATGCCATGCTCAATTTAGCGCAAGAGACATTAGAAGATAAAGAGGGCACCCACGTCCATGAACTTCGCCGCGAGCCAGTAGGGGTTGCTGCTGCATTTCTTGCATGGAATTTTCCGCTGCTTAATCTTGCTTATAAGTTAGGCCCAGCAATGGCTGCAGGTTGTCCTCTTGTCATTAAGCCTTCTGTTAAAACCCCATTATCTGCTTATGCCGTCGGTGAACTTTGCGCTCAAATTGGCTTACCTGATGGCGTGGTTAATATTATTTCTGGCCCTGATCACAAAGTGGGCGATGCCATTTCTGCATCCACTATCCCATCTTTATTAACATTAATCGGTTCAACCAATGTCGGTAAGCACGTTATTGGTACAGGGGCTACGTCAATCAAACGCTACTCGATGGAGCTTGGTGGCAATGCACCTGCCATCGTATTTGCTGATGCAGATTTAATCACGGCTGCCGATGTTATTTGCGGCGTGAAATACAGTAATGCTGGCCAAATTTGTGTTGCTCCTAACCGAGTCTTTATTGAAGAGTCTGTGGCTGACGAATTTATTGAAATGGTGTTAACCCGCACTCATTCCGTCAACGTTGGTTTTGATAAAGAGGCTGATATTGGAATGGGACCACTGATGGACGGTGCTTCTTGGCAGCGTATCGATGGCTTAGTAAAAGAAGCGATTGCTCAAGGCGCCAAGTTGTTATCAGGTGGCGGTAAACCACCAGGATTAGACACCGGATATTTTTACAGTCCTACCGTGTTACTGGGTGTGACACCTGAAATGGCGATATCGAAAGAAGAAGTTTTTGGACCAGTTATTAGCATTGCTACCTTCAAAAATCATCAAGATGTACTGAACCTTGCTAATGATACTGATGCGGGCTTAACCGCTTATGTGTTTACTCAAAATCAAACGACAGCGGACCATTTTGCGGACGAACTTCGTTTTGGCGAAGTACAAATTAATGGGATTAAATATGCCATTAATTTACCGCATTTTGGGATTAAGCAGTCAGGAGTTGGAGTTGATTGTTCGTTGCTAGCGCTCGACGATTACTTGGCTTATAAACGCATCTCACGTGCGCTTTAATCAGATTAATTTGGGACTATTATTGAATGAAAATTACTGAAATTATAAGCCACGTTCTGCAGTACGATCTTGAAGAAGAGTTAGGTTACTCGCAGCAGTATTATGCCAAACGTACTACTCACCTAGTCGAAATTAAAACGGATGTTGGCATAACAGGTTGGGGTGAGTGTTTTGGTGGCGGCGGAATCGCTTTTGCCAACAAAACAATCGTTGAAAAAGTGATTCAACCTATGATCCTTGGTATGGATCCGCTAGATCGCGAAGTGATCTGGCATAAGGTGTACAACTTAATGCGCGACCATGGTCAAAAAGGCATGCCTATTCAGTCTTTGTCGGGTGTGGATATCGCTTTATGGGATATTGCCGGTAAATTCCTTGACCAGCCCGTCTATAAGTTACTGGGCGGTGCCTTTAGAGACCGTATCCCAGCTTACGGTTACGGCATGATGCTACAACGTCATGACGACCTTGAAGCACGCTTTACCGATGAAAGTGCCCGCATTAAAGAGATAGGCTTTAAAGCGATGAAAATGAAAATCGGTTTAAGTCCTGATAGAGATATTAAATTAGTTGAAGCTGTACGCCGCGGCATTGGTGATATGCAATTAATGGTCGATGCAAACCATGCCTATACCACCAGAGAGGCGATCCCTCTGGGACGTGAGCTGCAAAACCTTGGCGTAAATTGGTTTGAAGAACCCGTAGCACCTGAAGATAAACAAGGTTATCGAGAACTGTGTGAAGCCTTAGATATGACCATTGCAGGTGGTGAAGCAGAATTCACCCGCTGGGGTTTTAGAGACTTAATTGAAAATCGCTGTGTGGATTTATTGCAACCTGAAGTTTGTGCATTAGGTGGCATTACTGAATACCAAAAAGTATTAGCGATGGCACACGCACATTTTATTCCGGTAATAAATCATGTTTGGGGCTCTGCTATTGCTGTGGGTACCAATTTGCATTTATTGGCAGCATTACCTGATTTACCAGGCGCAGCTCATCCAATTCAGCCGATGCTCGAATACGATACTACTCCGAATTTATTCCGTGAAGACTTACTTAAAGAGCCATTAAACATTCTTAAGCAAGTTAAAGAAAACGATGGCACGGTTGCACTTCCACAAGGGACTGGTATTGGCGTAGAGCCAGATCCAGACTTCATAAAACATTATGAAGTTTTCTAAGCCCACATCATTGTAGAGAATTTTTAAATGACAGAGCAATCGTCACCCACGCCTGTACTTATTGCAGTCGATTGGGGGAGTAGTAATTTTCGCGCCTTTTTATTGGATAAACGCGGCAAAATCTTGTCTGAAGTATCGGCGCCTCAAGGTATGTTATGCCTTAAAAAAGATGAATTTGAAGCTGCGCTTTTAGCCCATATACAGCCATGGGTTACAGACTTTTCAGTGCCAGTGTTAATGGCCGGCATGGTGGGTAGCGCACAAGGTTGGGTCGATGCAGGCTATATAGATTGCCCAGCAGATGCTAAACAAGCCGCGATGAAATTATGTCATGTGGATAACGAATCGAAATTGTCTATTCGCATTGTACCGGGCGTTAAGTGTCAGACTGCTAATTTACAACCTGATGTTATGCGCGGTGAAGAAGTGCAGGTATTCGGCGCCGTATCATTGATTGAGCACGAGTTGGGTTTATTAAACAATGCTCAATTAGATAAGTTAGTTTTTTGCTTACCTGGAACCCATTCTAAGTGGATAAAAATGGCTAAGAATGATCAAGGTCAACCAATCGTAGAAAGCTTGTCGACTCAAATGACGGGCGAGATGTATAACATCGTAGTTGAAAACAGCATTCTTGGAAAAGGCGTATATAAACAAGCGACTGATGTTGATATGGATAGCTTTTTACAAGGCGTACATACCAGTCAAAGGGAAGGGGGTTTGCTGCACCATTTATTTAGCGCGAGAACTTTACGACTAGAACAGCGATTAGATGACAAGCATGTTTGTAGTTATATTTCAGGATTACTGATTGGCGCTGAATTATGTTCAGTGTTGGCGGCATCATCCCTTGAACATATTTATCTCATTGGCAGTTCGACTTTAAACACACTTTATGCTCAAGCGCTAAAAGAACTTGGTTTACTTTCAACCCCAGTGAGCAGCGAGAAAGCCTCTGCTTTAGGCATGGTGATGGTAGCTGAGCAAGCGAATTTAATTAAATCAAAGGAAGTGCATTAAATGCCGATTACTCTTAAAGAAGCCATGAGCAAAATGCCATTGGTTGCAATTTTACGTGGCGTGACACCTGCTGAAGTATTAGATGTTGCAGATATTTTAGTGACCGCTGGATATCGCGTTATAGAAGTTCCTTTAAACTCACCGTCGCCTTACGAAAGTATTAAGTTACTTAGTGATAGATATGGTAACGATGTCATCATTGGTGCTGGCACTGTTGTTAGCCAGGAACAAGTTGATTTAGTCGAAGCTGCGGGCGGGCGTATTATTATTTCTCCCCATGCTGATGCAAAATTGATTCGGTACAGTAAAGCGAAAGACCTTTATTGTGTCCCCGGTTTTTTCACACCATCTGATGCTTATGCGGCTATTAATGCGGGTGCAGATTCGCTTAAATTATTCCCAGCTGATGCATTTGGCCCTATGGGGTTAAAAGCAATGTCAGTTGTTCTTCCTGATATTGATATTTTACCTGTAGGGGGAGTTTCACCAGACACTATGCAAGCATTTATTGATGCTGGTGCCAGTGGGTTTGGTTTAGGAAGCGGCTTATATAAGGCTGGGATGAGTGTTGAGCAAGTTAAGCATAACGCTTTGGCATATGTCCAAGGTTATAAAAGTACCTTAACAGCCCACTAGGCCAGAACTTTAGAGTTCAATAATGCCGTAAACTGAGTTCAGTGTGTTGTTTTAGTTCAGTCATTTCAGAGATGATTTTGAACTTGTCTGTTGTTGCTATTATACAAATAGTGTTGTTTTACTTTCCTGTATACTTATTCCTAGTAAGTATCTGTTGTAGCTTTAGCAGCCGAAAGGCTGCTATTTTTTTAGTTACTTCTGCTTTTGATCTAAAGCATCAATTTATCTAATATGAAGTCAATATATTATCATTAAGTCTCAATCGTAGATTGTTTCAATTGACACCTTAAACATACTATGTTTATATTTAACCTATGAGTGAATTAATATATTACGATTTAAAATGCACCCAAGGAATGTCGCCTAGTCTTTCTGTACAAGTTGCTAAAGAACTCGGTCGCCGCATTGTTTCTGGTGCTTTCGAAGCCCACAGTCTTATTGACGATGAAAATGCCTTGGCGTCTCGGTATCATGTTAGTCGAGTGGTAGTTCGTGACGCTGTAAAGATTCTAGTAAGCAAAGGTTTATTAGAAGTGCGGCGGGGCATTGGTACTCGTGTTCAATCACGAGATAAGTGGAATATGCTGGATGATGACATTCTTGCTTGGCATTTATCAGCGCCACCCAATCTTAATTTTTTGAAGCAGTTAATGGATGTACGATTAGCATTTGAGCCTAAAGCCGCGCGATGGGCTGCTGAGCGTGCGACGGATGCAGACATTGCTGAAATTGCCAAAGCAGTTGAAGGAATGGCGCAGGCTTCTGGTACTGCAGAAGACTTTATTATTGCCGACTCTTTGTTTCATAAAGCGGTGATGAAAGCGGCAAACAATGGTTTTCTGGCATCGATGGAAGGCGTTATATATTCTGCGTTATTGGTAAGTATTAAAATGACCAATAAAGACCCTCGAGACAATGGAGCGTCGGTTCCTTTTCATCGAGATGTGTATGAAGCCATTTTTAATCGTGATGGTGACAAAGCTGAGAAATTAACCGAAAAACTGCTCAATGATGCCAGTATTCGCCTTTCTCTTAGCCAAAGTGACAATAATTAACATCAGATGGTTGTGTATCATCACAAAATCATATACATAGTATGTAGTTATATTTCTTGGGATAGAATAATTACATGAGTGAACTAACATACTACGATTTAAGAAGAACAAACTCGATGTCGCCGAGTTTGCCGGTTCAAGTAGCAAAAGAGTTAGGTCGTAGGATTGTTGCTGGAACGTTTGTGCCTGGTACGCTTATTGATGATGAAAATAAACTGGCTGAACGCTATCAAGTCAGTCGAGTTGTCGTTCGTGATGCGGTAAAAATTCTTGTTGGTAAAGGCTTATTAGATGTACGCCGAGGAATTGGTACTCGTGTTAAACCTAGAAATAACTGGGCTTTACTTGACGATGATGTTTTAGCTTGGCACCTTTCTGCACCACTTAATCCTGACTTTTTAACTCAATTGATGGAGTTTAGACTCGCATTTGAGCCTAAAGCTGCCAGTCTCGCAGCATTAAATGCCACGGAAGAAGATATTCAAGCAATTACTCAAGCGCTGGCTGAAATGGAAGCGTCTACAAGCGATGTGGATCGTTTTGTGATTGCAGATGCACACTTTCACAGTGCTATTTTAAAAGCGTCTCATAATGAGTTATTCATTTCGATGGAATGTGTCATCTTTTCGGCATTGCTAGTCAGTATTCGTGTGACTAACCAAAATGATGCTGAAAACAAAAGCTCAATACCCTTTCACAAAGAAGTGTTTGATGCGATTAAAGCAAAAGACAGTACGTTAGCCCAGTCGTTAACAGAAACCTTGTTGAGCGATGCTAAGGCAAGGCTTGTAGAACTTATGTAATTTCTGCATGTGTCATGGCTAGCAGCATTATCTGATAGATAAAATTAATGTGCTTAAACCTTGAGGTTTAAGCACGTTTTTATTTATGGCTTAGAAGTAATCCATATTGATCCTCTAAACATCACATGTTTAACTGTATGGGATTGAATCAAATTAATTTTTACTGTTTTACCGTCTCTTTCTCTCATTGCTTAAATTAAGCCACATAAGGATTTAGTGTGTCCAATATATCAAAAACAGTTGATCAACAAGCATTACGTTTTAAATCGATAGCAGAGCATTTAGTAGCACAGCGTAATGCTACACAGCCTAAGTCTGAATTTAATTTATTACAGTCGCCTAAAACTTTGGCTGATGCTCATGCTGTACAGCAATTGATGATAGCCCTACATGATCATGCTCCCTTAGGTTGGAAATGCCTTACCCCAAGAGAAGATGGCAGTATTATCGCAGCACCATTGTTGGGGCAAGTTGTTGAAACTCAGGTGGTATGTCAAATGAAAGCGGTTAATGGCCAAGCATTGATAGAACCTGAAATCGCATTCTTACTCAGAAGTAACTTACCCAGTGGCAAACATTACAGCGAAGCAGAAATAGATGCTGCCATAGGTTCAACTCATATGGCATTAGAGCTTATTCAGCCGAGGTTTAGTCAAGGTTATAAAGCTAATCATTATGAGCGTTTAGCTGACGGTTTAAGTAATCAAGGTTTATTTATTGGCCCTGAAATTGAGAAAGCGGCGGCTTATAAAGCGGCTGGCATAAACATTACAATGACTCAGGCAGGGATTAAACATGATTATATCGGTGTTCACCCATGTGAATTACCTCAAAATCCTATGTATTGGCTGGTTAACTATTTATCTGCATTAGGAATCGAGTTAAATGCGGGAGAGTACATTATAACGGGGTCATACCACGGCGTAATAAAGGTCGATATGGATACGCCTTTATCCGTTGTTTATGACAACTTAGGAGAGTTTGAAGTGAGTTTTTCACATAACGAGTGTTGCGATTAATCGTGCTGACGTTAAAGTAGTCAATAGCCTAAACTATGAATAATAATGTCACTGTGGTTGTTTATTCAGTCACAGTGAATTTGTTTTCTTATAATTATTTTGAAATAAATCCTTATTTTATTTCAATAATGTGTTTAGTTTTTGTTGACTAAAGCGCAATTCAACATTATTTTCTTTTCTTTATTAATCTTTCTTTTTTCAAGGAAAAACCGTGATGACAGAGCCATCTGCGATCAGTTTGATCCCGCCTTTGGTTGTTATAATTTTAGCGATTTTATTAAGAAGACCGATACTTGCCTTAGTGATAGGCGCAGTTGTGGGATTATTGATGCTAGATCCTGCTGAAGCATTGAATAATTTTTCAGAAATCTCACTGAGTGTAATGGCTGACGAAACTATAGGTTGGCTGATATTAGTGTGTGGTACCTTCGGCGCTTTGATTGCATTATTAGTCAGGACCGGCGGCGCTTTTGCCTTTGGTAAAAAAGCCTTACGAGTAGCGAAAGGGCCCAAATCGTCATTAATGATGACCTTTGTATTAGGTGTGGCCATCTTTATCGATGATTATCTTAACGCGCTCACCGTGGGTGAGACCATGAAGCGCGTCACCGATAAATATAAAATCTCCCGTGAAATGCTCGCTTATGTGGTTGACTCAACTGCGGCGCCGATTTGTGTGCTGGTGCCGTTATCAACTTGGGCTGTATTTTTCGGCGGTTTGTTAGTAGACAACGGCATTGCCGAATCGGGGCAGGGCATTGCGGTATATATGCAGGCGATTCCTTATATGCTCTATGCTTGGGTGGCAGTGATCATGGTGCCATTGGTTATTTTAGGGGTTATCCCACTTATTGGACCGATGAAAAAAGCAGAATTTAAAGCCAAGCAAGGTATTGGTATTCCTGTGGATGAGTCTGCAGAAACTCACACCAGCGATGATTATGGCGTTAAGGCGATTGAAGACAATTTCAGCGCCGCAGATGAACAAGGCAAGTTACATAACTTTTTAGTGCCCATCATCTTACTGGTCGGTTTTACCGTGTACTTTGATATAGATGTCTGGCTAGGTTTATTAGCGACAATGCTGATCACTATTCCCTATTATGCGGTGCAAAAATTAATGCCGTTCTCCGATATGATGGAGCAAATGATCGACGGCTTTAAAAGTATGTTGCCTGCAATCGGTACAGTAATTGCTGCATTTATATTTAAAGATGTTTGCGATAAATTATTGCTGCCACAATTTGTAATTGAAAGCTTAAGCCCCTATATGACTGCGCAAATGTTACCAGCAGTGGTATTTGTCGCAATGGCGGTTTTAGCGTTTGCTACGGGTTCAAGCTGGGGCATCTTTGCTGTCTCCATCCCCATTGTGATGCCGTTAGCCCAAGCTGTTGGCGCGGATATGCCACTCGTAATAGGCGCGCTGCTTTCTGCGTCATCTTTTGGCAGTCAGGCGTGTTTTTATAGTGACTCCACCGTACTCGCTGCCCAAGGTGCAGGCTGTAATTTAGTTAGCCATGCGGTAACGCAATTACCTTATACGCTTATTGCCGCTGGCATTACCTTTATTGGGTTTATTTTTATTGCTTAGAATATAAGTTCATAAGTCGAGGTTATCGCATTAAACCCGTGCTGAAACTGAATCAATCTCAGTATCAACACGGGTTTTTTTATGGGATAGTGATTATAAATAAATCAACCGTGGAGTCGGTGACAAATGGGGCTAGCTAATCAACAAGCGATAACCAAAAATGTGGATTCTGAATCATTCACTGGTTGCAAGTTGGCCCTGATTTTTGAAGATAAATTAGTGGTGTATTTACGGGATGATAAAACCAGCATTCCTTTTCCAAATCAATGGGACTTTCCCGGTGGTGGCCGCGAAGGCAAGGAGTCGGCCCAAGAGTGTGTGCTTAGAGAGTTACATGAAGAATTTGACATTAGGCTGCCAATAGAGCGTTTGATATACAAACAGCGGGGGATTAATCAAACTGCAAATGGCCACTCCTACTTTTTTGTCGCTTATATTACTCAAACTGAACTAGATGCGATTAATTTTGGCTCAGAAGGCCAATATTGGCAATTGATGACGATTACCGATTATTTGGCTCATCCAGCTGCAATAGCGCCATTAAAACAAAGGTTACAGCAGTTTTTAGCAACGAATTAACACGTTTATTGAGTCACTCATTAATACTGAGCACCCAAAAAGTTAAACCTACATATTAAGGATGATCATGTACCTACCTAAAAAATTACAAATGCAGTCTAACGAGGCTTTAGACTTTATCCAGCAGTATGGCTTTGCTCTGCTTAGCTCGAGCGATTTACAAGCCTCTCATCTGCCATTAATCCTTAAAACTGATGCTGACGGTAATCACACGTTATATGGCCATATGGCAAAAGCCAATAATCATTGGAAAACATTGGATTTACAATCTGTGCTGGCGGTATTTTCCGGTCCTCATGGGTATATTTCACCTACTTGGTATGACGGTTTTCCTGCGGTGCCAACTTGGAATTATGCCGCGGTACATGTCACAGGCACTTTTGAGCTAACTGATAACAATGAAACCATTTTGCATTTAACTGACACCATTGCTAAATATGAGCCTGAATTATTACAACATGGTGGTTTTATTCCGAATGACTACCGCGATAAATTGGCAAAAGCCATTGTTGGTTTTAAAATTTCAATTACTGGCGTTGAAGGAAAACTCAAGTTAGGCCAGCATCGCTCAGAGGCTGATCAACTAGGGGTATTAGCGGGTTTGGCCAAATCGACAAACTTAGATGCTCAGCAGTTATATCAATATACTAAGCAAATGTTGAGTCAAACATAAGCATGGGCAGCGATGTGTGTTACTTAAACTGAATAAATCTTAGTTAAGGGGCGTTAATGCAGCAGTTAGGCAACAAGGGTTATGTTATTTCAACGGATCAAAATAAATTAGATATCAGTGTTATTCACGGTTTTATCTCACAAAGCTATTGGGCCAAAGGGATGCCGATAACAGTATTAGCCAAGGCCATTGAGCATTCTTTGTGCTTTGGGGTATTTACTGACCAAGACCAGCAAGTTGGTTTTGCCCGCCTTATCACAGATAGAGCCACATTCGCCTATCTAGCTGATGTGTTTATTACTGATCAACATCGGGGAATTGGCCTAAGTAAGTTACTCATCGAAAAGGTGATAAGTCACCCCGATATACAGGGATTAAGGAGAATGATGCTGGCCACAAGGGATGCTCATGGCCTTTACGCTCAGTATGGTTTTCTGCCGATAGATAATCCCGAAATATTAATGCAAATTTGGCGGCCAAACATTTATCAGCAAGCACAAAATGATACTTAATTGTGGCTTGTTGACAGTGTTTGAGCGCGCTTTAAATAACCACTTAATGGCAACCAAATTAACCCGCACAATAACCCACTTACGACGCCAATTAAGTGAGACTCTGTGGCGACTCTGGCATTGATCAGCTCACTGACGCTGTCACTGGCGCCAAAATAGGTTTCATAACCAGCTTTGATGATGACCCCTAACAATAACAAATAGCCTGATTTAAAGCCTTTTCGGATATCAAGTAGCGCGCCAAAAGTGAAAAGTCCGTGTAATAGCCCGCTTAGCCCCACATAACCCTTTAGTTCTGGGTAAAACCAATATAAGCCGAGTCCTTCAAGCATTGCCAAACTCAAAAATAAGCCTGCGAGTTTAACGCTATGCTGTTTGTAGTGGGTCTCATGCAAAAACAAAATCACCCAAAAACCGGCTAGGTTCATTAGTAAATGCCACAAGTTAGTATGCAGAATATTACCACTAAGCAGTCGCCACCATTCACCTTGGGTAATTGAGTCATAGCGATAAGCCAGTAAACTGTCGATATCTATTTGTGCAAGAGGCAGTAAATTTAAGGCAAATAATGCCGCGCAAATGACGCTCACTATAGTTGCAAAAACATATACGCCAATTTGAGTTTGCTTATTTGCCATGTCAGTAACCCTATTTTAAGCTTTAGCCATTTTTTGATTAAGCTCAGCCATTACAGTGTCAGCGTTAGCTAAATAATCATCTAAACCACGTTGGCGAAGGGTGCAGGCTGGGCAATCGCCACAACCACAGCCCTTTATGCCGTTGTAACAGGTAAGGGTTTCATTTCTGACTAAGGTTAATGCTTGGTATTTATCTGCTAGTGCCCATGTTTCAGCTTTGTTTAGCCACATTAACGGGGTGACAATTTGTAATGGTTTATCCATACCTAACGCCAATGATTGCTGCATAGACTTGATAAATTCATCACGACAATCAGGATAGCCAGAAAAGTCTGTTTCACACACGCCAGTGATAATGGCATCGCACCCTAACTGATAAGCATAAATGCCCGCTAAGGTTAAAAAGAGAATATTGCGCCCAGGGACGAAGGTATTAGGCAGTCCATTATTCATGATCTCATGGGATACCGGAATTGAATCTCGAGTAAGCGCAGACACCGCAAGCTCATTGAGTAAACCCACATCCATGACTTTATGGCTGGCAATGTTTAATTCTTTAGCAAGTGATTGAGCAATTTCAATTTCTTCACGGTGACGCTGGCCATAATCAAAGGTGATGGCATGCACTTCGTCATATTGAGACATTGCTTGAATGAGGCAGGTTGTAGAGTCCTGACCTCCGCTAAATACGACAATTGCTTTAGACATTTTTTTCACCATATAAAATTTAGATATCTACATGTTCCCAGAGCAGACTCATTGAAACAGTTAGTTAATTGAAGCCGTTGATTACGGGCTAAATTATAACGACATTAAGGATAACTTTCATGGTTATTTAACTTTTGATTAGTAGAATTTTAGTGAGATTTTTATAGCAGTGACCTTTTTGTAAAAGCGGCTATTAATAGGCTGATTAATAATCAGCTTTCATCAGACATATGTAATTAGTTGGCAGGTAATCTAATAAGCAGTCATTATCATGGCCGTTAATGGTTGCAGCTACAGTGAAAATACACTATAAATGCGCCCTTACTGAGAATAAGGCAGCTAAATGAAATATCCAGTTAATGAAGTTTTTGAAACCATCCAAGGTGAGGGCACCTTTACCGGCGTTCCAGCAATTTTTGTTCGTTTGCAAGGTTGTCCTGTTGGTTGTGCTTGGTGTGATACCAAACAGACTTGGGATGTATTAGAAGCAAATAAGGTATCTCAAGAACAAGTTATTGCTGTTGATGGCACCATTGGTCGCTGGGCAAATCATGATGCGCATTCGTTATTAACGGCATTTACTGATAAAGGTTTTACTGCGAAACATATTGTCATTACTGGTGGTGAGCCATGCTTATATGATTTAAGTGACTTGACCAGCCAATTGATTGAAGCTGGCAATAGTGTGCAGATTGAAACCAGTGGTACTTTCGAGATTCATTGTCATGAGCAAGTCTGGGTTACCGTGTCACCAAAAGTAAATATGAAAGGCGGCTATAAAGTCTTAAAGGCGGCGCTAGAGCGCGCTAATGAAATTAAGCATCCCATCGCCACCCAAAACCATATTGATGAACTTGATGAGTTATTAGTGGATATTGATGTATCTAATAAAACCATTTGTTTACAGCCTATTAGTCAAAAACCTCGGGCAACTGAACTTGCCATGAAAACCTGTATAAGCCGTAATTGGCGCTTATCAATTCAGACCCATAAATATTTAGATATCGATTAACTAACATATTGAAAAATAATCCCGCCTAATGTCAATTGGGCGGGGTTATTTTTTATAACTGATTTTATGGCTAAATTTTTATAACTTCCCCAAACAACCACTGCTGTTAAAATGTTGCAACTCTAGGTCAAATTCTTCAGTACAACCGATATTGTTATTAATCCATTCATTATTATAATAGGTATCTAAATAGCGCTCACCAGAATCACACAGCAAGGTCACTAACGAGCCTGTTTCGCCTTTTTGTTTCATCTGACAGGCTAACTGCAACACGCCATATAAATTAGTCCCCGTTGATGGCCCTACCTTACGGCCAATATGCTGTGCTAACCAGTTCATGGTCGCAATGGATGCTGCATCAGGGATTTTTTTCATTTCATCCACTACACCTGCGATAAAAGACGGTTCAACCCTTGGGCGACCGATGCCTTCAATATTACTGCCTTTATCGCTGGTAATACTTGCATCACCATTTATATAGTAGTCATAGAATACCGAATTTTCAGGGTCTACCACGCACAGCTTAGTATCAAGTTGTTGGTAATTAAGGTAGCGGCCAATGGTTGCTGAGGTACCGCCAGTGCCTGGGCTCATCACAATCCATGCTGGAATTGGATGTGGCTCTTTTTGCATCTGATTAAAGATAGAGTCAGCAATATTGTTATTGCCGCGCCAATCGGTGGCGCGCTCAGCATAGGTAAATTGATCCATATAATGGCCATTGAGTTGCGCTGCTAGGCGCTGAGATTCTGCATATATTTGGTCAGTTTTGTCGACGAAATGACAACTACCACCATAAAACTCAATTTGTTGGATTTTCTTTTTCGCGGTTGTGGCTGGCATTACCGCAATGAACGGTAGGCCAAGTAACCGAGAAAAGTATGCTTCAGATACTGCAGTACTGCCAGATGATGATTCTATGATGGTGGTATTTTCATTAACCCATCCATTTGAAATCGCATACAGAAACAAAGAGCGGGCTAAACGGTGTTTTAAACTGCCAGTTGGATGGGTGCTTTCATCTTTAAGATAAATGTCGATGCCAGTTAATTGTGGAAGTTCTAACTTAATTAAATGTGTATCGGCGCTGCGCTGAAAATCAGCTTCTATTTTAGCTATGGCTTGATTAACCCATTGTTTAGACATCTGACATCCTAAGTTTGCTGTAATCGGATTATCTTAAAGATAAATAACAAGATCAGGAAGTTAAATTCTAATGTTTTATGAACAAGGCTACATTTTGACGCTAGACAGCAAATTAATAATCGATATCAATAAATGACTAGGATAAGGCTGTGAAGTTGAAACTAAGCAAATCTTGATGATAAAACTGAAGTGAAACTACTGAGAATTGAAATTGAGCTAATTTGAATGAGCTAATTTGAATGAGCTAACTTGATGAACTGAAGTGACTAAAAGAAATGGTGGAGGGAGAAGGATTCGAACCTTCGAAGGCTGAGCCGTCAGATTTACAGTCTGATCCCTTTGGCCACTCGGGAACCCCTCCACATATTTTTTCTTTTTTACGTCAATCTAACTGGGTATAACTTTACATTTATATCTTTAAATATTAGCAATCAATTTTAACTATGTTGACCACATAAATAAAATCAATTTTAAATATTTTTGCTAATGAATGGTGGAGGGAGAAGGATTCGAACCTTCGAAGGCTGAGCCGTCAGATTTACAGTCTGATCCCTTTGGCCACTCGGGAACCCCTCCACATATTTTCATTAACGCTGTTACTTTTTACTCGTGTTACCTCTAATTTATGCTGGCCACATAAAATAGATTTTTAATGAAGCATAAACCGATAAATGGTGGAGGGAGAAGGATTCGAACCTTCGAAGGCTGAGCCGTCAGATTTACAGTCTGATCCCTTTGGCCACTCGGGAACCCCTCCACGAAACGGTATATTTATCATTGTGCAAATGGTGGAGGGAGAAGGATTCGAACCTTCGAAGGCTGAGCCGTCAGATTTACAGTCTGATCCCTTTGGCCACTCGGGAACCCCTCCTCAATTGCGGCGGCAATAGTAGTCACGAATTAAATATAAGTAAAGGAAAAATCGAAAATAATGCTCAAGTATTTGTTTAAGTGGTCGATAAAATATCAACCTTGATAAATTTGATGTAAATATATGCAAATTGAGTCGCCATTAGTCAACGAACTGCAATTAGGCAATCGCCTTAATGATGCAGTTGAACACCATAGAAGAGGCGAATTCGCGCTACTACTTTCTATGTTGTCTAATGACGCTTGCGATATGGCGCAATTTCAAGTCGATAAAAATTTATCCATTGATGAAAAATTATATAAACAGTTACATATTCCTAAACCCCAAGCATTAGTGTGCGATATATCTCAGCAACAGGCGATTAATCATGCCGGTGATTTTTATGAAAGCGGTTTAAGCCAATTTCATTTACAGCAGGCGTTAAAACCTGAAGCTGTAGTGACGCGGGGAAAATATGATGAAGATTTGCAAATCACCTTAGCGAATTGTGATCTACTGACTAAACTTAAGCACCAACAATTAGTCCCAGATACATCAGCTCTAGCGCAAACTGAATTTCTTGAGCAATTAACCATACAAAGAAAGATGAGCGAAACCCTAGCATCACAACTTTATGCCGTTGCCTAGTTAATGCAGGTGCTTAGTAAATGCCGTGGCAGTGATTAAGCCGTTACTTGAGTTAGTTGCTACTAAGCGTTAAGCGCCCGCTGGTTAGACAGCCCCAATTAGGTGTATTACTGATTGGTAATATTGTGAGGCATATAAAAATTTTATTTCAGTTTTTGGGCTATGCTGACGTTTTAATGTGTATTGATAGGTGATAAAAGTGATAAAAACGATTACTAAGCAAGAAGTACAAGTCAGTGACAACTGTAATGATTGTGGCAGCTTTGTCGATATTGGTGCTGTTATCGAAGAAGAAGATACACAACTTATCTTGCAAGTTGATGGTGAAAACTTTCAGCAAATTGCAGATGACTTAGTTAGCAAAGCCAAAGAACGTTTTAGCAATGTCAAAGTACAGCAGCAAGTAACCGAGCAAGATGCGGTGGTTACTTTTGAATTTGACGTTACGGTAGAAAAAATGATTTTCCAATTAGAAAACGGCCTTTAATTAGTCGTTTCTATGAGGTGTTGAAGGTTACAACTTGCTGTTTTAAAATAGGAAGTGTAACCTTCACTTACCGAAGTTGAGTAAAATTCAACATCATGATTTTGATAAAATCATTTTTGTAAATATCTCTTTTTAGCAACACTTCTTAACATTTTTAGAGTGTTATTAACGGCTAAGTTCCGTTATTTTGAGTAGAAAAAACCTCCACAGAAAGAGGTTTACCCGACTGTTAAGTTGTCCTTTGGGAATAATAATGAAGCAAACTGAGCAACAACATTTATTAGAGTTAATTGTAAACTCTGTCGCCAAAGAACAAGGCGACTTTAAACAGACCTCAGAGTTAGTCTGTAAATTACTACTAAAGTTTTTTAATGCTAGTAGCGTTTCAGTTATTTCATTACGTAACAAGTCACTAAAGCAAGAAATCATTGCTTGTCTGTCTGCTGATGACAGCCTAAAACAATTAATTTACCAACACCGCAACGATAATCTTGTTGCAAATGCCTACTTTGATGATATACGCCGTTACCGTCATATTGTCAGTGACAGTTCTCAAACTGACACCCGTCTGCAGGGCTTAAGTGCTTATTATAAGCAAGCCAATGTTCACGCAAATTTAGATGTTGCCATCCGTATCAATGGTCATATAGAAGGGCTATTGTGCATTGAGTTTGAACATCCTCTAAAGCTAACAAGCGATCAAATACAATTTGCTTGTCAATTTGCCGATCAATTGGCTTTAACCCTTGCCACCCGCTATGCCTACGATAAAGATGAGCGAATAACACTATTTCACAGTGCTACAGAGCAAGCTAAGCATGTATTGATGCTTATTAATCTTAAAACCCAAATTATTGAATATATAAATCCAGCTCATGAAAAAATGACTGGCCTAAGTCGCGATATTGTTCAAGATAATCAATTAGTCAGCTTAGATTTTTTTCGTGGCAAACGAGAGCTTGCTGATGAAATGACCCAAGCGTTAATCAATGGCAATGTGGTAGAAGGTGAAAGTGAGCTAACTCGTCTTGATGGCTCGAACTACTGGGTGCAGTATCAAGCCAACCGCTTTGTCACTGAGCAAGGAAACGATTACGCCTTAGTGTCATGCCTTGATGTTACTGCTCAGCGTAAAAGCAAAGAGCAGCTTGAGCATCTTGCTTGGAATTGCAGCCTCACCGGCCTGAGTAATCGCCTTCATTTTACTCAGCAATTAGAAAGGCTCTCACAAGGCACGTTGATCCTTATCGACTTAATGGGCTTTAAGCGGTTTAATGATACCAATGGTCATGAGCAAGGCGATGCCTTGTTATCCGAAGTCGCTCGACGATTAAAGCATTTTGCTAACAGCCATGATGCTATTGATGTGGCGCGAGTCGGCAGTGACGAATTTGCAATGATTTTACCGCAATTTGATGCTGCTGAATTACTCGAGAACAATATTAATAAGTTATATCAACAATTACTGGTCACCTCGGTAATTGGTCGTGAAAAAGTTGACCCTAAAGCGGCGCTAGCCATTGTTGATATAGCTGCGGTTGCAGATCAGTTTTCACCACTATCCTGTGCTGATATTGCTCTGCAGTACGCGAAAAAGAAGCCATCACTGAATTACCAAGTCTTTAATGATGACTTATTAGCAACCTTTAAAAATAACGCCGAAATAGAGCGAGATTTACAAACCGCGGTACGTAACAGGCAATTTGAACTGTATTATCAGCCACTGATGGATTTAAAAAATCATAAATTTATTGGCGCAGAAGCATTAATCCGCTGGCATCACCCCAAAAAAGGTGTGCTTTACCCGGGGGCATTTATTGATATCGCTGAACAAACCGGCATGATCACTGTCATTGGCGAATGGGTATTAGAAGCGGCCTGTAAGCAACTTAACTTATGGCAGCATAAGAATGTTGATATCGTCATGCATGTTAATGTTGCTGCAAGGCAATTTTTCAGTGGCAATTTATTTGAGCAAGTTTGGAGCTTAGTTACCCGCTACCGGATTAAACCACAAAGCTTAATTTTAGAAATTACTGAAACTGAGTTAATGGGAGATATTCGCCATGCAACCCGACTTTGCCAAGAATTAGCCGATTTAGGCGTTGGCTTAGCCATCGATGATTTTGGTACAGGTTACAGCTCTATGCGTTATTTAAAGCAGTTTCCAATTACTAAGTTAAAAATCGATCGCTCATTTATTGCCGATTTAACCACCAGTCATCAGAGCCGTGAAATTGTCAGCGCCATTATTGCTATGGCCAAGGCGTTAAATATATCCCTAACAGCAGAAGGGGTTGAAACCAAGGAGCAAGAGCTGTTCCTTGAAGATAGCTGTTGCCATCACGCACAGGGTTATTTATACAGCCCAGCCATAAGAGAAAACGAATTTTCACAGTTTATTTTTGAAAAAAATGAAGTCGTGCATTAGCACGACTTGTTGTTATTTGATGGCGTGTTAGCCTGTTAACTTCATGCAGCAGGCTTTAAATTTTTTACCACTATGGCAGATACATGGGTCATTTCGCTTTGGTAAATCCGCGTTAAATTGCTCACCAGTGGTGTAAAACCACTTAGCGTCTTCTCGAACAAATTGTGATTTTTCATAGATCGCATCGATTTCACCGTCATGATAAAACCAAGCTTTAAAGGTCACCGTTGCCGTGGCGAGCTCATCTTGTGGCTCAAAATTAATCACCTCTAATCCAAGCCATCGAGTAAGCTCAGCCCCTTGAGACAAATCATTAATAGATAGGCCGCCGCGATAGTTAGCATGATGAGTCTCGATTAAATAGGGATAGTGTTGTAATACAAAGGCGCAATAACGCGAGCGCATCAGGATCTCAGCTGTGGCTGCAACTTGAACATTACTGTGGTATGGCTTACAACAATCTTCATAAGTTGAATCACTGCCGCAGGGACAATGTATTTTAGTCGTCATAGTAGCTGTCTTTTAAATGCAATGAGTAAAAATGGGTTATAAAGTGTTGAAGGCTTATCTTTAATGGCTTAAAGCACTGATTATTAAACTGGTTAATAAGAGTTTTAAACTAGTAGCTTTAACAATTGCTATGGAATTCGATGTTCTGCTTCAACGGGTACAGAACCCACTTCAGCTTCATTTTCAACTGATATTGATTTAGCTTCAGTATTGAATTGGCGACCATAATATAAGTTAGAAATGGGTTTTGCCGAATAGTAAAGCTCAGGGTTCATTTTGGTGTTTGAATCAACAATAAACTGCCATTGATTGTTAGTGTCTTTTTGTGACACAAAAACAAATTTACCTGAAAATACACTAATTTGATCGCCTGTTTCTTTTTTAGGGTGGAATCGAACCAAATAAAAGCCAACGTCAGTAGCACTATCGTTAGTTAGCTTTCTATTGATGACTCGAAAATCGACTTCAATACGGGCTTCTCTTTTAGCAATTTTTTCAAAAAAATGCTGATAAAGTTCAACTATTTGTGGTTTACCGGTAATGATACCTTGATTTGGTGTTTCAGAAAGGTACACCGCATCATCGGTATACATGGTCTCGATGATACTGATATCTAAATTTTCAAAACCTGACGCAAAAGTTTTATAGTTTTGGTTTATGATTTCGTTATCTGTCAAGGTCACAGCTTGATTGAAAAAACTGATTAATGAGAAGCAGGCAATAAAAAATATTTTATAATGAGGCATGCAATTATTTTGCTCTTAGTGATTCTAACAATAGTCATTACGACAATGGCAACACTATAAATTATTCGGTAGTGATACTAAAGTGGATAATCTTTACAAAGTGTGTAGGAACCAATAATGAATAACGATGACAGCGCACTGTTTTTAGCAGAAATGGCAGGGGTAAAACCCATTAAGGCCAGTGATAGTATTTTTAGCTTCGATTCCGACATCGCAACAGAAGCGCAATTATCCAGACGAGCTGCTGCAGCGCAGAATGAGTACATTAGTAAACTTACTGTAGATCCGATGATGATTAGCGCGGTAAAACCGGAAGACATGGTGAGTTACAAGCTTGATGGGGTTCAAGATGAAGTGTTTAGTCATCTGCGGCTTGGTAAATATAAATATCAAACAGTGGTTGATTTACATGTTTATCGCTTAGCTCAAGCGCGGGAATACCTTATCGAGGCGATTATCAAAGCACATCATCGTGGTGAGCGTAATATTTTGGTTATTCACGGTAAAGGCTTTAAAAGTAAGCCATACCCAGGGTTAATGAAATCAGCAGTGTGCCAATGGTTGATGCAGTTAGACGAAGTGCAAGCCTATCATTCTGCTACTCGTACTCAGGGTGGCACCGGTGCAGTATTTGTTATGCTGGTTAAATCCGCTCAGCAACGAATTGAGGCAAGTGAAACTAATCGTAAAGGAAGCGGTTTTAGGTAGTCTATATTATCGGCATCACATAGCGTTATTACCCTTATAACAAGGCCTACTCACTAAAACAGTCAGTGGGCCTATTTGTTATTGGCAGTTCATTTAAAACAGCTAACGATGAGTTACCAACCGCATTGACGGTTTTGTTGGCTATTTTGCTTATCTAACCACACTTGTAATGGCGCAAAATAATCGAGTACCGCTTTAGCATCCATGTTTTTAGTGCCAGTGACGATATTTAACGCTTCAGGCCACGGCTGACTTAAACCTGACTCAAGCATTTGATTAAGCTTATCTCCGGCGTCTTTATTACCATAAATACTACAACGGTGCACTGGGCCTTTATTACCGGCGATCTCACATAATGCTTTATGGAACTGGAATTGAAGTACGTGGGCTAAAAAGTAGCGTGTGTAAGGAACATTGCCAGGGACGTGATATTTAGCGCCCGGATCAAAGTCTGCTTCAGTACGTGCTATAGGCGCTTTAACGCCTTGGTATTTTTCACGTAAATCCCACCAAGCTTGGTTATATTGAGCTGGGCTAATTTCGCCATTAAATACTTTCCAGCGCCATTGATCGATCATCAAACCAAATGGCATGAAGGCAATTTTATCAAGGGCTTGACGCAGTAACAGTCCGATGTCTTTTGATTCATCAGGCACTTCATCTAATAGACCGATTTGTTTGAGGTAACTCGGCGTAATTGATAGCGCAATCGTGTCACCAATGGCTTCATGGAAACCGTCGTTTGCAGAACCTTTAAATAGGTGAGGTTGGTTTTTATAAGCGCGCTGATAATAGTTGTGACCTAATTCATGATGAATAACGGTAAAGTCTTCGGCGGTTTTTTGAATACACATTTTAATGCGAATATCGTCTTCGTTATCTAGATCCCAAGCTGAAGCATGACAAACGACATCGCGATCTTTAGGTTGCACAAATAATGAGCGAGTCCAAAATGTTTCTGGTAGCGCTTCAAAGCCTAATGATGAGAAAAACCCTTCAGCTTGCTTAACCATTTTAATTTCATCATAGTTATTGGCCGCTAAAAGCTCGGTAACATTGTAGCCAGGATCTGCATCATCAGGGGCGACAGTATTGTAAATGGTTCCCCATTGCTGAGCCCACATATTACCCAATAGATGCGCAGGAATAGGACCATTATCTGGTGCTACCTCGTCTCCATATTGCTGATTTAGTTCGCCACGGACATAACAATGTAGTGAATCATATAAAGGTTTAATATCACCCCAAAGTCGGTCTAATTCGGCTGAAAACGCCTCAGGCTCCATATCATATTGACTACGCCAAAGTTCTGATAAATCGCTAAAGCCTAAATCTTGCGCGCCTTCATTAGCCAGCTCAACTTCACGTTTAAATAATGGACGCATAGGTTTGGCTATTTCACGCCATCCTTGCCATGCTTCTAATAGCACCGCAGGATCTTGAGATTCAGCCATCAAATTTGATAATTCTGGCTGGGTTAAGCAGCGACCATCGGCAAAACAGTATTTCCCTTTACCGTATAAGCCATTCAGTTCTGAGCTAATTTGTGCAAGCTCAGCGTTTTTAGCAGGATCTAATGGCGCAGGTAATACCAAGCTACTTCGTAAAATATGTAACTTGCGGGCGTTAACAGGATCTAATTCGACCTTGGCATATTTAGCCGCTTCGGTGGCAAAGCCAACTGACATCGAAGTCATTTTTTCACTAATTGCAGCAGAAAGCGCAGCAGTATCTTCAGTGATAAAATTGCTATAAACCCATTCGGTGCGTGCGCCTTCTACAGAGAGTTTGGCCAACTGTGCTTCAGCATCATTAATAAATGCGATTGCTGAAGCGCTATCAATTTTGGTTGTTTTTTCAGTTGATTGGCTAGCTGGTGGCAGAGGATTTGTGGTGGTTAAATTAATCTCTTCATCCATTTGTTGGCAGGCTGAAAGGCCAAGCGCCATTGAAATAACAACAGCGATAGTAGACGGTTGTTTAAAAGTTAACTTCATCTTACAGGTTTCCTTATTTTTATTTTCGACGACAGTTTACATAATTAACTTAAATATTGCATTTTAGTTGCAACTTGGTGCGCAAAGGGTTGCTGTTACTGTGTTGAGATGTAATAGCTACAAGAAATTAGATTGACAACTGTGCGCTCAATGTTTAATTTAAACGAGTGTTTTAATTGATTTGGGTCATGGAATGGCAGGCAAAACAGATACAAAAACAAGAATATTAGATGCTGCTGAAAAACTTTTCGCTGAGAGGGGCTTTTCAGAAACATCTTTACGTCTAATTACTAGCAAAGCCGAAGTTAATTTAGCTTCAGTTAATTATCATTTTGGTTCAAAGAAAGAGCTGATTAGAGCCGTATTAGCACGCTATTTAGATGTGTTCATGCCAAGTGCAGCTGCTGAAATAGATAGATTATTTAAAAATCCACAACTAGCTAATTTGAATGAGATATTTTCATCTCTAATTAATCCATTATTGGAATTAAACCAAGTAAGGCAGGGTGGAACAACGATATTTCTGCAATTGTTAGGTCGTGGTTATATCGAAAGTCAGGGCCATTTAAGGTGGTTTATCACCACGCATTATGGTGATTATTTAAAAGTTTTCGTTAAAGCGGTATCAGAAAGTGCGCCGCATATTCCGCCTGCAGAAATGTTTTGGCGACTACACTTTACCTTAGGGACCATAGTATTCACCATGGCTTCAGCTGATGCACTTAACGAAATTGCAGAAGCTGATTATGGTGAACATAATGATACTGAAGCAATCATTCGTAAGGTGATTCCATATATGGCCGCTGGTGTTTCAGTGCCAATTTTAGCTAAGTAATAAGGGATTAACATGACTGTCGTTATACTGGTTTTAATAGCACTTGCTGTGTTATTTGGTGTGCGTAATTTAAGGATGCGATTTATCACGCGTCCGGTTTTTTCGTTTTTTAAGAAAGTACTTCCGCCATTATCTAGTACTGAAAAAGAGGCGATGGAAGCGGGTGATGTGTGGTGGGAAGGTGAATTGTTTGGCGGAAATCCAAACTGGAACACGCTTCACAATTACGGTAAACCCCAATTAACAGCAGCTGAGCAAGACTTTATCAATAACCAAGTGCAAACAGCGCTGAGTATGATTGATGATTATGACATTGTTCACAACCGCAAAGACTTACCACCTGAGTTATGGGATTACTTCAAAAAAGAAGGTTTTTTTGCATTAATTATTCCCACTAAATTTGGTGGTCGAGAGTTTTCTGCCTACGCCAACTCAACCATTGTCAGTAAAATTGCCTCTCGCAGCATTAGTGCAGCCGTTACGGTTATGGTTCCTAACTCTTTAGGCCCTGGTGAGTTATTAACTCATTATGGTACTGAAGAGCAAAAACAGCGTTGGTTACCTGCCTTAGCAAATGGTGACGAATTACCTTGTTTTGCCTTAACGGGTCCTGAAGCGGGATCAGACGCTGGTGCAATACCTGATACTGGTATTGTGTGTCGCCGCGAATTTAATGGTGAAGAAGTATTAGGTTTAAGTCTTACTTGGGATAAACGTTACATTACCTTGGCACCTGTAGCTACAGTGCTTGGTCTTGCATTTCAAATGCGTGACCCTGAGGGCTTATTAGGTGATACGGTTAATCTTGGTATTACCTGTGCGTTAATTCCAACCGATCATCCCGGTGTTGAAATTGGTCGTCGTCATAATCCATTGATGATGGCCTTTATGAACGGCACCACAAGTGGTGAAGATGTATTCATTCCACTGGATTGGATTATTGGCGGCCCTCAGTTTGCGGGTAAAGGCTGGAGAATGCTGGTTGAGTGTTTATCTGCCGGCCGTGGTATTTCATTGCCAGCATTGGCAACTGCATCGGGTCATATGGCCACTAAAACCACAACAGCTTATAGTTATGTAAGACAGCAGTTCGGTATGCCAATTGGTAAATTTGAAGGTGTACAAGAAGCGCTAGCGCGTATTATCGCTAACACTTATCAATTAGAAGCGGCCAGATGTTTAACCACCACCGGTATTGATTTAAAAGTGAAACCATCGGTGGTTACCGCGATTGCTAAATATCACATGACTGAATTAGGTCGAGATGTGGTAGAAGATGCGATGGATATTCAGTCTGGTAAAGGTATTCAGTTAGGGTCGAAAAACTATCTCGGTCATGCTTATATGGCCAGTCCTATTTCTATCACTGTTGAAGGGGCGAATATTTTGACCCGTTCGCTGATGATTTTTGGTCAAGGGGCAACACGCTGTCATCCTTATGTATTGGCTGAAATGGAAACTGCGGCGATGGAAGATAAAAAAGCAGCCATTAACCGTTTCGATTCATTATTAATGGGCCATATGACTTATGCTATTCGAAATGGCGTCATGGCTTTCTTTAATGCATTAACAGCCAGTAAAACCAATTCATCGCCAGTTAGTGGTACCACTCAGCAATATTATCGTGATATGAGCCGTATCTCGGCAGCTTTAGCGATAATGACTGATTTAGCTATGTTGGTCATGGGCGGTGATTTAAAACGTAAAGAGATGATCTCAGCGCGTATGGGCGATGTGCTAAGTCAATTATACCTAGCATCAGCAACCTTAAAGCTGTTTGAAGATAATGGCCGTCAACAAGATGATTTACCGGCAGTGCATTATGTCATGACTGAAAGATTACATCTTGCCGCTAAAGCATTGGAAGAGGCTATTCGTAACTTCCCAAATAAGTTTGTTAGCGTATTGCTTAGAGTGATCATATTTCCATTAGGTAATCACTTTAATGCGCCAACTGACAAACAAGCAACGACCTTAGCAGATGGTTTCATGCAACCTTCGCCAGCAAGAGATAGGTTAACTTTCTTATGTGCTGATTTTGACGGAGATAGCAGCGGCATTGCTGAAGTTGAGCAAGCATTTACAGCTAAATATGCTTGTAAAGGTTTGTACTCTCGCCTTAAGAAAGCCCAAAAAGCGGGGACTCTTGATGCGAAACAGCCAATGGTTGACTTGTTTAACCAAGCTTTAGCCAATGACGTGATTAATCAAGCAGAGCTTGAGCAGCTACTTGATGCCAATGAAAAGCGCTTAGCTGCGATTCATGTCAATGATTTTGAAAGCCTATAATCGAAAGTTAACTGACGTTTGACTGTAACGGTCTAGCGTTACCTGAGGTTTGAATGTTAAACAAGTAATGTTTATGCCTTGGGTACTGTTAGCCTGAAATAATGACGACACACAATTTTCTAAATCAAAACACACATATTTAGCACATAAAAAAACCACCTAATCAGGTGGTTTTTTATTAGCTATTTGAAGCAATTAACTCATATTAAGCAACAACAAGTACTTTACAAGTGTTAGTGCCACCAACAGTTTCCATTGCATCGCCTTTAGTCATTAATACCATGTCACCTGATTTAAGGTAACCAGCACCTGCAACCGCTTTTAACGCTTCTGATGCTAATGCATCAGCTGGGAAAGCTGTAGAATCAAACTGAACTGGCATAACGCCACGGAATAAAGCTAATTTTGCTAAGGTCTTTTGATGACGAGACAGTGCGAAAATTGGTAATGCAGAGCTGATGCGCGACATTAACTTGGTGGTTTCGCCTGATTCAGTCAAGCTGATGATAGCTTTAACACCTTTTAAATGGTTTGCAGCATACATAGTTGAAAGGGCAATGGTTTCTTCAATAGTATCGAATGTTTCGTTCATTCTATGCTTAGAAGACATCACAGATGGATGCTGTTCTGCACCAGCACAAACATTGCTCATTGCTAACACAGTTTCTTCAGGGAAGTCACCGGCAGCAGTTTCAGCTGAAAGCATCACAGCGTCAGTGCCATCTAGTACGGCGTTCGCTACGTCCATAACTTCAGCACGAGTTGGCATAGGGCTTGAAATCATTGATTCCATCATTTGAGTTGCAGTAATCACAACTTTGTTCAATTGACGTGAACGACGGATAAGTTTCTTTTGTACTGCAACCAATGCAGCATCGCCAATTTCAACACCTAAGTCACCACGTGCAACCATTACCGCGTCAGATGCTTTAATGACATCGTCCATCGCTTCATCAGTACCAACAGCTTCTGCACGTTCTACTTTTGATACAATAAGTGCAAAACTGCCCGCATCTTCAGCAAGCTTACGTGCTAAATTTAAATCAGCGCCAGTACGTGGGAAAGAAACGGCTAAGTAATCAACCTGAATTTGCGCAGCCGTTAAAATATCTGCTTTGTCTTTTTCAGTTAGTGCAGGGGCTGTTAATCCGCCGCCTTTTTTGTTGATGCCTTTATTATTAGATAAAGGACCCGCAACAGTAACACTAGTGAAAACTTTACGACCTTCTACAGATTCAACTTTAAGCTGAACACGGCCGTCATCAAGCATAAGAATGTCACCTATGACAACGTCATTTGGCAATTCTTTATAATCGATACCAACTTGTTTCTCGTCACCTTCACCTTTAGCAAGATCTGCATCTAAAATGAAAGTATCACCTAAATTCAACTGAATTTTTTTGTTATCTTTAAAGGTAGATACACGAATTTTGGGGCCTTGCAAATCACCTAATACAGCTACGTGAACACCTAACTCTTTTGCAATATTGCGAGCGTCAGTAGCACGTTTAAGATGATCTTCTGGTGAGCCGTGTGAGAAGTTAAGACGTACAACATTTGCACCAGCGGCAATGATTTTACGTAGGTTATCATCGCGGTCGGTTGCAGGTCCAAGTGTCGTAACGATTTTAGTTCTGCGGAACATAGGATACTCCGTTAATTTAAAAGAAAAAGAATTCGGTACTAAATATTATGAACTTATATTAACAGAGATTTTCGAATTATGTAGGAAAGTTACGAACAAAAAGATCGTTTTTGAGATATATATCTGTGACTGAGTCGTATAAATTCAATAAAAAAGGCCGAACAGGTAATATTGTTCGGCCTTTCGGACAGGTAATTATTTAGTAATAATTAGATGGTAAGATCTTTATTTATCCGAGATTCTTTCAATACTTCTTTAACACGTTTTAGATTATCGCGAAAACGCGGGCCTCTTCTCAAGGTAAAGCCTGTGGCTAACACATCAATAGTAACCAGCTGTGCTAAACGTGAAGCCATAGGTAAATACATGTCAGTATCTTCTGGCACTTCCATGGTCACCGGCAACGTACATTCGTGAGACAGTGGCGAGTTACGAGCAGTAATCCCAATCACCGCAGCGCCATTTTCACGGGCAATTCGGGCTATTTCGATTAATGATTTAGTACGGCCAGTGTGGGATATAAGCACCACAACATCACCTTCATCGCAGCCAATACAGCTCATACGTTGCATTAATACATCATCAAAACAAATGACCGGTACGTTAAAACGGAAGAACTTATTCTGCGCATCGTGAGCAACTGATGAGGATGCTCCCAGGCCAAAAAACGATATTGTTTTAGCTTGCGTTAAAATATCTACGGCTTTATTGACTGCAACCACATCAAGGCTTTGACGGGCAGTATCAAGGGATGCCATTGAAGATTCGAAGATTTTTGTTGTATAGGATTCAGGAGAATCATCTTCTTCAACATGGCGGCTTACATAAGGTGTACCGTTAGCAAGACTTTGGGCCAAATGTAACTTAAAATCAGGGAAGCCCTTAGTATCAAGTCTGCGACAAAAACGGTTCACAGTGGGTTCGCTGACGTCAGCCATTTTGGCAAGCGTTGCAATACTAGAGTGAATCGCCGTTTGCGGAGAAGAGAGAATGACCTCTGCAACTTTTCGCTCTGACTTACTAAATTGTGTAAGGCTTTTTTGCACCTTCTCAAGGGTATTCATAAGTAATTGTCCGCTAAAATGGATGATGTAATTTTATATCATAAATTACAATTTAGGAGGAAATGAAGTAATTTTCATACCTCTAAAAACGATTATAAGCCGTTTTGTTTTATTTTTTGTAACTAATCTATGATAGTAAAGTAATTTAACAACTAAAATACTATCAGGTTTTATGTGAAAAAGGCTAGATGTAACCAATATCAATAATTGTAAAATTATAATGCACAAATTTAATTCTGTTGTTATATTACAACAAAAGTGTGCTTTTATTCACTGGCAACTAAAAATGGTTTGCCTGTGAACACGCATAATAAAGGAGTATTTTAAGCAATGAGTAACTCATCAATAGGCGCCAAGGCTTGCGACTTTGTACTTTTTGGCACCAAAGGCGATTTAGCACGCCGTAAGTTGTTACCTTCTCTCTATCAGCTTGATAAAGCGAATCTATTAGATAAAGACACCAAAGTTATTGGTGTCGCTAAAGATGCCTTTACTCAAGAAGAGTTCATTGAACTTGTCAATAAAGCATTAAACACTTTTGTAAAGGACGAGTTATGTGAAGAGACCCTCGCTCGCTTTATTGCTCGTTGTCATTATATCGGTACTAATTTTACCGATTCTGAAGGCTACAAAGCTTTCCATGGTCTTTTAGAGCCAACTAAGCGTGTAATGGTCAGCTATTTCGCCACGCCTCCGTCAATCTTTGGTGAAATCTGTCGTTGTCTTAATGAGCAAAACCTTATTCATTCCGACACCCGTATCGTGCTTGAAAAGCCAATTGGCACTTGCCTTGCGTCATCAAAAGTCATTAATGACAAAGTTTCTGAATTCTTCAATGAAAATCAAGTTTACCGAATTGACCACTATTTAGGTAAAGAAACCGTTCAAAATCTCATTGCCCTGCGCTTTGCGAATTCATTGTTTGCTTCTAAGTGGGATAACCGCACGATTGATCATGTACAAATCACCGTAGCTGAAGAAGTCGGTATTGAAGGTCGTTGGGGATACTTTGATACTGCAGGTCAAATGCGTGACATGATCCAAAACCATTTACTGCAAGTGCTGACGCTTGTGGCAATGGACCCGCCAGTAAATTTAGATGCTGATAGCATTCGTGATGAAAAAGTAAAAGTACTTAAGTCATTGCGTCCAATTACCCCAAACAACGTGTTTGAAAACACGGTTCGTGGTCAATATTCTAGTGGTTATTTAAAAGGCTCACCTGTTCCTGGTTATTTAGAAGAAGAGGGCGCCAATGTTAAATCTAACACTGAAACCTTTGTAGCGCTTCGCGTTGATATTGATAATTGGCGCTGGGCTGGCGTGCCGTTCTACTTACGTAGTGGCAAACGTATGCCGTTTAAGAGCAGTGAGATTGTGGTTTACTTCAAAAACCCGCCGCATAATTTATATCGTGACACCATGCGTAACTTACCACCAAACAAGTTGACTATTCGTTTGCAACCCCATGAAGGTGTTGAAATTCAAATGATGAATAAAGTCCCAGGTCTGGAAGAAAAGCAACGCATCCAAACCACCAAACTTGATTTAAGTTTCACCGATACCTTTAAAAACGAACGCATTGCCGACGCTTACGAACGTTTATTACTTGAAGCCATGTTAGGTAATCAAGCATTGTTCGTGCGCCGTGATGAAGTTGAGCAAGCCTGGACTTGGGTCGATGGCATCATCAATTCTTGGGAAAATGGCGGCGAGAAGCCTAAGCCATATCCAGCAGGTACATGGGGCCCTGTGGCTTCAGTTGCTTTAATCACTAAAGATGGTCGTTCTTGGGACGAGTAAGGAAATATTATGATTAAAGAATCTGTATTTAAAGCATTTGCAACCCCAGCGGATCTCGAAGCCAAATTAGCTGACAAAATTGCCAGTCAGTTGCAGGATGCGGTTGATAGCCGTGGTAAAGCAAGTCTTGTTGTTTCAGGTGGCTCGACACCGCTTAAATTATTTCAATTACTAAGCAATAAAGCGATCGACTGGAGTGATGTTTATATCACACTTGCCGATGAACGTTGGGTAGATGCAGAAGCTGCAGATTCTAACGAGCGCTTAGTAAGAGCACATTTATTACAAAATCGCGCAGCAAGTGCCAAATTCCGTGGTTTAAAGAATATGTTTGATAGCCCTGAAAAGGGCTGTGACATGACGATTGAGTCTCTGGCTAACTTCCCTAAACCATTTGATGTTGTGGTATTAGGCATGGGTACAGATGGCCACACTTGTTCGTGGTTCCCTTGCAGTAAAGAATTAGAAAACGCTTTTACGACTGATTTACTTTGCGCAGCCGTTAATCCAACGACTGCTCCACATGCACGTATTACCTTATCTAAAGGTGCCATTTTAAACAGTCGCCAGATTTATCTGCATTTAGTAGGTGAGTCAAAACTATCCGTATATCGCCAAGCTTTGGAAAGCGACGATGTGAATGCAATGCCAATTAGAGCCGTATTAGCGCAGCGTAAAACGCCCGTTGATGTGTTTTATAGCGCGTAAAGGAGTTAACCATGCACTCAGTAGTTCAAGCTGTTACCGATCGAATTATCGCTCGTAGCCAAGATTCACGTAAAAAATATCTCGAAGCATTAAACGATGCTCGCGCCAAAGGCGTACATCGTAGTGCATTAAGCTGTGGTAACTTAGCCCACGGTTTTGCGGCTTGTAAGCCAGATGATAAAGACTCTTTACGTCAATTAACCAAAGCGAATATCGGTATTGTGACGGCATTTAACGACATGTTATCTGCTCATCAGCCATATGAAGATTACCCAAATTTCATTAAAAAAGCCTGCCAAGAAGTCGGTAGTGTTGCTCAAGTTGCTGCGGGCGTTCCGGCAATGTGTGACGGTGTTACCCAAGGCCAACCTGGCATGGAGCTAAGCTTACTGAGTCGTGAAGTGATTGCAATGTCAACGGCGGTTGGTTTATCTCACAACATGTTTGACGGCGCCTTATTATTAGGTATTTGCGACAAGATTGTTCCGGGTTTATTGATTGGCGCGTTAAGTTTTGGTCATTTACCAATGATGTTTGTGCCAGCAGGCCCAATGAAATCTGGTATTCCAAACAAAGAAAAAGCCCGTGTACGTCAACAATTTGCACAAGGTAAAGTTGATAGAGCTGCATTGTTAGAAGCTGAATCAAGCTCTTATCACAGTGCGGGTACTTGTACTTTCTACGGTACTGCTAACTCTAATCAGTTAATGCTTGAAATGATGGGGCTACAGCTTCCTGGTTCTTCGTTTGTGAATCCTGATGATCCACTACGTGATGAACTAACCGCAATGGCAGCTAAACAAGTGTGTCGTTTAACTGAAATGGGTACCCAATACACCCCAATCGGTGAGATTGTTAACGAAAAATCAGTGGTTAATGGCATCGTCGGTATCCTTGCAACAGGTGGTTCTACCAACCTGACTATGCACATTGTTGCTGCAGCGCGCGCCGCTGGCATCATTGTAAACTGGGATGACTTTTCAGATTTATCTGATTGCGTACCATTATTGGCAAAGGTTTATCCAAACGGTCATGCTGATATTAACCATTTCCACGCCGCAGGCGGTATGGCATTTTTAGTCAAAGAATTGCTAGATGCAGGGCTTATCCATGAGGATGTCAACACTGTAGCGGGCTTTGGTTTACGTAAATATACCCAAGAGCCGCGCATTCTTGATGGCAAGTTAACTTGGGTTAATGGGCCAACAGAAAGTTTAGACAAAGAAGTGTTAACTCACATCGACACACCTTTTCAAAATAACGGCGGTCTAAAATTACTTAAAGGTAACCTTGGTCGTTCAGTGATCAAAGTCTCTGCTGTACCAGCAGCTAACAGAATTGTTGAAGGTCCAGCGGTTGTGATTGACGACCAAAACAAGCTTGATGCAATTTTCCAAGCAGGTGGTTTAGACCGAGATTGTGTTGTGGTGGTAAAAGGCCAAGGCCCGAAAGCTAACGGTATGCCAGAGTTACATAAACTCACGCCATATTTAGGTACCTTACAAGATAAGGGCTTCAAAGTGGCGCTTGTTACAGATGGCCGTATGTCTGGCGCGTCAGGCAAAGTGCCTGCAGCGATTCACTTAACGCCAGAAGCATTAGATGGTGGCCTTATCGCTAAGGTTGAAGATGGCGACATGATCCGTGTCAATGCTGATACCGGCGAGCTAAGTTTACTGGTGGATGAAGCCACTTTAACTGCACGTGTAGCTGGGAAAGTAGATCTACATCACTCAAGTTATGGCATGGGCCGTGAATTATTCGGTGCTTTACGAAATAGTTTAAGCAGCCCAGAAACAGGCGCTCGTAGTACCAGTGCCATTGACGAAATTTATTAATTAAAAGGAAGATACTCGAATGCTTGAGAATAACTGGACGTTACAGCCACAAGATATTTTTAAACGCAGCCCGATTGTTCCTGTAATGGTTATCAATAAAATTGAGCATGCAGTACCGTTAGCTAAAGCATTAGTAGCGGGCGGCATCAGTGTTTTAGAAGTCACTTTACGCACAGAATGTGCTTTAGAAGCCATTGCATTAATTGCTAAAGAAGTCCCAGATGCGTTAGTGGGGGCAGGTACTATTTTAAATGAATTGCAACTGCAGCAAGCTGTAGATGCGGGTTCACAATTTATTATTACGCCAGGTGCTACCGTTGACCTGTTAAAAGCAGCTAAGCGTGGTAATGTGCCGTTAATTCCAGGTGTTGCGAGCATCTCAGAAGTCATGGCGGGGATGGAGTTGGGTTACACCCATTTTAAATTCTTCCCTGCAGAAGCTTCTGGCGGCGTTAATGCACTGAAAGCCTTCTCGGGTCCATTGGCGAATATTCGTTTTTGTCCAACAGGCGGTATTACGCCGACAAGTTATAAAAATTACTTAGCATTAGCTAATGTTGATTGTATTGGTGGTAGCTGGATAGCGCCTACTGATGCAATGGAACAAGAAGATTGGGGTCGTATTACCCAGCTCTGTAAAGATGCCATCGGCGCTTTATAACCCGAGCGTTTAACTAACGATTAATAAAAGCCACTTTCGAGTGGTTTTTTTGTTTTTAAAATAAGTCCGATCATCAATTTTATAGTGTATAAATTAATACTGGTGAATTAACATTATAAAAATGGACACTTCTTTAAATGGACAAGTACCAGCAAACGGTAAACGTATTTGACAAAGCAGCTGATAAATATCAGCAAAAATACATGGATTGTGCCTTATATGCTGATAGTCTTAATCGTTTTGCTGCGTTAATAGACACTCAATTCAACATTGAATCTAGTTCTAAATCGGCATTTAAAACAGAAACGGGTATTTCTGTATACGATATCGGTTGCGGACCAGGTAACGCCAGTTTGTATTTGCAACAAGCATTAGCTCAGCAACGAAATGTCCCGATAAATATCAGTGGAATAGATTTATCTACGGCGATGATAACGATTGCCAAGCAGCAAAACCCCGCAGCGACATTTGAGGTTAACGATATTCGCCAGATTGCGGCAACAAATAATAGATTTAATGTACTGCTGTGCTCATTTTGTCTGCCGTATCTTGCAAAAACTGATATAGCGCCTTTTATTGAATCTTTAGCTAAGGTATCCACACCACAAGCGTTGATCTATATTGGCTTTATGCAAGATGATTACAGTCAATCATGTGTGCAAGAGTCTGCTGAAGGTGACAAGCTACATATGTATTTTTATCAACCTGAATTTATAGCGTCTTTGCTCTGCCAATATGATTTTGAAATTGTCACCAGCTTTACCCAAGATCATATCGTCGATGGTCAGAAGATGGCCACTGATAGGTTTTTATTTGCTAAGAAAACAGTGTTAATTAAGGAGTGATCGAATGCGAACATGGCCATTAGCTTCCAAAATCCCTTTTATTAGTCTGCTAGTTCTATCGTTTGCCTGGTTTTTATTTTATCAAAACGATATGTGGATTAATGATTATGGCGCAGCAAAATTCGATTGGTTGTTACTCATTGACGCTGCTATCATTTTACCCATAATTTGCTTTTTGTGTATCAAATCTACCAAGTTAGCACTCGTTAAGGCACTCGGTTATTTTGCTATTTTAATAGTGCTTGGCAGTTATATTATTCCCTCAGAGCAACAAATATTATGGCCTTATTTAACTCAGATCCGTTACCTGTTACTGACGGTATTTGTATTAATTGAGGTATTTTCAATTACCTGCGTGATATTTGCCATAAAAACGGCGCTTAAATCAGGAGTTGATCCTGATATTGCAATTAAGCAGCCAATTAGTGCTTTATTTGGTAATAACTTGGTAACCGATATCATGATTTTTGAAGCCAGAGTTTGGAGCTTCTTTTTGTGTGGCCATTTAATCAAACCGTCAACATATCACGGTGATTCACAATTTAGTTATCATCATAAAGACGGTAATCAGTCTAACGCGCTAGGATTTATAATGATGATAATGTTTGAAATACCGCTGATGCATTTACTGGTTCATTTTATGTTTTCAGCGTTCAGCGCTAATGTGGTAACGGCATTAACCTTGGTGAGTTTAGTATTCTTTATTGCTGAATACCGTGCTATGTCACGCAGACCGATCACAATAGAGACTTGTGCAGCCTCATTAGTCACTGATAATTACAACCCAAACACTCAAGCTGAGCTTGGCCTCGCAGATTTAAATTCAGGCTCAGGAGCAAGCGTCATAATTCAGAATAAATTACATATTCGCTACGGAGTGTTTAATAGCTTTAGCATTGATTTAAGTAATATTAAAACTGTCGAACCCAACAAATTAGCCATTCGACGTGCTGAAACGATAAAACGCTTTAACTTTTCTGGCGCTCCCAATGTCAAACTAACCTTAGTTGAGCCTATTAAAGGTATTGATAGTGTATATATTGGAGTCGATCAACCAGATGCGCTTATTGGTGAACTAACACTAGGTCTCGTTAAACCAAATTGCTGACACTAGGCCAATATAATGGCTGTTATTGACCTTATATAGTTTCAGCTTAACGTGCGCAGCTGTATTTGCTGCATATGATTATTAAAGTGCATTACATGGGCAAGGGCGTAGTCTTGTTTACTGAGCTTGCCATAAGCAAAGTGGGGCTGTAAATGACCGTTATATTGCTGAAAATCTACGAGCGATTGTTGCAACCTTTTGAGGGCTAGCAAATAATCAGCCTGCTTTGAAATTAAAGGTGCACCGGGTATGACTTCTGCAAGGTTATGAGTCATCTTGCCTTTAGCACTGAATAAAGCAAATGCGCTAGCCCCAATAGTGTGTTTAAAAATCTCTGCTTTTTGCTGGGGATAACCTGTCATTGAATACTCAACACTTTGGGCGCAATGAGTAAAAATTTGGTTTAAATCCCAACCTGCTGATGTCGTGCTTAAAGTAGCCTTTGCTGCTTGCTCTGGGTTGTTGCCAATGACGGCTGCAGCAAGCAATTGCGCTATTTGAGATAATATATTATCTATAGTCAATGGCCGAGGTGCTGGGGTGATGCTAAACCAAGTCACTGTACCTGCAATTGTCACACCAGCGCCAACCACGGCACTGCCTTTTACCAAAGCTGTTAAAAACGCTCTTCTGTCCATGGTTATCCTTGTTGGGCTTTGTGAGTAGCAGACTAAAATTACGCCAGCTGTTAATTTTGCCTTGCTGTTTCACTGATTTAAAATCAAGTTTTAAGGTAGGGAATTAGCTGTAGCGTTTGTTCAATAATATCGACTTTATGGCCTTTTTCTAAATACACTGCATAAATTTCTCGAGAAAAAACCGGCGCATCTTCGACAATAAAAAGTCTATTGCTTTCAATATATTCAAACGCCATTTGTCTTGGCAGGTAGGCGCAGCCACCGACATCCAATAAAAAATTAAGTGCAATCCTTGGTTGGTTCATCGAGTGTTTTGCTGGCGGTGAGTCTTGAAAACTGCGGCGGTATTGGCTGTTAATCGACTCACCATAGTCCACCATAATGTAGTTTGCTAATGTCGACTTTTGTTTGGCACGATTTGATTCTGTGCTCACTAGGTATAACGGCACAGTCGCAACCTTAGTGATGACAAGATCTTCTACATAAGGCGGCTCGAATAAAAAGGCCACATCAATAACGCGACTTAACAGGCTTTTTCTTAATTCAACGGGCGATAGGGTACTGGTTAATAAACTCATCCCTTCGATATTGAGGTGAATTTTGGTGAGCCAGCCTTGTAGGACGATATCCCATATAGACATGATAGAACCTATGGCCAGTTGGTGGTTATCACCCTCAGCAATCCCCACATCTTGCTTGGCTTTTTGCCACATCAATAACAGCTCATTGGCATGCTTAATTAAGCGGTTACCCTCAGGGGTTAATTTGAGGTGTTTCTTACTGCGATCAAACAGTAACACCCCCAAGTCCTCTTCTAAAAGCTTGATTCTGGCACTGACAGCAGATTGAGTGATAAACAAATTTTCGGCAGCGACTCTAAAATGTAGCGTATGGCTTACTTCTAAAAATGTTTTTAATAATTCTACTTTCATCAAAATCCTTTAAAAGCTTTGATTAAATTTTTTAATTAAACACATCAAAATATAACGTTATATTTATGAGAGAGATACTCTTACACTCAGCGAATTACAGCACCTTTGTGCAATAAAAGAAACATGTTCAGGACATATTATGAGAATTGCCATTCTATCAAGAAACCCAAATTTATATTCAACTCGCCGCTTAAAAGAGGCCGGTGAAGCTATGGGCCACACAGTGGATATTATTGATACATTACATTGCTACATGGATATTACCAGCAGCAAACCAACCTTGCGCTACGATGGTAAAGAGCTTCCTATGTATGATGCTGTGATCCCGCGTATTGGTGCATCAGTGACATTTTACGGTACAGCTGTGGCCAGGCAATTTGAAATGATGGGCACCTTTAATATTAACGAATCTGTCGCCATTAGTCGCTCTCGCGATAAATTACGTTCATTGCAATTATTGTCACGTAAAGGCATTGGGCTGCCACGTACCGGTTTTGCTAATAAGCCTGACAACATTAAAGATTTAATTAAAAACGTTGGTGGTGCGCCTGTTGTGATTAAGCTACTAGAAGGCACCCAAGGTATCGGGGTGGTTCTTGCTGATACCGCTAAAGCTGCTGAAGCCATTATCGAAGCCTTTATGGGGTTAAAAGCCAACATTTTGGTACAAGAATTTGTTAAAGAAGCTGGTGGTGCCGATATTCGCTGTTTAGTGGTTGGCGGTAAGGTTGTTGCGGCAATGAAGCGCCAAGGGGCAGAAGGTGAGTTTCGTTCCAACTTGCACCGCGGTGGCTCTGCTGTAGTGGTTAAATTATCTAAAGAAGAGCGTGAAACAGCAGTTAATGCAGCCAAAATTATGGGGCTAAACTTATGCGGCGTTGATTTACTGCGCTCACAAAATGGCCCTATGGTTATGGAGGTTAATTCATCGCCAGGTCTTGAAGGTATTGAAAAAGCCACAGGTAAAGATGTTGCCGCTATGGTGTTTGAGTTTATTGAAAAAAATGCTAAACCCCATAACAACAAAACTCGCGGTAAAGGTTAAATAGGACGTCATTATGGATAAGCTAACCATTGGCGATTTTGATATTTTACCTGGTGAGCAACGTAAAATTGAGCTGCCGGTAGCAAAATTATATACCGATGCTGATGTTTCTTTACCGGTACATATCATCCGTGCCAAAAAGCCGGGGCCGACAATATTTATCAGCGCGGCGGTACATGGTGATGAATTAAATGGTATTGAAATTATACGAAGGCTAATTAAACAAAATAAACTGAAGATTACTTCAGGAACCCTCATAGCTGTACCTATGGTCAATGTGTATGGGGTTGTGAATCAAAGCCGCTACATGCCAGATAGACGGGATTTAAATCGCTGTTTTCCTGGCTCTGCGAAAGGTTCATTAGCTGGGCGGGTAGCACATATATTTCTTAATGAAATCGTTAGACATTGTGATTACGGCATCGATTTACATACTGGCGCGATACACCGCTCTAATTTCCCGCAAATTAGAGCGGATATGGACGATGAGGAAACCAAACTACTTGCCGAAGTGTTTGGCGTGCCGGTTATTTTAAATTCAAACCTAGTGGATGGTTCTTTAAGGGAGTCAGCTGTTAAGAATGAAACCAAAATCCTCTTGTATGAAGCAGGTGAAGCGCTAAGATTTGATGAGTTTTCAATACGTGCAGGCATGAAAGGCATTTTAAATGTGTTGCAGCACTTAGGCATGATAAGAAAATCATCATCAAAAGCAAAGAAAAAGCGCGCCCCATTTATCGCCAACGGCAGTCAGTGGGTACGTGCCAATGCCAGTGGGATTGTGCATAACATTGCTAATTTGGGTGAACAAATTACTAAAGGGCAAGTTTTGGCTGAAATTGGTAGCCCCTATGGCGAAGTGATTGACTCGGTGATCGCATCACGCTCTGGCATATTAATCGGTAAACAAAACATACCGCTAGTGCAAGAAGGTGAAGCCATGTTTCATATTGCTTACTTTAGCGAAAATGATGAAAAAATTGCTGAACACATTGAAAATGTTCAAGAACAACTATTACCAGATTCTGTAAATTAATGAGTTTCGATATGAAAAATAAAACGATTATTGGCAACTTAGAGTATATCGCGCTGCCTAAATTGGGTATCACCGAGTTACAAGTACGTGTGGATACAGGGGCTAAAACTTCGTCTTTACATGTAGATAATATTAAAAAGGTGCTGATAGATGGCGAGCATTGTGTCTCGTTTGATATTCACCCAGATTCACATAATGTTGATACGGTAAAAAGCTGCCATGCTCCTATTAGTGATATCCGTAAAATTAAGTCATCTAATGGCACCTCGGAGCAACGTTATGTGATTAAAACGCCAGTAGTTCTTGGGCAACAAAAGTGGTCGATTGAAATTACCCTTACCGATCGCTCAGACATGAGTTATTTAATGCTATTTGGTCGTGAAGCTTTAGGTACACGGTTTTTAGTGGATCCGTCAGCGGTATATTTAGGATCTTGAATCTAAATATGAATTCAGGTTTAGTAATAACGACGAGGTGCAATAATGGATTTCGTACAAGTTGAACAATGGCTAAATTTGACAGTGTTTACTGTTGCACAACAGCCAATTACCTTAGGTGGGTTATTGATCATTCCGGTGATCATAATTGTCGGTTTGTTCATCACTAAATTGCTAGTAAAACTGATCACTAAGCGGTTAACGTCTAAAAAGACTGACCCTAATATTATCCATCTGTTGCAACGTATATTGTATGTCATCGCCATTGCAATATTATTAATTACTTCGCTTGATTTAATTAATGTGCCCATTACCGCATTTGCATTTTTGTCCGGTGCCATTGCAATCGGTTTTGGTTTTGGCGCGCAAAACATTATTAACAACTTCATTAGTGGTTGGATATTAATGTGGGAACGCCCCATTAAAATTGGTGATTTTCTTGAAGTTGAAGGTGCTAAAGGCATAGTCGAAGCCATTAATAATCGTTCGACTCGTATAAGACGGGTTGATGGCGTTCACTTGTTGATCCCCAATAGCACATTATTAGAAAACACTGTGGTGAATTGGACACTAGTTGATAATTTAGTCAGGTCAAATGTGCGGGTTGGCGTAGCTTATGGGACTAAGGCAAGAGTTGTCGCAGATTTGCTATATGAAGCAACTATCGCACAAAAAGAGGTATTAATTGAGCCTAAACCTGTGGTGAGTTTTGAAGACTTTGGTGACAACGCGCTAATATTTGAAGTTAACTTTTGGATTAACTCCACTGTAGAAGGGGGGTTAAGGGTGACGCGAAGTAATATTCGTTTTGCACTGGATGAATTATTAGAGCAAAACAATATTGTGGTGGCATATCCACAACGTGATGTGCATCTGGATGGCTCACTGACACTAATAAAGCAAAGGTAAACAGTAAATTATTAAATAAAAATACCGCTGATACATTTGATGATAATCAATATTGTATCAGCGGTTAATTAATCGCTACTGTTCAAGCCAGTTCTTTTATAACTCTAGCTTGTGTAGACTTGTACCAGAGCCAGTGCCGAAAAGTAGCAACTAGAACATAGCCATTAGTTATCTTGATATGGCTTACCATAAAAGCTATCTAATAATATCTGCTTTAACTCACTAATAAGCGGGAAGCGCGGATTGGCGCCAGTACATTGATCATCAAAAGCGTGCTCGGCTAATTCATCCAATTTGGCTAAGAAATCGGCTTCATTAACACCAGCTTCCTTGATAGATGTCGGAATACCGACTGCGGTTTTTAACTGTTCTATTTTACTTATTAGCAATGCTACCTTGTCTTTATCAGTGGTGTTTGAGTCAATACCTTCAAGCTTTAGGGTTTCAGCTATCTTTGCATAACGACATAAGGCTTTTGGGCGGTCGTACTGACTAAAAGAAGCTTGCTTGGTCGGCATATCGGTGGCGTTAAAGCGAATAACATTACTGATTAACAATGCGTTTGCTAACCCATGGGCTAAATGAAACTCAGCACCGAGCTTATGGGCCATTGAGTGGCAAATGCCTAAAAAAGCATTAGCAAAGGCAATACCTGCGATAGTGGCGCCGTTATGGACTTTTTCTCTGGCTATGGGGGCTTTAGCGCCCAGTTCATAAGCTGCCGGTAAATGCTCACATAATAATTCCAGTGCTTGTAAGGCCTGACCGTCACTAAATTCATTTGCCATCACGCTAACATAAGCTTCTAATGCGTGAGTTACAGCGTCAATGCCACCAAAAGCGGTTAATGACTTTGGCATATCCATTACTAAATTGGGGTCGACAATTGCCATGTTAGGAGTGAGTTGATAATCAGCAATAGGATATTTCATGCCGCTCACTTCATCGGTTACCACGGCAAACGGGGTCACTTCTGAGCCTGTGCCAGAGGTGGTCGGTATTGCCACCATTTGCGCTTTAACCCCTAATTTGGGGAACTTATAAATACGTTTGCGAATATCCATAAAACGCAAAGCTAAGTCAGCAAAATCAACGTCAGGATGTTCATACAATACCCAAATTATTTTAGCCGCATCCATAGGCGAACCACCACCTAATGCTATGATGACATCAGGTTGGAAACTTTGAGCAACTTTAGCGCCTTGTTTCACAATGGCTAAAGTAGGATCCGCTTCAACGTCATAGAATACTTCTGTTTCAAGCCCCTGAGCTTTTAAGATTTTAATGGTTTCATCGCAATAGCCGTTATTAAACAGAAACTTGTCAGTGACAATTAAGGCGCGTTTTTTAGTTGATAGCTCTTCTAATGCAATGGGTAAACTGCCTCGGCGGAAATAAATTGAAGAGGGTAGTTTGTGCCACAACATATTTTCAGCCCTTTTAGCGACAGTTTTCTTATTAATTAAATGGCTTGGGCCAACGTTTTCAGATATTGAGTTACCGCCCCATGAACCACAGCCCAAAGTCAGTGATGGCGCTAATTTAAAGTTATATAAATCGCCAATACCTCCTTGTGATGCTGGAGTGTTTATTAATATCCGCGCAGTTTTCATCCTAAAACCAAAGGCTTTAACTCTTTCTACTTGGCCATCTTGGTCAGTGTATAACCCTGAGGTATGACCAATGCCGCCTAATGTCACTAATGCTTCAGCTTTGTCCATGGCATCATTAAAATCAGTGGCGCGGTACATACCTAAAAGTGGTGATAACTTTTCATGGGCAAAGGCTTCAGCTTCATTGATATCCGTCACCTCACCAATTAATACCTTAGTCCAGCTTGGGACAGTAATTCCTGCCATGTTGGCAATGGTTGGGGCACTTTGACCAACGATGTCAGCATTTAACCCACCATTTTTAAGAATAACCTCTTGCATGGCAGCGGTCTCTGAATCGGATAACAGGTAACCGCCATGAGTTTCAAAGCGTTGTTTAACTTGCTCATAAATACTGTCTACCACGATGATGGCTTGCTCTGAGGCGCACACGACGCCGTAATCGAAGGTTTTTGACATAAGGATTGAGCTTACTGCGCGTTTTATATCAGCGGTTTCATCAATCACGATTGGGGTATTACCCGCACCAACCCCAATGGCAGGTTTACCCGATGAGTATGCAGCTTTAACCATACCGGGGCCGCCAGTTGCGAGGATAAGGTTGATGCTATCGTGTGTCATAAGTTGGTTAGACAGCGCCACTGAAGGTTCGTCAATCCAGCCGATAATGTCTTTGGGTGCACCAGCGGCAACGGCGGCATCTAAAACAATACGTGCTGCAGTCGTGGTGGATTGCTTGGCTCTTGGATGTGGCGAGAATATAATACCGTTACGGGTTTTAAGGCTAATCAGCGCTTTGAAAATGGCAGTTGAGGTAGGGTTAGTTGTGGGCACTATGCCGCAAATTATCCCTACAGGTTCGGCAATGGTGATGGTGCCAAAAGTGATGTCTTCAGCGATGATACCGCAGGTTTTATCGTCTTTATATTTGTTGTATATATATTCAGATGCAAAGTGATTTTTAATGACTTTGTCTTCTAATAAACCCATGTTGGTTTCAGTTGCTGCCATTTTAGCAAGTTTAATACGAGAATCTGTGGCGGCAAGCGCTGCTGCTCTGAATATATTGTCGACTTGTTCTTGGCTGAAATTGGCATATTCTTTCTGCGCTTTAGCGACTCGCTCTACCAGTAGCTCAAGTTGTTCGGTGTTGTTGACAGTCATCATTACGTCCTCAAAAATTGTTAACTAAAGCGTTTTAGTTAACAACTCTTAGCAGCTTTTATAGCTGTGACCTTGGCAAATTATTAGCGTCTACGTGATAAAATTACTCCTTTAGCGGTATATATGTCGTGATCCACAGCACAAATCACTACGAATGGTAATTTAATTACACAAAAAGGCTTAGTTAAGTGATTATTATCATGTCAGCAAAGCTGGCGGTTAATTCACTAAGAGTGTTTTACCTTTGAATTAATAGCATAAAAATTTAAGCTAACTGAGTGTGCTTTGGCTGGAAGTGAATTGAAGTTTTATTACAGTGTTAGTGACTTTAGATGCTTAACGCTCATCAAAGCCACTAACACAGGGGTCTCATCTTGATAGGTAAGTAAGGTTATCTTTCTAAGCTAATCTCAAAAATGCCAGAAGACTTGGGGCCAAATAATTGCTGATGCAACTTACCGGCAAATTCATCGGTCATTCCAGAAATATAATCTGCAATAATTCGCATTGGATTAAGGTTATTCTCCTTGGCATGTAACCAACGTTCTTGAGTGTTTAATGGCAGCAAACGTTGTGGATCAGACTCAAAGGCTTCAAATAATTCCATGACAATTTGTTGGCCTTTGTATTCGAGCATTTGCATTTCAGGTTTACGGATAACGTACTTATAGACAAATTGTTTTAAAGTATGCAGTGCGATGGCAAAGTCAGGCTCTAGGCTGGCATTGTATTTTAATAAAGGTTCATCAAATTTGTCGTCTTGCTCGATATTAATGGCAGTGACAAAACCATTCACTAAGGTACCTATGGCATCTTTACGTAAGTGATGTTGATGGGAAAATAATTTATCTGCGATATGGGTAAATTCGTGAGTAAGCCATGGGTCATTACTTTGGCTTAATTTGTCAGCGACATCCTGCTGCCATTGCAAAGGCGTGACTATGCCCATGACAATAGCATCTTCTAAATCATGGACTGCATAAGCGATATCATCCGCCAGTTCCATGATGGAGCAATCAAAAGATTTATACTGGGTTCTGTGGTGAGGATAGTGTTGATTAGTGCTGTTTTTAATGCTGATAAAGCGGTTTCTATCATTTACACTCAAACCTGAAAGCACCCAATCGAAGATATCTTTGTCATCGTTAAAAAGGCCTTTTACCGATGGCCACTGTGAAGGTCTTAATTGTCTGTGGCTGGTTATTTCTGGGTGACCTAAATCGACATGTAACTGGCTATATAAAGCGGGATACTTTAACACTCCAAGTAAGGTTCGCCTGGTTAGATTCATGCCCCAGTATTCTGTGTAGGGTTCAAGTCTGGCTAAAATTCTAAAAGTTTGACCGTTGCCTTCAAATCCGCCGTGATGGCGCATCATATAGTTCAAGGCCACTTCACCGCCGTGACCAAATGGCGGATGACCAATATCATGGGCTAAGCATAGTGACTCTATTAAGCTCATTGAATCTAATAGTTGCTCAATGTCAGGGAATTTACGTTTAAGCTGGGCAGCGATGCCTGTGCCTATTTGTGATACTTCTAATGAATGGGTTAAACGAGTGCGAAAAAAATCGTTCATGCCAATGCCGTGTACCTGAGTTTTAGCTTGTAGGCGACGAAAGGCGGCTGAGTGCAGTATTCTTGCTCTGTCACGCTGAAACGGACTGCGGTGATCATTACGGCGTAATTTATCTTCACCTAGGCGGCGTTCATGCCATGGATTTATCTTAGTGCTGCACTCAATATCAGCGTTCATTTGTTTGTCATTGATGGCAGCTAATTCATTTTCAGTGACATCACTACTGTGTATTTCATTGTCTGACATTGATCATCCTTTACTGTGTGAGCATCAGTTAGTTAATTCGTTTTCAGTCAATTTATCTAATGTGGAAGTGCAGCTATCGAGGAAAATTTCGATAAAACATTTTACTTCAGGTAAATCTTGTTCCATTTGCTTAAGCTTTTTATCCAAGTTAATTTTTACATGTTGAAACTCGTCATTGTTAAAGCGTAGCTCATTCATGGTTTTCACATAGGCTTGTAAAATATCTGCGGCTTTTACGATAGCTTTGTATTCTGGGTCGACTTGGGTTTGAACTAATAGTGGCTCCATTTCTTCACGCAGATCTTCAGGTAACGAGGCTAAGCATTCTTTTTCTGCCAGATCTTCAAGCTTTTTAAAGGCTTTGGTAAATTCAGGACTGTGATATTTGGTGTTGGAGTTGATATCTTGGAGCTTGGTTTCTGATACTTCATGGTAAAGGGCGATGGTAGCCGCTTTTTCTGGATTTAGCTTACCGCCAAAGCGTTTATTTTTAATGACCACCAATAAGTGCGCAATCACAGCGACTTGATGACAATGCTCTGATACGTTTTCTTTTTGAAAACAATGCATCAAAGCCCAACGTTCTAACAATGGCATACGGGTGATCCATGCCATAAAAGTGCTTGGTTTCATAATCTGCCTCGGTAATAGGATTAAGGCGAATAGCAGATCCGTGTCGCTAATGAATACGGATTACGGCTAAAAAGCTATCTGTCTACTGTAATCAACTACACTGCGCCATACAACTGTATTTTATATTAACAATTAACCAAAATTTACGTTAGCATAACAACGGATAAGCTTGATTATGAAAGAAAATGCTAAGTTAAATGAGATTGAATATGGATGATGCTCGCTGTTTGCAATTAGATAGATTAGTCACCAACGAAGAGCTATATATACTCGACAATGTAAAATCACTTAATTTTGTTTGCGATGAATGCGCTGTGGCGCTTATACCTTGCTCTTACAAAAAAGCGGTTAACTTACGTAGACCTTATTTTAAAACCTCAAAAAACGTTGATCATGAGCAGCATTGTTACGCTAAAGCCAGCAGTAAAATTAAGCAGCAAGGCAAAACATCACGGCTGAGCAGTGATGAAGGCTTTCCATTAGCTTATCCTAATCGGTTTACTTTAACCGCCGCAAAGTCCGTTAAAGCGGTGAGTACTACCGAGATTGCCGCTGATGATGTTAATCAATTAACAAGGTCGAAGGCCGCGAAAACTGTAAGCAGTAAGCGTAAAGCGAATTATCTGACCAGCTCTTTTCAAAGCATAGTCGATCAGTATTTTGACTTTCCTTACGATCGTGACAGGGCGCTTTCATTTGAAGGGGTTGAGGGAAACCAATATGGGCAGATTTTCACAAAAATCATTAACCCAGTAGGCAAGCAAAAGTTTCGTTTTCAAACTGACAATAATGATACCAAGGTGTTTTACAGCACCTTAGCATGGGATAAACCACAAGTTGAAGCTGACTATATTATGATTAAGTTATCCGCTGGCTGGTGGCAAAAAGTGGATAATAAGAATAAAAACCTCAGACCCTATGTTGTCAAAATTCAAACCAGTGCATGGCCTGAAGCGGTAAAGACAAATTTTGTAAAACGCTTAACTCAAATACGAGAACTGGTAAAAGGCACCGACAAAAAAGCCTTGGTAGCATTTGTTGGCAAGCAAGATCAGCAAGAGGATTTTTATCGCTTTTTTGCTGAAGAAGCCAAATTGATTAGTTTTAAAGTGGTTTAATTTTGCTCAGGGTGTTATTGCAGGATAAACTCTGTTTGGATCGGATTATGATCTGAGGCTGAGGTTTCGTTAGAGTCTGCATTTATTAAGGTTAAACCGCGATAAAATAAATGATCAAGTGGTAAGCCAAACACCCGTTTACGAAAATCTGCTTTGTATTTAGCTTCTGTTAGGCTCAGGCCATGAGTGAGTTGCCTTACGATACTCATTCTACCTTCTCGCCAGGTATTTAAGTCTCCTGCTAAAATAACCGGCCCCTGATGTATGGCGACTTTTTTTAGCACTTTTTTCAGTTGTGATTCGTAACTATTTAGTCGCCAGTCAAAATTAACGCCATGTAAATTGACCACCAGTAATTGCTGGCCATTAGATAATGGGTAGGTGGCCACAAGAGTCGATTTGGCGAATCGGATTAACGGTTCTGCAGTTTGATAGGCACAGGCTTCATTAGCTGGTTGAGATGAAATATTCATAACCCCCATTGGTACGTTAAGCAGGTTAAACCCTTTGGCCATTACCACATGGTGCTGGGTATCGGCTAAGTACTTTGAGAAACGACGATTAAGTTTGGCTTCTTGCAGAAGTAACAAATCTGAGCCTTGAGTGATTTGCTGTAATTCAGTTTGCCAGTTTCTCTTTTGTTGTTTATAAATGTTCCAAACGGCAATACGTAAGCGTCCTTGTTGATCAAGGGGCTTGCTGACTGTTTGGGATAAACATTGAGACACAAACATGGGTTGTAGTTCACTCATCATAACCTCGGCTTCGCCATTGAATTTCGTCACTACAAATAAATACAAACCGCCACTTAACAATAGCCCGATCATGATCCAATATTTTAGTTTTTTAAGGTTCAATGTTACCTCGAGATAGATGTATGACAGCTGAATGATTAGCTTTGCTATATGCTTGCTTGTTTAAAGAGTACAATCAACCTTACTATTAACTTTTCAATACACCTAGGAATACTGTAAAAACTATGGATCAATTGACCCAAATTATTGCCATTGTTGGTGTGGTGCTTTATTGGCTTATTTTAGGTGTGGTGGCAATACGTATCGTTATTAAACGTCGAAGTATCGGCGTGTCTTTTTCTTGGTTATTGATTATTTACTTTTTACCCTTTGTTGGGGTATTTGCCTATTTATTATTCGGTGAATTACATTTAGGTAAAACTCGCTCAAATCGTTCAAAAGCCATGTATAAACCCTATGCCGAGTGGTTTAAAGCATTATATGAGCATAATGCCCATAAACCCGAAAGCCAAAGTCATTATGCTATTCCTATTAGTCATTTGTGTGACACCCAATTAAGGATCCCATCTCTTACTGCCAATGAAATGGTGTTAAAACATACTACCGATGACATTTTAAACTCAATAATTAGCGATATAAATAAGGCTAAAAATTGTATTCATATGGAGTTTTATATTTGGCATCCCGGTGGTCTTGCAGATGAAGTGGCTAATGCATTGATTGCCGCTAGCCAGCGTAATGTCGCCATTAAATTACTATTGGATGCAGCAGGCAGTCGCCAGTTTTTCAAATCATCATGGCCAAAGTTAATGACAGATGCAGGAATTAAAGTGGTGCCGGCATTGATTGTTAGTCCACTGCGTATGCTGTTTAGGCGCATGGATCTGCGTTTGCATCGTAAAATTGTTGTCATAGACAATACCGTGGGCTATACCGGCTCAATGAACTTAGTTGATCCTAAATATTTTAAGCAGTCCAGCGAGGTGGGAGAGTGGATTGATATGATGGTGCGGATCACCGGACCTGTTGTACCAGTGATTAATACCGTAAGCAGCTGGGACTGGGAAGTTGAAACCAATGAGCGCTTTTTACCTGAGCAGCCGCCAGCGGCAGAGTCGACTCATACATCGTCATTAGTTCAAGTTATTCCATCGGGCCCAGGGATGCCGGAAGATGTTATTCATCAAGTATTATTACAAAGTTTATATCAAGCCCGTACACGCATTGTTATTACCACACCTTACTTTGTACCCAGTGAATACTTGTTAGTGGCCTTAGTCACCGCAGCGTTACGGGGAGTTGATGTTAATATTATTATCCCAAGGCGCAACGATTCCACTATGGTCAAATGGGCCAGTAGTTCGTTTTTCACTGAACTGTTAAATGCTGGCATAAAAGTTCATCAGTTTAACGGTGGTTTGCTGCACACTAAGTCGGTGTTGATTGATGATGAACATTGTTTGATTGGTACGGTAAATATGGATATGCGTAGCTTGTGGCTAAATTTTGAACTCACTTTAGCGGTTGACGATGTTAAGTTTGCTTATAAATTACAGCAGTTACAGCAAAGCTATATTGATGATTCTGAGCAACTTACTTTAGCACAGTGGAATAAACGCCCTTGGTACAAAAGGGTGATTGAACAAGTTTTTTATTTGTTTAGCCCTTTACTATAGCTTTTCACTTTAGCCGTTCACTTTAGCTGGTTGCTATAGAGTTTCGCGTAATCGATAGCGCCTTGTCATGAGCATATAAAAACAGCCACGATAAAAACTGTAGTGGCTGTGTTTGTTATGACTATTACTGATAAATACGGCAGTAATTTGATTACTGTGAGTAGTTCTCTAAAAAGTTGCCAAAATCTGTGAGTGCCTTAGTTAAGTCTTCTTTGTGGGGTAAAAATACCACTCGCAGATGATCTGGCTCTGGCCAGTTAAAGGCGGTACCTTGGACTAAAAGCATTTTTTCAGATTTTAATAAATCCAGTACCAGTCTTTCATCGTCTCTAAGATTAAATTTCTTTAAGTCCAGCTTAGGGAAGGCATATAAAGCTCCCTTAGGTTTTTTAACGCTAACACCGGGTATTGAATTAAGCACGTCATAACAGACGTCTCTTTGGGCGGTTAAACGGCCATTTGGCAGTATTAACTCGTTAATACTTTGATAGCCACCTAAAGCAGTTTGTATCGCATGTTGATTAGGTACGTTTGAACACAAGCGCATTGAGGCCAACATGTCTAAACCTTCAATATAATTTTTGGCGGCTTTTAAATTGCCACTGAGAACCATCCAGCCAACGCGAAAACCTGCAGCGCGGTAAGCTTTAGATAAGCCATTAAACGTCACTGTCAAAATATCATCTGAAAGCGAAGCTGCATGTACATGCACAGCTTCATCATAAAGAATTTTATCGTAGATTTCGTCGGCGAATAAAATGATGTCATGTTGACGGCACAGTTCAACCACCTCTAACAATAACTCACGACTGTATACCGCACCAGTAGGGTTATTGGGGTTGATGATCACAATGCCGCGGGTACGCGGGGTGATTTTACTTTTAATATCGTCAATATCCGGAAACCAGTCTGACTCTTCATCGCAGCGATAATGCACCGCTTTACCGCCAGCAAGGTTGGCAGCAGCGGTCCATAGCGGATAATCAGGTGAGGGGATCAGTACTTCATCATCGGTATTAAGTAGACCTTGTAATGCCATACAGATAAGCTCAGATGCACCGTTACCGATATAGACATCTTCGATATCAATACCAAAGATCCCTTGAGCTTGATAATGCTGCACAATGGCTTTACGGGCTGAAAATAGCCCTTTTGATTCACAATAACCTTGAGCGCTTGGTAAGTTTAAAATGACGTCACGGACAATTTCTTCAGGGGCTTCAAATCCAAAAGGGGCAGGGTTGCCGATATTAAGTTTTAATATTCTATGACCTTCATCTTCTAGGCGGCGTGCCTCTTTATGAACAGGTCCTCGAATATCATAGCAAACACTATCGAGTTTATTGGATTTGATAATAGGGCGCATACTTGCCTCAAGTTACTAATACGACATAAGTATCCGAACAATAACGAATTAATGGCAGTGAGAAAAGGATTAATTGAATATTTTATTGAGTTTATTAGAGGATTGTACTGCGCGACTTATATTATCGACACCCGGTTAGGTTAAATGACTAAATTGGTGAGCATAAGTAAGATGAAACACTGAATTGCTGGTGTTTTTGAGTGCAACTCTCTTATTAAAGATAAGCTAACTAAGTGCATAAAATAAATACAAAAAACAAAAAAGCCAGCAATTGCTGGCTTTTAGACTTTTAGGGTGGTTCCGTTAAGGGCCTCCCTAATGATAGCGATAATTAAACGCGTTTTTTGAACTCGTTAGTACGAGTATCAATTTCGATTTTATCACCGATTTTAACGAATTCAGCTACCGTAACAGTACCACCACCAGTAATGGTTGCTGGCTTCATTACTTTACCTGAAGTATCACCACGAGCAGCAGGTTCAGTGTAAGTTACTTCACGAACGATGCTAGTCGGTAATTCAACAGAAATCGCTTTACCTTCGTAGAAAGTGACTGAACATTCTTCTTCCATACCGTCAACGATATAAGCAGAAGCATCACCTAAGTTGTCAGCTTCAACGTCATATTGGTTGTACTCAGCATCCATAAATACATACATAGGATCTGCGTAGTAAGAATAAGTACATGCTAAACGTTCTAGGATGATATCTTCCATTTTGTCATCACCTTTAAAGGTGGTTTCAGTGGTAGAGTCTTGTAGAACGTTCTTTAATTTGATTTTAACGATTGCAGCGTTACGACCAGAGCGAGTTGTTTCAGTTTTCTGAACAACCCATGGGCTGCCATCTAACATGATCACGTTACCAGGACGGAGTTCATGAGCAGTTTTCATTACTTTATTCCTATATTTTAGGTATTAATTTTAATTGCGCAGTATCTTAGCTGGTTTTAATAAATTGAACCAGACGTGTAGCAAGATCTGCATCATTTTTAGCATCAACTGCCCAATCTGTAGCATGACGCTGCATAGGCAATTGCACTGAAATAAGTTGTTGCCAATAATCTGAGATATCGGCACGTTGCTGATTGAATGCAAAATTTACTTCCGAGAAGATATTTGCAAATCTATCATCAAGTTTGTGGGTATAGATATTAACAAAAGCCTGCAGTTTTACTAGGTGATAATCTTCATCTTGTGGGTAAATATGCCAAATAAACGGCCTAGCTGCCCACTGAGCGCGCAAAAAAGAGTCTTCTCCGCGAACAATGTTGATATCACAGCTCCAAAGCAGTCGGTCAAAGCCGCTTTGATCTGTCATAGGCAGAATGTGAATAACCAGATTTTCCAGCTGATATTGCTGACCTGGTTTAATGTTTTCTATGGTCACTGGCAATAAATCAATGATGCTGGTTAAGCTTTTGCCCACGGGAATTAACGCATGCATGGTTTGGCTTGATTGACGCCAAAGCTTGACCAAACTTGCTAGGGCTTGTGACTCATAACTAAATACTGATACGACGACATCTTCAGCGTTAATGCCTGATAAACCTAATTGGCGAAACAATGACAGTTTATTACTGCTATCAGCTTGCCAAGCATTACGTTGACTAAATAAGTCTTGCTCGCAAATCAATCCGCCACTTTTTGCAGTAAACCCAGGAAAATAAAAATACTTTTTAAGGCCACTTTGTTGCATTGAAGGTAAACCGTGACAGCCGTCGACCCAATCTTCAGCGCAAAGGTATTCAAGGTTTATCCATAGCGGTGGAGTATGTGATGAGGTTGAAGTGTGGTGTTTATTATGATTATGGAGTTCTTCAATACTGCTTTTAACTTGTGAAGGTAATTCACAAGCAAAAGCTTCAATCAATACGCTTCCAGCTTTGTACTCTATATCTAATGGGTTGTTCCATTGAAAAATATTAACACCGCAAAAGCATTGCTGGGCTATAGCTGGGTTTAACTGCGGCAAAATATGCGAAAAACTGTGTAAGTCATCGACCCATAAATTGATTTCAATACCGTATTCTGCGTGCAATTGTTTGGCTAAACGCCAGGTGACACCGATGTCGCCGTAGTTATCAACAACAGCGCAGAATATATCCCAATGTTGATTGCTTGATTTGTTCACTTTTTTCTCTCAACACAGCAGCTAGCTATTTGGCGCTAAATGTCAGCGCTAAAAAAAGCGGCTATGGCCGCTTTTTAAACTGATTTTACTCAACAGTAAAAACAAAGTTAGAGACTCAATATTAGTCTTCTAATTCAGCTAAGCACATTTCTTCATAAATTTGCTTAACCCATGCGTCAACGCGCTCTTCAGTCAGTTCAGGTTGACGATCTTCATCAATACCTAAACCAATAAAGTGTTTGTCGTCAACTAAACCTTTTGATGCTTCAAAGTCGTAACCTTCTGTTGGCCAATGACCAATAATGATCCCGCCACGCTCAGATACGATATCACCAACCATGCCCATAGCGTCAAGGAAGTACTCAGCGTAATCTTCTTGATCGCCACAGCCAAAAATTGCGACTAACTTATCAGTGAAGTCAACTTGTTCTAGCTCTGGGAAAAAGTCATCCCAATCGCATTGAGCTTCACCGTAATACCATGTTGGAATACCAAATAAGATCAAATCGAACTCAGCGATTTGCTCTTTGGTGCTTTTGGCGATGTCTTTGACATCGACCATTTTTTTACCCAACTTCTTCTGGATCATTTTGGCTACAGCCTCGGTATTACCAGTGTCACTACCGAAAAAAAGACCTACAGTTGCCATTGTCTATCCTTTAAATATCATGTTCGCTTTGCGAATTTAAAAAAACGGTTCAGTTGTCGATTTGTTGTTGCAAGATTAATTCGATTAACTGGCTACGGCTGATGTTACTGGCCAATGCTTGTTCGTTCAAGGCGTCATATAAAACTTGTGACACCTTTAACTCTATTCGTTTTAATCCGTTAGCGCGATCACGTTGTATTTGATTGCGCTTATTGACCTTTAACTGTTGTTCCCGACTTAAGGGGTTGCTTCTAGGACGTCCACGACGCTTCTCTGAAGCAAACAGGTCAATGGTGGTTCTATCTGTTGTTTCTTTTGCCATCGTTCTGTTTAACCGATCCCTGAACCTTCCCAGGTGATCTGAATAATACCTTTTGCTACAAACCCGGCACAGCCAAGGAATAATACTAACCATACGATGTAACGTCCAAATTTGGGCACTTGGCCTTGCTTAAGGACATCGTGAATAGCCATACCAATAAAGAAAAATATTAAAGCAAAAAACAAGTTTAGACCTAATGTCTCAATTTGATCCATATACTGATTCAACATGTTTTTTCCTTTAGTAATGCTTTAAGGCTAAAAGAGGGCGGGAATATATCACATAGATATACTATGAGCCATATTTGTTGGCTTCTATTAATGAAAATTTACAAGTTAATTATTGGCTATTGCTATCGATAAACTCAGCAACTAATCGATTAAATATTTCAGGTTTTTGGGCATGTAACCAATGACCTGTACCATTGATGGTTTTGGCACTGACACGAGGGAACTGCGTCATGATGGCATTGGTGTGCTCTGCAAGCACGTATTGAGAGTCACCACCACGGATAAAGAAACAGGCCTTATCGTATTGTTTGTCGGTGATATCCCAAGCAATGATTTGCGGATAATTCTCGATTAAACCGTCAAGATTCATTTTCCACTCAAAGCCATTGTCGGTTCGCTGCAGGTTTTTAAGCAAAAACTGCGCGGTACCTAAATCAATATCAGCGCTGATTAAATGCTCTAATGCTGATTTTCTGTTGGTGGATTGATCTAGAGTTAAGGATGTTAACCCTGCAAATACGGTTTGATGACGTGGTTCATAAGCCACAGGGGCGATATCTGCTACGACTAAACTAGTGACTTTTTCGGGATGTAATAACGCTAAAGCCATGGCGACTTTACCGCCCATCGAATGGCCAACAAAATGTGCTTCGGTTAAATTCAAGCTGTTTAGCAACTCTACGCAAGCTTCGGCAAGGAGTGGGTAGTCCAAATATTGCCAATGTTCACTTAAACCATGGTTAGGTAAGTCGACACGAATAACCTGATGGTTTGCTTCCAGTGCATTTGCGAGGTTTTTCAGGTTGTCCAAATTACCAAATAAGCCATGAATTAAAACCACTGTAGGGCCAGTACCTGATGAAACGTAATGCATTGAAATGTCCATTTTGATTGTCAACGAAGGCGTGATTTTGCCTGTAAAAGGGGATGATGATCAAGAACTGAAATGAATTAGTCAGTTGTTATATGTTCATTAAAGCATCCATCAGTGCCATTGATGATGTGAAATTGACTAATTTTGAGATGTTTAGCTGTTTTTACTCTTTACCATCGGCGTGAGATGGGTAGACTGTCATTATATAAAGATCGATCTAAATCGATCGGTAATGCCACTGGTCATTATTTAATGTCGTAAGTGGCTTGACGTTTTTGACTATAGATTAAGACCAAAGGAAGCATTAATGAGTAAATATATTGAGATAGACGAAGAACTCTATCGTTATATTGCAAGTAAAACAGAACGCATTGGTGAAAGTGCATCTGATATTTTACGCCGTTTGTTGGATCTTTCTATTGAATCAGTTGAACCTGTAGAGCCTTTAGCGATAAGCCAACCTAGCTTAGAAACCGCCCATGCTACAAGCGTTGCTAAAGTAAAGGCTGAGGTTATCACACCAGAAGTCGTTGAACCTGCCGTAATTGAAGAAGTAAACACTGAGGTCGATTTCAACACTGTTGTACATGAACATATGTTATCTCAGCAAAAAGGCGCAGTAGGGCGCTTTATGTTTTTGTTAGAGTCACTTTCTGCAATGACGCCAGCCACTTTTGATCAAATATTAAAAATCCAAGGCCGGGGCCGTTTATATTTTGCTCGTTCAAAAGCGGAATTATTAAAAGCCAGTCAGTCTGCTAATCCGAAGGAAATTGGTACTAGCGGTTATTGGGTTACCACTAATAACAACACCGCCAAAAAGCGCACTATTTTATCAGAAGTGTTATTGCAACTCGGCTGTAATGAAGAGCTGGCAAAATCAATTTCAGACAGAATCTAAGGCAATTTTAAATTTCTAAAATAGGGAGTATACCGTGGCAATTCATGACAGAGCAGGCACTGTAGCAATACAAAAGGATTTGATTAATTTACCCAAATTGATGAGCCACTATTACCGAATCGTCCCTAATGTTGAAGATGTGCAGCAAAAAGTGACCTTTGGTACATCAGGTCATCGCGGCAGTTCACTTAAGGCCAGTTTTAACCAAAATCATATTTGGGCTATTACTCAGGCTGTGGTTGATTATCGTCAACAAGCGGGTATCAGCGGGCCTATGATTGTAGGTTTTGACACCCACGCCCTATCGTATGCAGCTTATATGTCGGTGCTTGAAGTACTCACAGCGAATCAAGTCGCTGTAAGAGTGCAAAAAGATGAGGGTTTTACCCCAACACCGGTCGTCTCACAAACTATTGTGAGTGCCAATGTTAATGGCGGCGATCTCACTGACGGTCTTATTATTACACCATCGCATAATCCGCCTCAAGATGGTGGTATTAAATATAATCCGCCCCATGGTGGACCTGCTGAAGGCGAGATCACTAAACAAATTGAAACCGCTGCCAATGAATATTTAGCTAATCAATTAAATGGCGTTAAAAAAGTCAATTACGGTACTGCTGTAGAGTCAGGCTGGATTGATGAAGTTGATTTTATCGCGCCTTATGTTAATGCATTAAGCAAGGTTATTGATTTAGAAGCGATAGCAAAAGCCAAGATAAAAATTGGTGTTGATCCATTGGGTGGCTCTGGTATTTATTATTGGTCTCACATTGCTGAGCAATATGGTTTAGACATTACCTTAGTCAATGACAAAGTCGACCCAAGTTTTGGTTTTATGCCGTTAGATAAAGATGGAAAAATCCGCATGGATTGTTCATCACCTTATGCCATGGCGGGATTACTGGCACATAGCGAAAACTTTGATGTCTGTGTTGGTAATGATCCAGATTACGATCGTCACGGTATTGTTTGCCCAGGTTTTGGATTAATGAACCCAAATCATTACCTTGCTGTCGCTATAGATTACTTGCTGACTTACCGCAAAGATTGGGCGGCAGACTTAGCCATTGGTAAAACCTTAGTATCAAGTGCAATTATCGACAGAATTTGTCAATCACATCAACGACATTGTTTAGAAGTACCAGTGGGCTTTAAATGGTTTGTTGACGGTCTTGCTAACAGCAGTATTGCGTTTGGCGGTGAAGAAAGTGCCGGCGCTGCCTTTTTAAATAAAGATGGTTCTACTTGGTGTACCGATAAAGATGGTTTTATTCTGGCTTTGTTAGCCGCTGAAATTTTAGCGGTAACAGGTAAAACGCCTGCCCAGCGTTATGTCGAGCTAACTGAACAGTTTGGTAAGAGTTACTATACCCGTATCGATAGTCCTATAAGCCTGAAGAAAAAAGCCAAGTTTGAGACCTTATCGTCAGATAGCTTTACCGATACAGTCCTTGCAGGTGAAACCATTACGGCTATTTTATCTCATGCGCCAGGTAACAATGCGGCAATTGGCGGCATTAAAGTCACCACCGAAAATGGCTGGTTTGCCGCGCGTCCATCTGGCACTGAAGCATTATTTAAAATTTACGCTGAAAGCTTTGTCAGTGAGGCGCATTTAGCTGAAATTATCAGTCAGGCACAAGTCATGATTGATAGTGCGTTAAAAGCCTAAAGTTTAAACCAAAGGGTTAATAGCCTCAGATGATAAATGCCTGACTTAGCAATAAGTCAGGCATTTTTTTAGGGATTGTATTGCTACGGGTTTAGCTAATGATAGGTACATCATAGGGTGTGTTGTTTGGCAGTATGTGATTTATCTCTTCAGTTGTTAATTGCCAATGTTGCTGCATCACAGTCGATATCCAGCTAAAACTATTACTGGTAGGTTGTAAGTCTCGATTTTGAAATAACTGCTCAGGTTTAAGTCCCGGCCATTGCCCTAAGACTTTACCGCCTTTTACTGCGCCACCTGCGATAAACATAGCACTACCAGTGCCATGATCCGTACCATAGGTGCCATTTTCTTTTACAGTGCGGCCAAACTCGGTAGCAACAATTATCACAGTATTTTGCCATTGATTAACTAAAGCGCTTTTAAGTGCTTCTAGGCCTTTATCTAATTGGCTCAATTGACGGTTAAGGCGACTATGTTGGTTGCTATGGGTATCCCAGCCGCCCATTTCTAACATGGCGCAATCTATTTCATCACTTTGGGTTAAAAAATTACCACAGGCCTCGGCTAAGGCGACAAATTTACGACTCTTATTGCCACCACCTAGCATGGCCATTTCTTTCAATGAGATCCCATCCATTAGGTTTTGAGATAATTTTTTGTCTTGTTGATAAAGCACGGCTAACTGCTGATAAATATCTTCATCAGCGGGCTCTCCTTTAGTGGGATACCAAGTATTGACACTATCACTCCCGCGTAAACTGATAGGGATAGCGTTTGATATGGCAATAGCGCTATTGTTTTTATGATCTAGTGAAGCACTTATGGCTCGTCCTAACCAGCCAGACTCAAGCTCTTTAAGTTCTCCACCGCTTTCTAAAAAGTCTTGTCCAGCAAAATGTGACCGCTCAGGGTAACCAGACGATACTGCCACAATAGGTAACAGTTGCTTGTCGAGATACCACTGATGCATATTGGTTAATACTGGATTTAAACTAAATTGTGGGTTTAACACGAGTTTTGAATTGGCGACATTATCGGCTAGCGTGGGTCTTAATTGAGAAAAGTTAGGCTCCTTTAGTGGCACTATGGTATGCAATGGGTCAAGTGCGCCGCGAAGTATGACCCAGACGATATTCTTTTTAGTTTTAGCTGAGGACGCGGATGTTGCATTCGCCACAGAGCTAGGCGCTAGGCCGCTGCTTAACATCACTAAACTGGCACTGATCCCTTTAATAAATTCACGACGTTGCATGTTATCTCCTTAAGAACTCAGGGCTAAGTAATAATAACGCTAAAGCTTGTTCACGACTTTCTGCACGGGTAATGGTATTAAATGATAATTCAGATAATGAGTTGCCATATAAGGTATTAATTGCCTGAGCGGTATCAGAATCTCGTTGGGAGGTAGCAAATTGTGTGGTCCAGTTGATTTTGGTCATTAATGCATTAGCACTGTTCCAGTCTGGTTCTAGATCGCCAAATCCCTCAGGGGAGCCCGCTTTAAAAGGCTGTTGACCCATTTCACCTAACTGCTTAAGTAATTTTTGCATGTTAGTGACAGGCTTATTAACTGCGCGGTAACTAGAGATGACATGTTCAACGGGGGTTTTAAACTTCAGCTGTTCAGGCTGCCATGACTCGTCTGCATTAATTAAGGTCAGCATAACTTGTTTGATGTTGCCATTGGTGCTGTTCCATGTTTCAACAAGCTTGGTTTGCAGTGTTTCAGAAGGATTATCACTTATAAAATATTTAACTATTTTATAGCACAGGTGGGTTGCAGTTTGTGGCTGTTTGGCAATATCAGCTAGCATAACTTGACCCTGTTTAACGCCAGAGGCATTGTCTTGTGCGGCAGGATATTGTTTACCAAGTAGGGTTCTAGGTCCTGGCTCATGGCCATTGACTCGATAGATAAAACCTGTGGCATTATCTTTTCTGGGGTTGGCAATGCTCCACCCGCTAATTCCGTTTGCTAGCTCAATGACATCAGCTTGAGTGTAACCACCATTAACCCCAAGGGTGTGTAGTTCGAGGATTTCTCGAGCTAGATTTTCATTTAACCCTTTGCCTCGCTTGCCAAGAGGAGAATTTGCACCGAACGACTTTTCATTATTGAGATAACGTATCATGGCAGGATGACTGGTCACTGCCAGTAGCATGTCTGCAAATGATCCTAATAAATTTGGCGCTATGGCTTCACGCTCTAATGTGGCGGCAAGTGCTGTCATCACTCGTCCACTGACTGTGACACTAAAATGATTTGAAAAAAAATGTAATAAACGCCAGCTTAATGAGTTTGGAGAATTGATTGCGCTATTAAATGCACTGGCTGTTAGCTGGTAATAGGCTTGTTTGTGTGGCGGCAGTGGCTTTGGCCCGTTAAATTTCTTTTTATTGTTGGCTTTATTTGCATTAGATTGACCTTGCATGGACATCATATTTTCAGTTTGACGGTTTTTTTTTGCTAGCTGCTCTTGTCTTAAAAATTCGCTTACTTGACGGATTATTTCGTCAGAGTTGAATTCAGTTGCTTCAAACTCTGGGATCACCAATTGTTTAACTAAGTAGGCTTTTGGATCGTTAGTCGCTAGGGATAGTTCGTTTGGCCTCGCGCCAAGTCCAAATCGGTTAGTGGCAATTATCGCAGCTGCTGACATAGTACATCCTTGGATCAGTTAACTTGTGGTCTTGGTGAAATATTACCTTAAGCTAAACAAAGCCGATTTATAAGCGTGAACTAGATTTTTTAGATGGTTTTATGAACAAATTAGCCTTAAGAATGACATAAACTACACAAAATAGAGGGTAATATCATTTTTGGCTTGATAGACGCTTGCACTGCTGAGGATTTATTTTAACCACGACTGTTTCAAGATAGAAGGTGAGGCAGCTTAGCATTATTGCCAGACAAATTAGTTATGTTTGCGGGGCTGGCTGATAAATACAAAAAAACTACCCATTGAGCGCAGTGGGGAGCTCTGGCTCAAAGGGATAGCATTAAAAGTAAGCCGGCTGTATCTGGCTAACTAATATTGACTAAGCGACTTTTGTTAAAATAAGTGCTGTTTTAAATAAGTGCTGTCTAAGCAAGTTATCGCGTTTTGTTGTAAATAACTAAGGCGACAATGGCTACTAATGCAATAGCAGGTGCGAGTTCATACAGATGATGAAATAGACTGACTGCGCCATGACCTTCGTGGGCAAATGCAAGAGTAGGGGATGCAGCCATTAGCATTGCGGTTAGTTTCGTTTTCATTGTTAGTTCCTCAATAATTCTTTTTTAATTGGTTAATAAAAGTTATTACAAATTGAGCTTTAATCGGTATTCATTTCAAGTTGCATTAACATCATCTGCTCACCATCTATTACCTGAGTATTGGTACTTAAACATCTTGGGCAAACAATATTACGTTCGGTTAATTCTGATTGCGTGTCACATTGGCGGCAGTGAATGATTAGCGCCTGTATATTCATATCCAGCATGGCGTTGTGGCAAATCCCTTCAAGTTTGAAAGTTTCAAACGCCGTGGCCAATAAACGTGGCTCGACGCCACTTAACACCCCAACTTTAATCTGTACTCTGATGATTTCATTAGCTTGATTTTGGGCCGCTAATTGCTCAATTTGCTCCAATAATGACATCACAATTGAATACTCGTGCATTAGCAAATCCTTGGTAATAGCTCACCTTGGGGAACATCTAAATAGCGGCTACTGCCCCATGGTGTGGTTAATACTACTTTGCCAAGGTGTTGATTAGTCACATTGCCGATAATGCAGGCTTGATCGCAGTGGCAATATTGTTTCATGATAGTTAAAGCCTGCTCAGCTCTCTCCTGTGGCAGGGCCATAATAAAGGTGCCTTCATTTGCTAAATCAAAGGCTTCAAAACCATAAAGTTCACACAGGCCTTGGACTTGTGGCGATATTGGAATTAATTTTTCATCGACTTCAATGCCAACAGCAGATGCATTGGCCCATTCATTTAATACCGCAGACAGGCCGCCGCGAGTGGCATCTCTCATGGCATGGATTTCGATATTCGCTGCAATGAGTTGCTCGACTATGGGCCAAAGAGTGGCGCAATCACTGGTGAGTTCAGACTCTAAACATAAGCTATCACGTGCCATTAAAATGGCTGCTCCGTGCCTTCCAATGTCGCGGGATACGATAATAGCGTCACCTTGTTGCAGGTTTTTAACTGAAATACCGGGTTTTAAAATTCGGCCCACACCTGAGGTATTGATAAATATGCCGTCAGCGCAACCTTTAGGCACTACTTTAGTATCACCACAGACAATACGTGCACCAGATTTATGTAATTCAGCGGCCATGCTTTGCACTATGGTATTCAGATCTTTAATGGCAAAGCCTTCTTCAATAATAAAACTGCAGCTTAAATATTCTGGCTGCGCTGCCATCATGGCTAGATCGTTGACTGTGCCAGCAACGGCCAGTTTGCCGATATCACCACCAGCAAAAAATAAAGGCTCAACGGTAAAAGAGTCGGTAGTAAATGCACAATGGCCAGTTAAATTTAAATCCGCAGCATCTTCTTGAGACTCCAAAATTGGATTTGAAAAAGCTTTAAAGAACATATCAGTAATTAAACTGTTCATCTCTTTACCGCCACCACCATGGCTTAACTGCACGTGTTGATATTTATTCGCTGGCATTCGTTACTCCTGTATAACGATAATATGCATTGCAGGCACCTTCTGAGCTGACCATACAACTGCCCAATGGATTGTCTGGAGAGCAGACTCTGCCAAAGACTTTGCAATCTTGTGGATTGGCGAGACCGCGCAAAATATCACCGCATTGACAGGCTTTGTGGTCATCAATTTCTTCAGTGGGTAGCTGTTGTTTAAATATAATTTCGGCGTCGCGATGGGCGTACTGGGGTTTTAAGGTTAATGCTGATTTGGCAATCGGTCCTAAACCACGCCACCTAAATGATGCTCTAAGGGTTAAGTATTGGTTGATTAATGCCTGGGCTGCTTGATTACCCTCGTAACTGACTGCGCGGCTGTATTGATTATCAAGCTGGGCAATATTTTGCTGTTTTTGTTTTACAATTCTAAGAATCGATTCCATCACATCCACAGGTTCAAAACCCGCTACTACCACTGGTGTGTTGTAGTTATCTACTGCCGCTTGGTAAATTTTAGCGCCGCTAATCACGCTCACATGGGCAGGTCCTATAAAGGCATTTACTTTAGCTTGTGGGTTGGCCATCACGGCATCAATCGCTGGTGGCACTATGACGTGGTTGATATGAAATAACAGATTATTTATTTGCTGTTTTTCAGCTTGGTCAATTAACACTGCAGTCATTGGGGTGGATGTTTCAAAGCCGATGGCAAAAAAGATAATGGTTTTATCAGGGTTGTCTTTTGCGATACTAAGGGCATCCATAGGGTCGTATAAAGGCCGAATATCACAACCTTTAGCACGAAATTGAGCAAGGCTACCTTTTGAACCAGGCACTCGGATCATATCGCCTAGGGTCAATAATATAACGTCATCAAGCTGTGCTAATGCAGCAGCGTGGTCGATGCGCTCTTTTGGCATAATACACACAGGACAGCCGGGTCCATGAATAAAATTGATGTTAGCTGGCAGCAATTGCTTTAAACCATATTTCATTATGGTGTGGGTATGACCGCCGCATACTTCCATTATGTTAATATCAGTATCTATCTGACTAGCATGTGAGTTTATTTCTTCTGCTAACGCTTTGATGGTGTCAGGATTGCGAAACTGTTGATATAGATCAGTGAGGATCATAAATCATTTCCTTCATCATTAAGTTTATCAACAATCTCTTTATAGAGTTCCAAACTTAATTTGGCATCTTCTGTATCGATTTTATTCATCACAAATCCGATATGGATCAGCACAAATTCGCCCACCTTTAATGGCTCTGTCATTAGGTGACTACTGACCCGGCGTTTAACCCCTAAGGTATCGACGGTGACACTAGTATCATCGTGAACAGCGGTAATTTGAGAAGGCACTGATAAGCACATATTATTGCGCTCCAATTGCGCTGTTTATCCAATCAGCCACTTGGTTAAGAGATTGTGGGTCTTTGACTGAAATGGGTAATAAGGTCACATCAGGATTGAGTTTTTTAAGTTGCTGCTCGCATTCGGTTAAGGAAAAGTCAAAATACTCGGCTAAATCCATTTTGGTTATGAGTACCAAATCTGCACGGCGAAACATAACCGGGTACTTTTCAATTTTGTCGTCACCTTCAGGCACAGATAACAGTACGATATTTTTGTGGGTGCCGACATCGTAACTAGCGGGGCAAACAAGATTACCAACGTTTTCGACAAAGCAGACATCAATAGGTTTAAGGTCAATATGGTGCAGCGCTTGATGCACCATAAAGGCATCTAAGTGACAGGCTGAGCCGGTTTGAATTTGATAAGCACTAATGCCTTTAGCGATTAAGCGGTCAGCATCACGAGAGGTTTCTAAGTCGCCTTCAATGACCGCGAATTTAGCCATTAAATGAGTGGGTAAATATTCCAGTAAAGTGGTTTTACCGCTACCTGGGCTACTCATTAAGTTAAAAGCCATGACGTTATTGGCTTCAAAATGCGCACGGTTATGCTGGGCTTCATGATCATTCTTATCTAATATTTTATGAATAACAGATAAGGTCTTAGTATCATTAAGCTGCGGGTTAGAGTGTAGGCTATGTTGATGATCTGTAATTGAACATCCGCAATCTTGGCACATATCAATATTCCTTATTCGAAACGCCTCTTGCTATATCTCAGTATCAATGGCGGTTAAAAATTATTCTTTGATTAACATCAGCAATTAATCGTTATTTAAATATTAATTGGCTATTTGTGTTGTTTGTTGTTGTAAATAGGCAAACCATAATTGCCCTAAAGAGATGCCGGCATCGTTTATAGGGATAAGTTTACTGGGTAGTATTTGCCGCTGCTTTAACGCTTGCTGACATTGTGTTAGTAGTAATTTATTTTGAAACACACCGCCGCTAAACACTAAAGCATATTCAGGGTACTGATTAGCAACATCAGCGACAGCTCGGCTTAAACTCGCTGTGAATGCAAAACATAATTGTTCGGTCGATGGCGGCTGTTTAGCCGTGATAAGCCCGATAACTTGTTTGATTAATCCGCTGCTATCCCAAACTTTAACTGCTGAAGCAGCTGCTGTTGGCTCTGGAGACCATGCCAGTAATTGCTGCTCAAAGTTGGCAGTATTTGTTGTATTAGATGCTATTGATTGCTTGAGCCAGTTATTAGCACAAGTTTCAATTAACATGCCTGCTTGGGCTTCAAACTGATTCGTTTCAATAAGATTAAGCGCAACAGCAATGGCATCAAACAGCCGTCCTATTGAGCGTGATTCAATGCAAGCACTATTGTTAAGCCACATACGATGTAAATTATCTAAGGTATGAGCAGGCATTGTTTGAATTGCCTCGATGGGCAGTTTTTTTATTTGAGCAAGGCTGAAGTGCTCGAATAACAAGGCTAATAAAATCCTTACGGGATGTTTAATCGCTTGCTCGCCACCAATTAACTTAAATGACTTCAAGTGTGCGACACTGCGATAATTAATGCCATCAAGCAACATGCACTCACTGCCCCAAAGGCTGTCATCATCACCTAAGCCTGTGCCATCAAAACTAAATCCTAATACTGGTTTTTGGTAGTTATTGATCGCCAGCACACTAAGGATATGCGCATGGTGATGTTGAACCTGTGAAATCGGGACATTGTGTTGATTATTAGCCCATTGGCTAGATGCATAATCAGGGTGCTTATCACTTATTATTTTCTTAGGGTTAAAACGATACAGTCGCTTAAATGTGTTTAAGGTGTGTTCAAATAACTGGTTAGTTTCGAGGTTATACAAGTCACCAATATGCGGGCTAATAAAGGCATGTTGTTTAAAAGCAAAGCATTGAGTATTTTTTTGCTGCGCCCCGACCCCAAGAATTGGATATTTAATGGCGCTGGGTAAGGCAATACTTAATGGCGCATAGCCTCTTGCTAATCGAATAACCTGAATTTGCTCGTTAATTACTTGAACAACGCTATCATCACAAGGGTTTACAATGGCTCTATTGTGGTCAACGAGGCCATCAATCACATGGCCTAGTTGCGACATAATCTCGTTGGCGTCGGTAATAATGGGTAAGCCTGAAAGATTTGCGCTGGTGGCAACAATAGGTTTGTTAAAGGCATTAAGCAGCAGATGATGCATGGGAGTGTAGGGCAGAAACAGTCCTAATTTATCTATGTCGGGTGCAATTAACTTGCTGATAAAATTATCAATATTGGCGTGTTTAGCCATTAAGGTGATAGGTTTTTCAGCACTACTTAAGAGTTGCCACTCTGTTTTTGTGCCAGTAACGAGTTGTTTGGCTTGCTCGATATTCGCTGCCATAACGGCAAAGGGCTTTGCTGGGCGCTTTTTACGTGATCTTAGCTTTTTAATGGCCTCATCATTAGTGGCATCACAAATAATATGAAAGCCCCCTAGACCTTTAACTGCTAAAATTTTGCCATTATTTAACGCGCTGATGATGGCTGAAAACACTTGCTGTTGATCAGTAATAACCTCAGTTATCTGCCCATGGGTAAGCATGTCAAAACGTAACTTGGGGCCGCATTTAGGGCAGCTCACTGGCTGAGCATGGTAGCGTCGATTTAAGGGATCTTCATAGGCTTTTCGGCAGTCATCACACATAGCAAAATTAGCCATTGAGGTAAGATGGCGATCATAGGGAAGTTGCTTAACAATGCTGTATCTTGGCCCGCAATTGGTGCAATTTGTAAAAGGGTATTGGTAATGACGATTATTTGGATCTGCGATGTCAGCTAAGCAATCTGTGCAGCTACTTTTATCGGCTGAAATTGACACTATGGCTTGTTGATTAGACTGACTTTGGCTGATTGTAAAGTCGGCTAGTCTTGTATCGATTCGTTCTTCTACCACATTCAGTTTATCGATTCTGGCTAATGGCGGTGGATTAACTCTTAACTGATGGATCACATGATTGATATCAGTATTTAATCCTTGTAGATGAATGCATACACCTTGCTCATTATTTAGCACACTGCCGAGCAAATTAGACTGAGTGGCTAATTGATAAACGTAAGGGCGAAAACCAACCCCTTGGACTATGCCGTTTATATTGAGTTTTACCTGTTGAAGATAGGCTTGGTGCAGTCCCATAGGCTTACCTTAACCCACGTCTTTTGGCGAGATACAAACCACCAATGGCAATGTTGGCGCCATCGAGATCTAATTGATGGTTTACCACTAGAGGGTAATTCTTTTGTAGCCGCATACATAGGCGCTCAGCAAGTACGCTATAGACTAAATCGTTGCCTGCTAACACCACGGCATCAATTCCTTGTTGCTGCTCCAGATGATCAAGCCAGTTACTAAGATAATCAGCCAGTGAATCAAAAAAGCCAAAAGCTAAAATGGCGGGATTGGCGCCAGCTAATTTAAAACTCATTAAGCTGGCAAAGGTACGGCGCCAATTAATGCTCCTATAGCCGTTTTCTGAACAAAGTGGAAAATCAATTCTAGGGGCATTATTACCATGATACTGCTGCGCCAGTGCATGAAACGCATCTGCTTTTGCGTCAATACTGGTTAATTGATTTAAGGCCTCATCATCTAAAATCAACATGGCAGCTAGGCCAATAAAATGTTGAATATTATCACTAGCTTTATCCAGTTTGGTTAGTGCTAATTGATGGATTTGTTGTGGAAATGCTAGGGTAAACTTAGCGAGTACTTTTGATTCTTCGTGCTGTAATTGCGCAATAATATCAGCGCCATGTTGCTCAAAAGTCGGTAATCGTAAAAACTGGGCAATTTTTTGTTGTTTATTTTGGGTAATAACTACACTGGGGTTGTCATGGCTAAAATAGAGTGTGGCACTGGTGATGGATTGTTTGTCTGTTGCTGCTAGCGTTTGATTCGACAGCATTCGATTGGAAATTTGACTGATCACAGCTTCAGACAAATTCAGCAAACCTGCGTGCATGGCGCAGCAAGCCGCGTCTATTCCAGTCACTGTTATTTCAGTCACAGCGGTGATATCAGCTGCTGACATACGGCAATGGATCTGTTTGTTGTTCCAGCTGGCTTCATAGTGTTTGTATTGAGCAACATCATGTAATGGGCTGGCGCCATTAATGGAGAATTGGTGATTGCTGGCGATTTCTACCCAAGCATTATTGATGCGAGTTACGCTTGGCTTAGCTATGGACTTAGTTAAAGGCTTGTGTAAGTCGTTATGAGTATCAGCGCTAACTGAATCGTTTATATCAATATAGACCCAATCAATACCAATAGTGTTTAGCTGATCAGCCAGTGCCATAAGTAAACGACTGTCAGCAAAGCTCACTTGATAGTATGGATCAGTAAGTGTTGGCTGGACTTTACACTTAGCTTGATGTTTAGCAGTAGTAACACCTGAAAAGACTGCTGCATCAGCTGACATCAGTTTGAGTCGCGGTTTTTCTAAACTGGATAAGGCGAGGGTATGGTACTGCTGCACTGCAAAATACTTACTTAAATGCTGGGGGTTACAGATTAAAATATGTTGTTGGCCAGCGTTTTTGGCAAAAGGTTGTAAGCTCAAACTGAAATTTGAACTTGGATCCGAACTTGATACAGAACTTAATTCAGAACTTAAATAAGTGCTGCCACTGCAGCTTAAACTAATCTTGGTGTCATTTTTTAACCGCGCTGCAATTGCAATAAGATCTTGCGGCGCCATAGATTGCTCTAAGGTGCTTATACGCTCATGGCCGTGACAATGGGGACAAACTAGATCAAGCTTTAAAAAGTTAGCATCTGCGGCATTAACCATCTGCGGCTGGCATTCACTACAGTAACTGATGTTGAGCTCAGCATGGGCTAGCGGCTTTTGGCTGCCTTTACGGGTTTTGATGACACCGACATCAGCAGAGCATAACCAGATTGAATATAAAAATTTGGCGGCAATCTCATCGGCAAGGGCGGCGAGTTGTGGCTCTGTGGCCTCAACTTCTAAAAAATAGCGATTGTTGTTAAAACCCGCGCTAAAGTCAAAGCGGGTATCGGCTATATATTGATTACAAAGCTGCGCATAAAAGGCCACTGGGCGCTGGCAGGTAAAATTAAAACTGACTTTATGCATAGGGCTGACATCCACGTTTATAGGAATCAGGGATTAAGTCGTTAATATTAACACTGTGTTTTTTTGTATAGCTAAAACCTGCTTTTTCAAGGTGTGCCAGTAAGGCTTTTTCCATCGTCGGCACCGCAGCTTGTATTGACTCAGTTAAGCCTAATGTCATCGGCTCGATGACTGTCGGCGTAACTCCAATCACGTGAGTATTGGGTCTATCACCGACCATGTCCATCATGATCAGGGTTTGCAGCATCTCAACCTCATGGGCACTGCCTTGCCAATCAATTTCGGGTGGCGCTTGATCAAAATTAAATGAATACACCTCTCCGGGCTTTACCCCTGGACTGTTTACGGTATCCACCACAATTAAGTTGTCATATTGACAAAGAATAGGGATAAGTCCTTGAGCAAGGGTGCCACCATCTAAAATATCGAGTTGATGGTTTGGCTGATAGAAAGCGTATTTTTCATCGATATAATTAACAAAATGTACGCCGATCCCTTCATCAGCGTACAAAACGTTTCCTATACCTATTAGTAAGCTAGTAGACAAAGGCTAGTGATCCTTATGGTAGTCATAACCGGAGACGATAGAGTCAACAGAGTTATGCTTAAAGCGTATGCCTGACCAAACCGCCATATAGATATGAATAACCACAAATATAATGAAAGCCCAGGTGACTATGTGATGCCAAATTCGCACCTGTGCTAACCCGCCCATTAAGGCCGTAAACCAAGCTGAAACTTCCCATATAGCGCCACCTAACCCTTGATGATAAACATTGGCATAAAGCACCAAGCCAGTGATACACATGAATAAAGCCGCAAATGATATGGCAACGTATGTCATAAACTGCAAAGGTCCGTATACGCCAGCTTTATCTAAGTGTCCCATCCAGATATAGGATTTAATTTGTGCTATCCAGCTCTTCAGGCTTAAAACATCTCTGATTGAACGTCGTTCAATGGCGCTTTTAGCAAAAAAGAACAAGTAAAAACGTACTATGGTGATACTGGTAAGTACAAAGCCAAACACGAGATGTACAAAGCGGATCCCACCTTGAACCAAGACATCAGAAGATGCGGGCGCCACCAAAAATGGCCATGAAATGTAAAAACCAGTTACCACTAACATCAAAATAGACAGTGCTCTAAGCCAATGGAATATCCGTATGGCAGGTGAGAAGATGAGTTCTCTGCGATGGGTTGCAATTTGAGTCATAATCCTTTCCTCTTAGATCCGCAAACTTGCTAAAACCCGTTAGGATCGATGCGGAATTCACCTAAATCATTACCTTTATAATCCATTACGTGTACCGCGCAGGCCATACATGGATCAAACGAGTGAATAATTCGAATGACTTCCAGTGGTTTGGTTGGATCTTCAAGTTCAAGCCCAATCAGTGATGCTTCATAAGGGCCAACTTTACCGTCAGCATCGACAGGGCCAGAATTCCACGTGGTAGGAACAATAGCTTGGTAATTTTCTATCTTACCGCCCTTAATTCTGATCCAGTGACTGAGCATTCCACGCGGCGCTTCAATCATCGCATGGCCGATGTAATCGCGATCTGAGTCTATTTCTGGTGTCACATAGGTAGATTCATCCGATTGCATATTGGTTAACATGGCATCAAAGGTTTTTAAGCCTTCTTCTGCCACAATCACGGTTTGCAGCATGCGCGCCGCGGTGCGGCCTAAGGTGGTGAATAATGCTTCTATAGGCAGGCCTGTTGCGGCGAGCAACCCATTAACACTATCAACAACAATCTTGTTGCCACGGGCATAGTTCACCAGTAAACAGGCTAACGGCCCAACTTCTACGGGTTCGCCCTGATATCGTGGGGATTTAACCCAAGAGTATTTTCCATCACCATCGACAGTCGGTAATTTGCCATACACGGTATCGCGCTCAACAAATCCGGTGTAATTTGGAATCGTTGTGCCGTCATAGGGGTGCTGGGCGGTTTTTGCGTCATACCATGAGTGGGTGACATCTTCTTTTATGGCATCGGGATCTAAATCGCTCACCCCGGCTAAATCTCCATTCATTATCACGCCTTGCTCAAACAGATATTGACCATCAGCTAAGATAAAGTCATCGGTGGCTAAAAAGTTTTTAACATTGACGCCGCCTAACACACTTGGCTCGCCACCAAAGGCGGCAGCTGCCATAACGATGTCGGCTTTATAAGCGCGGATAATAAAGTCATGGACGATAGCGTGTTTTTGTTTCCACTCTTGTAAACGTGCAGGACTTAGCATGTCTCTAACAGAGGTAACACCGCCAACTACAAGGGATTGCGGATGCGGCGACTTGCCGCCAAATATTGCTAGCATTTCAGCTGCTACACGCTGAACTTCTAACGCTTTAAGGTAATGGGATAGGGCAATGAGGTTTTGCTCTGGCGTGAACTTGTAGGTTTTATTGCCCCAATAGGCATTAGCAAAAGGCCCAAGCTTTCCGGTATCAACCAAGCCTTTGACTCTTTGCTGTACGGCGCGTAATTCACCTTCGCCAGTGGCGATAGGGTTTTCGGTGTATTTATTGGCTTCTTGGGCGGCTAATGCCGGATCGGCACTTAAGGCTGACACCACATCAACCCAATCTAAACCATGTAAATGATAGAAGTGCACAATGTGATCATGCATATACAAAGAGGTTTGCATTAACGAGCGTAAGTACTTTGCGTTGAGCGGGATTTTAACCCCTAAGGCATTTTCAACCGCTTCAGTACCGCAGCGATAATGAGAATAGGTACATACCCCACAAATACGTTGCACAATTAGGCCGACATCCATAGGAGTACGGCCTTTTAAAATGACTTCAATACCACGCCAAAGGGTAGAAGATGACCAGGCCTTTTGAATAACATTATTTTCATCAACTTCAACTTCAACACGTAAATGGCCTTCGATACGGGTGATAGGATCGATAACGACTCGTTTACTCATGGTTTATTCCTCTAGCGGCTTAGCAAAAAGACTAGTTACTGCGTGAGCACCTATGCCCACAACGGTCGCACCAAGAATGACGGTACCAATGGTATCGGCAGTGGCATCAATACCGTGGAGCAACTGTCTGCCTAATGGCTTTTCGAAATCCGCCATATCATCCCAAAAATTAGGTTCAGCGCAGCCAATACAGCCATGACCTGCAAGTACTGGCCAACTGGTATGATGATTAAAGCGTTCAGTGGGGCAGTTGTTGTAGGTATAAGGGCCTTTACAGCCCATTTTGTATAGGCAGTAGCCATCTTTAGCACCTTGATCGCCAAAGGTTTCTACAAATTCGCCAGCGTCAAAACGACCACGACGTTCACAGTTATCATGCACTCTAGCGCCGTATGCCCATTTAGGGCGATTAAACATATCTAACGCGGGCAGTTTTCCGAACATGATGAAATACATCAAGGTACCGACAATGTTCTTTTCACTAGGAGGACAACCGCCTAAATTAATCACCGGTTTATCAATAACCTCTTGCACACCTTTAGCACCAGTAGGGTTTGGGGCTGCAGCTTGTACGCCGCCAAATGCGGCGCAAGTTCCAACAGAAATAATTGCAGCCGCCCCAGCAGCTGCTTCTTTTACTATCTGCATTCCGGTATGGCCTTTACAGCCGACCGTTAAATAAGTGCCATTATTAGCCGTTGGTACAGCACCCTCTACCGCTAATAAGTAATTACCTTTATATGCCTCCATAGCATGCTCAAGGTTTTCTTCAGCTTGCCAACCGGCTGCAGCCATCAATGTTTCATGATATTCCAAAGAAATATGATCAAAGATGAGGCTGTCTAAATTAGGGCTGTCGGTTCTGATAAGGGATTCTGAACAACCGGTACATTCGGCCATATGCAGCCAAATCAGTGGTACTCGATCAGCAAGCTCAGCGGCTTCGGCAACTAGATTGGTGAAAGGCAGGGGCAATGCGAGTAGTGCGGTAACAGATGCACTCCAAGTCATAAACTCACGTCGGCTAATGCCATTTTTTATTAATTTATCTTTTAGGCTAACGCTGTGACGTGGTTGTAACTGCTGCAATTGCGCAATTCGTGTTTTACATCGTTGATATAAAGCTGCATGTGTATCCATCTGATAACCTTATCCATGTTGGAGGATCAAACTGCTTTATTAAATATAGATCTGTTAGGGATAGGTATATTGATACACATCAATCATTGTTCACTTATTGAACACATATAAAAATAGAGTGTTTCGCTATTTGAACAAATAGTGAGCTGTTGAGTCTTGAAGTTTTTTGCGAGGATTGATAGCTGCTAAATAGAAGTCACTAGGAAACTAGAAGCTATTGGACGTACTTGTCTGATGTTGATTTTATTTACAGCAAAAGTTATTTCAATTTCTAACTTTATGGCTGTTTAAAACCAGTAAAATCGCGCTGACTTATCTCAAATTCAACGCGCATTTCATCATAATTATTTAAGTTAACTGCCAGTCAATTGTTTCAATACCTGTGGCGGTACTAAGGTTGATAATTTCGCTAAACAAGCATTAGTACTTGGATCGCGATATTTAATTTTAAATTCACATAATGTGTATAAGCGCTGTGGATCACGACTAACATCATAGGCTTTAGTTAAAGACTTCATCATCTCAACCGGATTGACTTTTTCTTGTGCAAGGCCTAATACCATCCAGTTTTGTGGGTCATTAGGCTCTACCTCAGTTGCTTGTTTAAAATAGTCAATTGCTTGAGATAACTGCTGCTGACGATAATAAGCCAACCCTGCGCTATAGCGTAATGAGCCTGCTTTGGGCTGATTTGTAATCCCTTGCTTTAATATCGCCATGGACGCTTGTTCTTTACCTAATTGTCGATATAAATCAGCAAGGTTGGCATAACTGCTGGCCAGTATTGGCTCAATAACAATAGCTTGTTTATACGCTTGTTCTGCCTTATCGAACTGTCTTTTAGCGAGGTAAACATTACCGCGGTTTAACCACGAAAAACCTCTATCGGCATTATAAGCTTGTATTTCGAGGTATTCTGTTAATGCAGGTTGCAGCAATTTCTGCTGCGCTGATGTCATATTCTCCCAGTTAGTGACTAGGGCGCCTGCCGCTTCAGTTCTAATGGCATAAGCCGTATCTGTTAACAGTGGCGCAATTAACCGCCAACGATCGGCAAACTCAAATGCGGCAGAAGCAGAGATAGCCGTTGAGCGTATTTGCGCAGAAGGATCAGTGACAGCTTGCTCCATAGCACGATAACTTTGCTGACTAGGAGAATTACCCATTCTTGAGAACGCAGAGGCGCGAATAATTGTCGGTTGCAACGGGTTTAAAGCTATTTTCGTTAAAAGCTCACCACTATTTGGGTCATTAGTCGCCGCTTGATAGAAAGCTTCTGCATAATTTGGTTGCTGACGAACCGTAGAATGCGGAAATTGTTTAGCGACAGCTTCAGCCGCCCAAGTAGCTAATTTATCACTATGACACTGACTACAGACATTAGGCGTTCCCATTGTGATTGATAAATCAGGCCTTGGTACTTTAAAACTATGATCAGCGCGGGGGTCAACTTCCATGTAGGTGGTTTTTGGCATATGGCAGCTAACACATTGCGCCGCTTCACTCCCTTGTTGATGCTGACTGTGTTTAGCTGCACTATATTCACTGGGGATATGACATTGAAAACAAATTGATTCAATAGGGGCTGTTAATTTATTGCTATGGGGATTGTGACAGTCACTACAGACTACGCCTGCCATATGCATTTTAGATTGCTTAAAAGAGCCTAATACAAATACTTCATCATAAATTTGGCCATCGGGATAATATAAGTTAGGCGCAATTTCGCTGAGGATGTATTTGTCGTAAAAATTATCGATATGGTCATGTGCCTTATCATTGCTATCTGTAAGCTGTGAACGGCGGCTATGACATTGGCCGCAAGTTGCTAACTGCGCAGAAGGTTTGATTTTGTTCGGCTGGAGAATTTTTTTACCTTGCTTAAACTCCCAAGCGCCTACTTTAGGGGTTAAATCGCGATTAAAACCATATTGGGCCAGCGGCTGTGTTTGATTTTTTGTCCATTTGATATGCTCACTGGCGGGGCCGTGACAGGCTTCACAGGCCACGTTGATTTCTGACCAACTACTGTCAAAGCTATTGTCTGTTACGTTATAGTTTTTTTTGACATTGGTTGAGTGACAATCAGCGCACATGTAGTTCCAGTTTTGGCCTTTATTAGTCCAAAAGAACTCGTCGTAAGGATCCATTTCAGGATACAAATAAAACCAGCGTTGTCCGCCTTCATCTTTACTACGACTATCCCACGCAAAAGGGATTAATTGTATCGCACCGTTTTCAAATTCAACCATGTATTGTTGTAACGGTTCATAACCAAAGGTATAGCTAATTTTATAGTCGTTAAACTTGCCATCTGGGCCTTTAATATTGACCCAGTACTCACTTCCTTTCATAAAAAAGCGTGAGACTTCACCTTGGTAGTCAAATTGTTGATCGGTAAAGTTTGCTAGAACGATATCTGCAGTAGCCTGACCCATAGACATATCATGATGAGATCCTTGCCAATCGCTGTATTGTTGCTGGTGGCATTCAACACAGGTTTGGCTGCCACTAAACTCAGCGGTATAAGCAATAGCACTCGTAAATAAAATGCTAAAACTAAAAAAGGTGCTTAAGCTTAGTAAGCTAATACTAAATAGTGGCTTGAATTTCATATTAAATTTACGGATAAGGCTAATTAATTGTCATAGTAAAGTTAAATTAACAATTAGCCAACACTTAGCGTGTGACAATTTATGATTCGTTAATCATTTTCACTTTTGACTGGACGTTGCACGCAGCTTAAAGGCTTGATAATCGAATTGAGGTTTGATCTTACAACTCTATGGCAAAGTATTATTTTGTGATAAATGTAGCGTTAATTTAAATGGCGTAACTTGTTTTTTATATCAATTGCTCTACATTTTAATAAGAGAACGACTAGCGTTACCGCGTAAGTACACATAGATACGTTTAACTCATTGAAGACAGGATATAAGAGGCTTTTATGCTAGGTGAAAATCATTCCCTCAGAAACGAATTTCCAGATCACATAGATACTATTACTTCGCTTATTAGCAGCAATGTCGATTTTGCTGAAATAATGAAAAAATACGATGCGTTAGATAAACAAATTAGGGATCTTGAGATGCGAGACTCGCCCATCGCAGACGAATCCATCCATGAGTTAAAGCAGCAGCGTGTAGTAATGAAAGACGCCCTTTATCATCAAATTACTTTGGCAGAACAGGGCTAAAAGAATGTATTTAAGAAGCGGGCAATATCGATTAGATATTGCCCGTTTTTTTATTGCTTTAATAAAGGAGACAGCACGTCAAGTTTGCCATCAATGGGTTCACTAATAGATAAATTAAGTATGTGTGCAATTAAAGGGTAAACATGAATATTTTTAGCTAACTCAATTTCTGCTTGATGGTTAAAAGCCGGGCCGTTGGCATAAAAAATGGCATTCATATCCGGCATCACTTCAGCGTAGTAGCCATGTTTACCCTTAACGCCAGGTTTTGCATCACTGCTGGTAATGTAATGATCATGGGTGACCAAAATCGCATCACCAATGGCGGGATTAAAGTCATACTCAAGGTGCTTAGGTATCGACTCCTTTCTATAAAATGCTAAGCCATCGGTCGCAGCAACTAGTTTCTCAAGGGCAATTAAATCTTGGTCTTTATTATTGCCATGGGCGCGCACTAATGAAAAAGCGGCGTCATTAATAAAACTAAATCGAGATTTTAATGCCTCATCATCGGCAAACAGTTTGTCTGTGTAGATACGCTCAAAATCAGCAACCTGTGCCATACCGTGATCTGATGTGATGATAATATTAACCGCATAAGGTAGCGCATTTACTTGCTCAATTAAGCTAGCAATGACCTTATCAATGTAATTGACAGCATCATGGGTTTGCTGCGATAACGGCCCGTGATGATGACCTGCGCTATCGACATCTGAAAAGTATAATGTCACAAATTGCGGCCGCTGCGTTTCAGGTAATTTAAGCCATTCAATAACTTGCTCGACACGGGTTTCATTTGCGACTCTACCGTCATATCGTTTCCAATAAGTGGGTCTAAAACCCGCTATTTCAGCTTCGGAGCCGGGCCAGAAATACGTAGCTGATTTCATTCCTTGCTGGGCAGCTAAAGACCAAAGTGGAACGCCAGTGTAAAAACGGCCATCGGTGACGGCATCATGGTCGCTTAAAGCGTAATGGCGCCCTAATGTGGGGTTGTAGAAACGATTAGCAACAATGCCATGATTACTGGGATAGAGACCGGTAACCAGTGTCAAATGGTTAGGGAAGGTGACTGTTGGAAATGACGGCGTTAATTGCGTTATTGTTGCGGCATTGCTGGCAAAGTTATTAAGAAACTTAGGCTGATGAACTTTATTGTAATCATGCCTATAACCATCAATAGAGATAAGTAACACATAGGGCTTATCATTGACATTATGGGGCTGATTTGACCCTAATGATGATGTTTCATCTGCCATGATATTATGGCTTAAAAAAACCAATGCGATAGTAATACTGCTACTAAGTTGTTTTAACCTTGCAAGGCTGTTGGATGCTAACCATTGACGCATTATTGCTTCCTTTATTATTGTATTTAGTCGAAGACAAAAATTACTTTGAACTCTTTTTATTATCTAATTTAGCCATCATAGTTAGTGTTGATGACAATCCTATGATGTGTCATTTTTTGCAGGCTGATTAGTTAACAAGTATTTTAGTTAATTATCAATGCAATTAACTGAAATTAAAACAATAAAAAAGCGAAACATCCTGTTTCGCTTTTAAGTTGGTCACATTGTTAACCGATTATTTTACTGCTTGACTGGCTAACTCTGCTTTATGCTCTTCAGCTGTTAATGGAAAATAATGTCTCCAAGAACCTCTCAAGAAAATCCGCGTATCTTCAATTGCTATATAAAGACAAGGGATTAAACACAGTGTTACCACTGTTGCGAACAACACCCCAAACGCCAGTGATACGGCCATTGGTATCACCATTTGTGCCTGCATACTGGTTTCAGTCATGATTGGCACTAGACCAATAAAGGTCGTTAAAGAGGTCAACATAATCGCTCTAAAACGTCTGCAACCAGCGTTAATTACCGCATCATTGAGTTTAACCCCTTGTTTTCGGGAATTATTCACATAATCCACCATCACTAGTGAGTCATTGACCACCACACCTGCAGCGGCAATAATCCCGAATACAGAAAGGGCACTTAAATCAATACCTAAAATGATATGGCCAAGCATTGAGCCAATCACGCCAAATGGGATCACCGACATGATCATAAAGGGTTGCACGTATGACTTAAGCGGTATCGCTAATAAGCTGTAAATCACCAACATAGAGATAATAAAATCACGCATTTGGGTATCGGCACTATCAAGTTGCTCCTGAATACTGCCAGAAACCTCACTTTTCACTCGAGGGTATTTTGCCAATAATTGCGGAATGAAATTATCACGAATATCTTTGGCGAGTTTAAATGGCTCAGCTTGTTCAGCATCAACCGAGGCCCATACATTAATGGTTCGGTTACCATTTTCACGGCGAATACTACTCACGCCTTGAACTACGTTTATATTAGCGACTTCAGACAGGGGTAATTCAGCACCTTGAGGCGTTTTAATCAACACCTCCTGAACGAGGGCGATAGAGTTACGTTGCTCTTCTGGGTAGCGTAGCATCACCTTGATTTCTTCGCCGTTACGGATAATCCGCTGTGCTTCAAGTCCGTAAAAGCTATTACCGACTTGTGAAGCAATATTGGCCAGGGTTAGGCCTAAACTGTGGGCTAAAGGTTTTAAGTCAAATTGCACTTCTTTGGCAGAGGATTGACGACTGTCATTAATGTCACTCGCCCCTTTTAAAGTACCTAACTTTTCTTTTAACTCCTTCGATGCAGCAATTAATTGCGCTTCATCGTTACCCTCTAGTCGGAAACTAATATCACCATCATCCATGCCGCCACCAAATAAACTATCTTGGATGGTGAAAGATTTAACTCCTGGGATATTTGGCATCGCTTGGCGCCATAATTCAGCCACTTCAAAGGTATTAATGGGTCTTAATTCCGGGTCGACCAGTTTTGTCCTCACTTCTGCTTTTGTACGACCTTGAAGCTCAACTTGTAACTCTGCAATCATGCCTTGACCATATTGAGATTCAAGCTCTTTCTCAACAGTACGCAGGGCAGATTCAATGGCATGGGCGGCATTAAGGGTTGCGGTTTCTGCGGCATCGACATTCATTTCCAAGGTGATACGAGGAAAATCATGGGGGATTTTAGGTTGCCCAATAAAGCGTACTAAGCCGCTTATATAAAGGGCTGCGCAAATAACAATTAACATCACAAAGGTCGCAATAACTGAATAACGGTATTTTACTGCAGCAGTTAGACTAGGGCGGTAAACATTAGCAATAAAATTCGCTAGGTTTGTTTCAATTTTACCTTGAATAAAGTTAACGATATTTCTTAACCAATCTAACGGATTTTTAGAACCCGGTTGCACAACTTTAGGTTTTTTCATATGCGCTAAATGTGACGGTAAAATTAACTTTGATTCCACTAATGAAAAGATTAAGCACAAAATAACCACAAACCCAATGGCTTGACCAAAGGCTGATGAAGGGCCGTCATCTAAGGTGATCGGTAAAAACGCTGCAATGGTGGTTAATACCCCAAAGGTTGCCGGCATGGCGACCCGTTTAACCCCGCGAATAACACTATCGATATTTTGACCGTTTTCTTCACATTCAGTATGGGCGCTTTCTCCCATCACAATGGCATCATCGACCACAATACCCAATACCAGTATGAAGGCGAATAAACTGATGACATTGATGGTGACATCAATAAAGCCCATTGGCATAAATAATAGCGTACCTAAGAAACACACGGGTAAGCCCATCATTACCCAAAACGCTAACCGCACTCGCAGAAATAACGCCAGCATGATAAAGACTAATAATGCGCCTGTTTTCATGCTATCGAGCATTAAATCTAAACGACCTTCAAGGTAGTAGGTCATATCAACCCAAGGCTCTAAGGTCACACCGTCTGGTAAAATAGCCTGTTTGTCAGTAACGTATTTTTTTAAAGTATCGGCAACATCGGTGATACTTTGGTTTTTAGCGGCGCCAACAAAAAAGGTGACAGCATTTTGGCCATTGAATTTAGAATATTGAATGCCTTCTTCAAAGCCATCGTTGACCGTCGCAACGTCTCCCAGTAATAAGTTAGTACCGTCATCCAAGGTTAATAAGGGTAAATCTTCAAACTCATATCCGACATACGCTTGGTTTTCTACTCGTAAGTTAATGTAGCCATTTTCAGCTTTAATTTGTCCCGCTGACATATTACGGGAATAACCACGTACAGCTTCTGCAACATCGTTAAAACTAAGACCAAATTCTCTGAGTCTGTCTTTACTGACTTCGACACTGATTTCGTAATTAAGTCCGCCATAGAATTCTGAAATATTTACATTAGGCAGTTGCATGATTTCTTGATGAATTTTTTCGCCTAAGTCTTTGAGTTGTCGTTGAGATAAGTCGCCATATAAACTTAAATACATCACTTCTTGGCGTATTTTTATGCGCTCAACTTTTGGGAACTCCATGCCTGCTGGGAATGTTGATACTGAGTCAATTTCTGATTTAACTTCATCCAATACAATTTGTGGGTCGTAGGAGTCTTCAATTCTGAAATAACCAGAGGCTTGGTTACGATTAGAATAGGTAATAACCCGCTGCAAGCCCTGAACAGTCTCTAAAGCTTGCTCTATTTTGACCGTAATGCCTTCTTCAACTTCTTGGGGCGCAGCGCCCGGATAAACGGCGCTGAACTCAATCCAGTTAATTTCAACTGCAGGGAAGAATTGCTTACGTATGGTGTTTGCTGTCAGTAAGCCACCAAGTAATATGATGATCATTAATAAGTTTGCCGCCACACTGTTGCGGGCAAACCAAGCAATCAAACCTTTATGGGTGTCTTCCATGATTATTCCTTATCTTTGATGGCGATTGCTGATTTAATAATGTCGTCACCTTCAATAGCATCTTGCTGGAGAATCTTATCTTCAGGTAACTTTACTGACATGCCTTCAATAGGGTAATCAAGTGCCGAGGTAATAATATTCATCCCATCTTCTAAACCACTTGAAATAATCACGTTACTGCCGTCTTGGCGAATAATATTAACGGGTAAATAACGTAGTTTCTTTTCTGAATCCATTACCGCAACTAAACCGTTTACAATCAGGTGGCGGGGAATAATTGCAACGCTGCCAGCTTGTGTGCCACCAATATGTGCTGTGACATAGGTGCCAAAGCGTAATTCTTTATGGTTACCTTTAAGTGCATAAGGGTCATTTATTTCAGCGACTAAATAAGTCATACGACTCTTACTATCAATCACACCTTCGCTACGGACAATCGTGCCTTGCCATTGCTGTTTTTCACCGGCGAAGTTACCCACCAAACTTACTTCAGCATTAGCGCCTTTTCTGTCTAGATATTGCATTTCTTTATCTGCAAGTGGCAAACGTACTTCAGCAATTTCAGTGTTATACAAGGTGCCAATTGATGCGCCATTGCCAACATAAGTGCCTAAGCCAATATTACGACTGGCGATTAACGAATCATAAGGTGCTTTAATCACTGAACGTTCTAAATTACGTTGGGCACGATGTAAGCCGGCTTCAGCACTTTTCAACTTAGCGATTTCTTTGGCTAATTGAGGTTTACGTAAACTTAAATCGCTAGGTTTACTATCGGTAATCTCAGCCCATTCACGTTCGGCTACTGCTGCAGTGGCTTTTTCTAGCACTAGGTTTGATTTAGCTGATGCCAGTTCAGCTTGTGCATCAAGTAATGCTGATTCGTAATCACTTGGATCTATTTTGGCGAGTATCTGGCCTTTTTTGACGAAGCCTCCTTTTACAAAGGCTTCTGCAAGGTAGGTGATTTCACCATTCACTTGTGCCACTAATTCAGTTTGATACTTAGGGTTAACAACCCCATAAGAGCTAACCGTAAATGTCATTGGCTTATATTCAATGCTTTGTACTGATACAAGCGGGGTCGTGTCTACTGGTGGTTTTTCTTCGGGTGGTTGCTTCATGGCAACTAACGCCGCTGTTATGGCAATGCCAGAACCTATAATTAAGAAAGGAAATACTTTTTGCATTGTGGTCGCCACGGGACATCCTTTTTGAAGAGATAACACAAACCTTTCGCGCTTGTGTGCAAATGAGTTATCGACATTATATGGAGATGTTAATAAAACTGTTAACTGTAAGTGGTAACAATGTGTAATTTAATGTTTCAAATGTTTCGAGACTGACAGTTTACTTATTACCTATAGCGACAATTGTGCATATAAAGTCCCATTTTTTGATAGTGATTCATAACGTTAAACGAGCTTGTCACATAAGTATTGGCAAGGTTGTAAATGTATACACCGAGTTTAAATGTGAGGCTGGTAAGGAAAAAAATAGGTAATAAAACCACATTCATTAACATATTGTGCTGATTTACGCTCATGAAGCTAATTTTTAATAGTAATTTTGAGTGCTAAGGTTCAAAATCACTGATTATAAATGCTCATTTTTATCTTTCACACAAGGAACAGTAATGAACGTATTAGTTACCGGTGGTGCTGGCTATATCGGCTCACATACAGTGTTATCACTGCTAGAAAACAATTGTAATGTCGTTGTTTTTGATAACCTGTTTAATTCAAATATTGAGTCAATTAAGCGAGTAGAGGCATTAACTGGGAAATCGGTAATTTTTATAGAAGGTGACATTCGTGACAAACAGGCTTTAACCGCAGTTTTTGAGCAATTTGATATTCAAACCGTGATCCATTTTGCAGCCCTTAAAGCGGTCGGTGAATCAGCGCAAATTCCACTTGAGTACTATCAAAATAATGTTCACGGCTCTGTGTGTTTATTGGAAGCCATGGCCGAACATAATGTTTATAACTTTATATTTAGTTCATCAGCGACCGTTTATGGCGAAGAAAATGATGTGCCTTATGTTGAGACCATGAAGTTAGGTACACCTTCAAGCCCTTATGGGGCAACTAAAGTAATGGTCGAACGGGTGATGGCAGATTTTGCTGTATCAAACAGTAATTTTAGAGGGGTATCATTACGTTACTTTAATCCTATTGGTGCCCATGAAAGCGGCCAAATTGGTGAGTCACCAAAAGGTATTCCTAACAATCTTCTGCCTTATGTTGCTCAAGTTATGGTGGGGAAACGTGAAAAGCTAAGTATTTTTGGTGCTGATTATCCAACTAAAGATGGTACCTGTGAACGTGACTATCTACATGTAATGGATTTGGCAGAGGGGCATGTTGCAGCAATGAACTGGTTAGACAACAATGCTAGCTTTACGGGAGTTGAGTCGTTTAACTTAGGTACAGGTAATGGCGTATCGGTATTTGATATTGTTTCAGCGTTTGAAAAGGCGGTTGCAAAACCTATCCCTTATGAAGTTAGTCCAAGACGAGCAGGGGATTTAGCTGCATTTTGGGCCAATGCGCAAAAAGCTAATCAACAATTGAATTGGCAAGCAAAGCGCAGTTTAGATCAAATGATGGTTGATACCTGGCGCTGGCAATCAGCTAATCCTAATGGTTATGATCAAGCGTAACGTTAGTCTTAATGTCTCGCAGCATGAGTTGAAAGCGCCTTTATGTGAAAATGAAGGCGTTTATCACACATCTTGGTTAAGTAAATCCCCCTTAAATAATCACAGCAACAATCAGTTAAACGATTACTTAAACAATCATTTCTACGATCAATTCAAACAGAAAGAATGCCTTTAAAAGCTAGTCTGTTGTCGGCACTTTTTCATCAATACTAACAATTTCCATTTTCTTAAATATCAGCAAAAGTCCGACATACACGCCAACCAAATTTAGCCCTAAACCTATCCGTTATATGACACATGTATCATTCAGTAGAGTCTATTAAACAGTAATTATTTAGTTGATATAAAAGCAATTAATATGTCAGTTTTTTGGTGAATGAACATTGAAAAATAAGCTTTTTTAGCAATAACTCCACCTCTAATGTTAGCGCTAACAACTGTTGTGTGATATAAAATAACTCACTTTTTAACTTTGTCGTTACAAAACAGGTTGCTTATGAGTCAACAAATAAACCCAATTTTACCAGGGTTTCATCCCGACCCCAGTATTGTCAGAGTAGGCGATGACTATTACATTGCCGTGTCGACATTTGAATGGTATCCCGGAGTTCAAATTTTCCATTCTGTGGATTTGGTTAATTGGACATTAGTGAGTAGGCCATTAAATCGGGCTGCACTACTGGATATGACAGGTTGTCCTGACTCCTGTGGTATCTGGGCGCCTTGTTTGAGTTATGCGGAAGGTTTGTTCTATCTCATTTATACCAATGTAAAACGATTTGATGGAAATTTTAAAGATACCCCTAATTATCTAACGACGTGTAGCACCATTGATGGTGAATGGAGTAACCCGGTTTATTTAAATAGCAGTGGTTTTGACCCATCATTATTTCATGATGACGATGGCAGTAAATGGTTAGTTAATATGCTGTGGGATCATCGACCAAATAAACATCCCTTTGCAGGGATAGTATTGCAGCAATATTGCCACAAACAGCAAAAGTTAATTGGCACAGCAGTTAATATATTTGCTGGTAGCCCTCATCGCCTTACAGAAGGCCCACACTTGTATAAGATAAATGATTATTATTATTTATTAACGGCAGAAGGTGGCACCAGTTATGAACATGCTTGCACGTTTGCGCGTTCAAAGCATATCGCGGGTCCTTATGAGATTGATCCCAATGTACATCTATTGACGTCTAAAGATCATCTAGATAAACCCTTACAGCGAACAGGTCATGGAGGTTTAGTTCAAACTCAAGAAGGGCAATGGTATTTAACCCATCTGCTCTCTAGGCCGCTAAAACTAGATGATGGTGTTAAGCGCAGCCCGTTAGGGCGAGAAACCGGTATTCAAGCATTAATATTACATGATGATGCTTGGTTTAGGCTGGCATCGGGTGAAGTGTATGGTGAGGTTAATCCTATAGGCTTAACCGTTACACCCAAAAGAGATTTCTCACATTATGATGACTTTTCAACCTCGATATTACCCTGCCATTATCAATGGTTGAGAATCCCAAATCCTGAATGTTTTTATAGTTTAACGGATAAGCCTGGCGCGTTGACTTTGTATGGTAAACATTCTGTAGGTAGTACCTTTAAACAGGCACTTATCGCGAGAAGACAACAGCATTTATCTTTTGTGGCACAAACTCAATTACGCTTTAAACCAATGAGCTTTCAGCAACAAGCAGGGTTAATTTGCTATTACAATGCGCATAAGTTTCATTATTTGTATGTTTCATATGATGATGAAAAAGGTGTGCATATCGATGTTATGAGCTGTTTGGGTGATGAATCTTTAAAAGCTGATTTTCCCATTTATCAAAAACGGCTGCCAATTAGCAGCGAGACTGTGAGCCTTAGGGCTGAAGTTGATAATGAGCTGCTGACCTTTAGTTATTCGGTTGAGAAGGATGTGTGGTTACCTATTTGCGAATTAGATTACAGTGTTATTTCTGATGAAGCAGGAAAGGGTGAAGGCGCTAATTTTACTGGTGCATTTATTGGGATGTGTTGCCAAGATTTAACTGGCGCAAATATTGCCGCTGAGTTTAACTATTTTGATTATCAAGAAAAGCATTAGCGATTTAACACTTAACAAGTCAGCGGTATAAAATAGGCCATCTTAATATTAAGATGGCCTATTTTTTATTCATTTAAACCTCAAAATAGGGGCTTAATAGAATTCAATTTTAAATATAGCGATTAACCACATTTTCAAGTAATTCTTGGCGTCCAGAAACCGATGTTGGATTGATATTCTGCTCATGGACTACCTTAGCTAAGCTTTCTAAGCTATGTTGACCATCAAAAATATCTTTACCAAGTCCTTTATTCCAGCCTGCATAACGTTGCTCTACAAATGAAGATAACGGTGCATCTTCAATAAGTTGTGCTGCATTAAGTAGTGATTTAGCCATGGTATCCATACCACCAATGTGACCATGGAATAAATCATCATTTTCACACGATTGACGACGAAGTTTTGTATCGAAATTTAATCCGCCGGTTGTAAAACCACCTGATTTTAAAATTTCGTACATCACTAAGGTACATTCAGCAACATCGTTAGGGTATTGGTCTGTGTCCCAACCATTTTGCATATCACCACGGTTAGCATCGATACTGCCCATAATGCCTTCAGCACATGCTACAGCTACTTCATGATGGAAGCTGTGTCCAGCCAAGGTTGCGTGGTTAGCTTCAATATTTACTTTAATTTCATCTTGTAAACCGTGCTTGTGTAAGAAGCCTGCGACGGTTGCAGTGTCATAATCGTATTGATGTTTAGTCGGTTCTTGAGGCTTAGGCTCGATTAACAAAGTGCCTTTAAAACCAATTTTATGTTTATGTTCTACTACCATTTTTAAAAAGCGTGCGTACTGTTCGCTTTCTTGCTTTAAGTTAGTATTCAGTAGCGAATCATAACCTTCACGGCCGCCCCATAACACGTAGTTTTCGCCACCTAAACGGTTAGTCACTTCCATTGCGTGTTTTACTTGAGCTGCGCCATAGGCAAACACTTCAGGGTTTGGATTCGTAGCACCACCTGCACAAAAACGTTTATTTGAGAACAGATTAGCTGTACCCCAAAGTAATTTAACGCCAGTACGCTGCATTTCTTTTTCTAGAATGTCTGCAATGTGGTTTACGTTAGCATGGCTTTCTTTTAACGTTGCGCCTTCAGGAGCAATATCGGTGTCGTGAAAGCAAAAATAGGGTACACCAAGCTTTTCAAAAAATTCGAATGCAACCTTGGCTTTTTGTTCAGCTAGAGCCAGTTGATCACCTACAGGTTGGATCCAAGGGCGATCGAAGGTACCTTCACCAAAAATATCAAAACCCGTTGAACAGAAGTTATGCCAGTAACAAGCGGCAAAACGCAAATGTTGTTTCATTGTTTTACCAAGAACGACACGATTTTCGTCGTAGTAACGAAATGCTAAAGGGTTTTTACTGGCTTCGCCTTCGTATTTGATTTTTTCGATATTATTAAAAAATTGTTCGCTCATGTTGACTCCGTTTCTTTTAGTTAATTTAATACTATTTAAGGGTTTAATTATTAAAATAGATGTTTGGTTGCTTGGTATAAGGCTTTAAATTTTTGATATTGATCGGCGTAATAAACTTGCATTTCAGGGTTAGGTAATACCAGGTGTTCAAGCTTGCCACTGGTGCAGATTGATTCAAGAGGACTCTGTTCTACAGCAATTCTTGCTAACCTTGCTGCGCCATATGCCGGTCCGACTTCACCGCCTTCACGGTATGAAAGTGAACGGTTCAATACGCTAGCAAGAATATCTCCCCATAATCGACTTTTTGAACCACCGCCAATAACCGTAATTTCATCAATGGTTGCACCCGCATCTAGTAACACCTGTTGACCATCAGCAAAAGCAAATGCCACACCTTCTAATACTGCGCGGCCAAGGCTGGCAGCAGTGGTGTTATGGTCTAAACCAAAGAAAACGCCTTTGGCATTCGGGTTATTGTGCGGGGTTCGTTCACCAGAAAGGTAAGGTAAAAACAACACTGAGTTTGGCTGACTAAAATCACATTTAGCGATTTGTTCTAGTAGGGCTGATTCATTGCCATAACCTGTTAGTTTTGTCACCCAACTCAAACAACTTGCCGCGCTTAATACCACCGACATTTGATGCCAGGTATCACTCAAACAGTGACAAAAAGTATGGGCAGCGTTATCTGGATTAGGTAAATATTGCTCATTTGCAACAAAATAAACGCCAGACGTGCCTAGAGATAAAAATGCTTGGTTTGGCTTAATCACGCCGATACCAATTGCGCCAGCGGCATTGTCACCCGCGCCAGCAACAACAGGCACAGAATCCATGCCCCATAAACTGGCAATATTCGGGCTTAACTTGCCTGTTATATCTGTGCCTTCAAATAGCTGCGGCATATGTTCAATGCTTAAAGAAGTTGCCGTTAGCATCGCTTCAGACCAGCAACGATTCTTGACATCTAACCACAGGGTACCTGCGGAGTCAGACATGTCTGATGCAAAATCCCCAGTCATTTTGAAACGTAAAAAATCTTTAGGTAATAATACCTTGGATACTTTGTTAAAGTTTTCAGGTTCATGCTCTTTTACCCATAACAACTTTGGTGCAGTAAAGCCTGGCATCGCAATGTTACCGGTAATATTACGCGAGTTGGGTTCATTTTCTTCTAAGGTTTTACATTGAATTTCGCTTCGACCATCATTCCATAATATCGCCGGACGAATAACTTGGTTGTCGCTATCTAGTAAAGTCGCCCCATGCATTTGACCTGACAAACCAATAGACTTAATCGCTTTGAGTAATTCAGGCTTTTGGGTTTTAAGCTCTGCCATCGCTGAACAGGTAGCTTGCCACCAATGATTTGGATCTTGTTCTGACCATTGGTCGTGGGGACGAGATATTGTCAGTGCTGAACTGGCTTGTGCTAACAACTGATCATTATTGTCTAAGATAATGACCTTCACACAAGAGGTTCCTAAGTCTATTCCAAGGTACATAATTCTATCCGTTGTTATGAGTTTCTATTTTTTGTTAGCGCTAACATTATCATTGAGTTTTAAATCTATCAAGTGTATTTTGTTTCATTAATGTTAACTTTGGTTGGCTGTTAATCGAGTTAATAGCAGATAGCGCAGGTTTTACAGCGCGATAAATCGCTTTTGATAAGGCAATTTGATGAATATAAAGGGAGTAAAGTATGGCCAAGCTAAATTGGGGGATTGTTAGCGCAGGAAGGATTGCAGCTTTATTTTGTCAGGACTTAGTCTTTTCTGAGAATAGCCATTTATATGCGGTAGCAGCCAGAAAGCAAACTGATGCCGATGAATTTGCCAAGCAATACCAGGTTGAAAAAGCGTATCAAGGCTACCAAGCATTATTTGATGATCCAAAGGTTGATATTGTGTATATCGGCACCCCACATAATTTTCACTTTCAACAAGCCTTCGATGCGTTGACTGCTGGAAAGCATGTACTGTGCGAAAAACCGATGACAGTTTCAACAGAGCAATGCCAAATTTTGGTCACCTTAGCCCAAGATAAAGGCTTGCTGCTGATGGAAGCCTTATGGACTTACTTTTTACCTGCGATGCAACAAGCTAAGCAATGGTTAAATGATGGCCGAATTGGCAAGCTTAAGCACATTAAAGTTGATTTTGGTTATCCCGTGCCGTTTAACCCAGATGGCCGAGAATATAATGCTGAATTGGCGGGTGGTTGTTTATTGGATATGGGAATTTATCCCTTGGCAATTGCAGATTACTTCCTACAGTCTGATATCGATAATCTCTATGTTCAAGCACATGTCTGCGAAACAGGTGTGGAAGATGATGTCATCATTATTGGCAAAAGCGATGATGTGATGGTCAGTCTTGCAACCTCATTTCAATGTCGATTGGGTAATAATGCTTATCTTATTGGCGATAAGGGTTACATCTTGATCCCTGATGCATTTAGAGCGAAAGAATGTCATTTATTTCATCTTGATGATTTAATCGAAAGTTTTAGTGATGATAGACAATCATTAGGTTATCACTTTGAGGCAGATGAAGCATGCCGACTGATTAAGCTGGGCAAGGCTGAAAGTGCAGTGGTTACCCATCAACATAGCTTATTGTTTCAAGTACAGTTAGCCAAGGTTAAGGCGCTTATTTAAGGCTTAAGGTTAGTGTTTCTGTATCATTAAGTTTTTTAATATTAACGATATATTTATGAAGTACGTGAGTAGCTGTTTATATTTTTGACCTGATAATGATGAGTAGGCAAGTTATGGGTAAGGTAAAAAAAGCACGCATACAGGATGTCGCATTAGCAGCTGGTGTCTCAATGATGACAGTATCGCGGGTTTTAAACCAAGATCCTAACGTCAGTGATAATACTCGCAGTAAAGTGCTAGCTGTGGCTAAGCAGTTACACTATCGACCTAATGAATCTGCACGTCGATTAGCCAGTAATAAATCCTATTTACTCGGGTTAATATATGACAATCCAAGTGATGCCTATATTAGCCAGTTTTTGTTAAGTGCATTGAAAAACTGTCGTGCTAAAGGGTTTCACCTCGTGGTAGATGAAGCAGACAATAACCTTGATATAACACTGCAATCAGTAAATGATCTGATTAACGAAACCAAAGTGGATGGAATAATTTTACTGCCTCCGGTTTGTGACCAAAAGGAAATAATTGATTGTTTACAACGGGCTAATGTTCCGTTTGTAAGAGTCGCGCCGGATAGTCAATTAACTGTTTCACCCTATATTTGTATGGACGACTATCAAGCCGCTTTTGATTTAACGGAAACACTAATAAAACAAGGTCATCATAAAATTGGCCATATTATTGGTGATCCGAAGCAAGGGGTTAGTCGTTTACGCTATCAAGGTTATTTAGATGCACTGCGTTCAAATAGAATAAATATCCCGCCTGAATATATAGAACAAGGTTACTTTAGTTATCAATCTGGAATGTTAGCTGCGAAGAAAATGTTGTCGTTAACTGATAAACCTAGCGCTATCTTTGCAGCTAATGATGATATGGCTGCCGCAGTCATATCAATTGCCCAAAACCAAGGGCTGAATGTCCCTAATGACTTATCTGTTGTCGGTTTTGATGATACAACGCTTGCTACGATTGTATGGCCAAACATCACTACGGTTAGGCAACCTATCAATGACATGGCCAAGTTAGCGGTGAGTTTATTTACCGCTAATAAAAATAAAGACTTTTCTGATCTAAAAGGCACTCAACTACGCAACATTCTAGACTTTACTATTATCCAAAGAGAGTCGAGTAAAGCGAACACGTAAACGACTAAAAGTGTTAATAAACTGGTTTTAACAATACTCACATCAAAAATTTGGAGGCATAAACACACGTTTACACTTGGGTGTTTATGCACTCAACATTTAACTTTTCAGTCTCTCAAAGTATAAATTGAAATTGTATCAGTCATTTACAATTATGATTTTGATGAGTAAAGTGTTTTATAAATTTCTGTTGTGTATGACTTTAGAATAGGGTGTTTAGCTAGCTATTGACTGCTACATCCCCTCAAGTTGTATCACATTGCTTGCTCTATTATTTGGATACCCCCCGTGAACTTTATAAACGAAGTTATTAATGAAGAAACGATTCCAGCTGATTGTATTAGTAACTTAACCGTTGATAATCTTATTTTTACCCTGCATGAAGGTAAGCTAAAAGTATTGCTCGTTAAATACAATCAAGGGCTTGCAACTAACCAGTGGGGGCTCGTTGGACACTGGGTACGCAGTAATGAGAATCTTGAAACGGCGGCATCTCGCGTCGTTAAAAATACCACGGGTGTCGAAAACTTGTACTTAGATCAGCTAGGTGCATTTGGTGATGTTGACCGTTATCCTGCCAGACGTATTATTACCATTGCTTTTTATTCATTAGTGCGTTTTGATGACACTGATTTAGCTCATGGTGCCAATGCTATTGAGTGTGAATGGTTTGATGTGAGACAAGTCCCTAAATTAATGTTTGATCATGGCAACATTCTCGCCAGCTGCTTAAATCATTTAAAATACAAAGTAAGACATGAACCCTTAGGTTTCAGTCTATTACCTGAGAAGTTCACTTTATTACAACTGCAAGAATTGTATGAATCTATATTGGGTTTAACCTTAGACAAACCTAACTTTCGTCGAAAAATTTTAAAGATGGATTTATTGATAGATTGCAAAGAAAAACAACGTAATGTGGCACATCGCGCTGCCGCATTGTACCGTTTTGACATTGATGTTTATGAAAAGCTGACGCAATTCGGTTATACCTTTGAATACTAAAACATAAGTTTTGCTACCCCATCAAAGACAGCAATCGCTGTCTTTTTTACATCCTGTTAATAATTACCTAAAGCTGTTTACAATGTTAATTAATTGATATAGTGTTTGTGACTATAACCTTTAATTGGAATGTAATGGTAATGGAAAAGACGAATAAGAAACTCACCATTAAAGAAAAGCTTGGCTATGGCCTAGGAGACACTGCAAGTAACATCGTGTTTCAAATGGTCGCCAACTTTATGTTGATTTTCTATACCGATGTTTATGGACTCTCTGCAGCAGCTGCCGGAACCTTATTGTTATCGGTTAGGCTTTTTGACGGATTAACTGACCCTATCATGGGCGGTCTAGCAGATAGAACTCGTACTCGTTGGGGCTCATACCGTCCATACATTCTAATGTTAGCAGTACCTTATGGCGTTTTAGCCTGCTTAGCGTTTATCACCCCTGATTTTGATAGTACGGGTAAGTTGATTTATGCCTACGTGACTTATGGGCTATTAATGACATGTTACACGGCAATTAACATTCCATATGGTGCTTTAGGTGGGGTGATGGCTTCAGATCCTAAAGAAAGGACCTCTTTACAATCTTTTAGATTTGCCATGGCGATGGCTGCGCTGGTGGTTATTGTTTGGGCAATACCAAGGTTAGTCGAATATTTTGGTCAAGGGAATGATGCTGTAGGTTATCCATTAGCAATGATTTTCATGGGGACATTAGCCGCTATCTGTTTCTTAATGTGTTTTGCAATGACCAAAGAAACACTCACTAACACGGATGCGAGTAAACGCTCGACTCAGAGTATTTTTAAAGATTTCTTTCAGTTATTTAAAAATGATCAATGGTTAGTCATTGCCATTATTAGTCTAGCGACGTTAATTCTTATCGGTATTCGAGCATCTGTTGCACCGCATTATATTAAATATTACATCGGTGATGAATCGCTGCTATCGAATTTTTTAACATTGGCAGCAGTGGGTTCAGTACTTGGCGCAATATCAACTAACTTCCTGTCTAAGTTTATTGAGAAAAAGATCCTGTTTCAGGTGGCATTAGTGGTAGTGATAATTTCACATTCACTGTTTTATGTCATAGGTAGCGACCAAATAGAACTTATCTTTATTACTTACTTCATCGCCAACTTTGCCCATATGATCATAACGCCCATTATGTTTTCAATGGTTGCTGACACTGTTGATTACGGCGTTGAGAAAATGGGTAAACGTTTAACGGCTATCACTTTTTCAGGGCATTTGTTAGCCATTAAATTTGGGTTTGCTATTGGTGGCGCATTAGCTGGTTGGATATTGTCTGCGTATGACTATGTCCCTAATGAAGTACAAACTGAACATACATTGTCAGGCATTTTATTGGCCTTTGCCGGAATACCTATTGCGTGCACCATCATCTGTTTATTTGTCATTAGTAAATATCGTTTAACAGAAATGGAAGTTAAAAAAATTCAATTAAATCTACTTGAAACAAAATGCAGCTAGTTACTTTTAATTATTGAAAATTGTTAATTTAAAAGTATTCGTTGAAATCTTGGTGTTGTATTGGGTGCTAAGGTTAAATAGAAAAGGGAAACCATGATTAATAAAGAAGTAAGTGATGCTGAAAGGAAGCAGCAATTGGATATTGAAAATGCTCATTCTTTTAAACAGAAGGATGAACCATTAGTATCTCATATATATACAGCCGATCCTTCTGCTCATGTGTTTGAGGATAAAATATATATCTATCCTTCACATGATATAGAAACTGATACTCAAATTAATGACGATGGCGATCATTTTGCCATGAAAGATTATCATGTTTTATCTATTGATAATGATACTAATGACGTGATTGATCATGGTGTTGCTCTGAGTGTAGAAAATGTTAAGTGGGCCAGTAAGCAAATGTGGGCGCCAGATGCTGCTCATAAAAATGGCGCTTATTATTTTTATTTTCCGGCTCGTGATTTACAAGGTATTTTTAGAATTGGCGTTGCAACAAGCCATTCACCTGCAGGACCGTTTGTTGCTGAAGATAATTATATTGAAGGTTCATTTAGTATAGACCCGGCTGTTTTTGAAGATGATGATGGCAGTTATTACTTATATTTTGGTGGTTTATGGGGCGGGCAATTACAAAATTGGCATGAAGGCCAGTTTAGTCAGCAAGACATTTACCCTGAAGATGAGCAAGCTGCATTGCCAGCCAAAATGGCAAAGTTATCAGATGATATGTTGTCTTTAGCCGAAGAGGTTCAAGACATCGTTATTGTCGATGAAAAGGGTCATCCAATTACTACTGCAGATAATGAACGTCGTTTCTTTGAAGCGTCTTGGGTACATAAACATAATGGGAAATATTATTTTTCATACTCTACTGGAGATACCCATAATATTGCTTATGGTATTGGTGATAATCCTTATGGGCCATTTGTATATCAAGGTGTGATATTAAATCCCGTTTTAGGTTGGACTAACCATCATTCAATTGTGGAGCATCAAGGAAAGTGGTTTTTATTCTACCATGATGCCAGTTTATCTTCGGGTCAAACACATTTACGTTGTGTGAAAAAAACACAATTACACCATGATTCAGACGGTCAAATAATAACCGTAACAGCATATGAGTAATGCTTTGTATAAAGCTGGATAGCAGCATTTTTATTTGCCTAAATAAGTTATGGTCAATTTGACTAGTAGATTTAAATGATACAGGTAAAGATTAACGAAAAGTTTACACATTTAAATACGCAATAATGAGCAGAGAATCGACAAACTATAGCTTTATATTGAATTTAACGATTTAATAACATACGAATCGATTGCAGTCTTTGTTAGTACTCTTTATTGGATTTTTAAATCAAACGGTTAGTTACTTCTGGGGAGTAATTAATTGAAAAAGGAGTCATTGCCATTTTGGCAATAACGAAGCGAGGGGAGAATGAGATGTTTAATAAAAAGATAATAGCCACTTCAATTCTAGCAGCATTAAGTTCAATGTCTGCAACACATAGCAGTTATGCTGCAGAAGCAGCTGATGAAGTCGAAGTGATTCAAGTGACAGGTATTCGTGGCAGTTTAATCCGTTCAATGGATCTAAAACGCGAAGCCGTAGGTGTTGTTGATGCCATTTCTGCAGAAGATATCGGTAAATTTCCGGATACTAACTTAGCGGAGTCACTGCAACGTATTACTGGTGTTTCTATTGACCGTTCTAACGGTGAAGGTAGTACTGTGACTGTGCGTGGTTTTGGCTCGGCACAAAATCTTATCACCTTAAATGGACGACAGTTACCTAATACTACAGGTAGTCGTACGTTTGATTTTGCCAATGTCGCTGCCGAAAGTGTATCCGGTGTTGAAGTTTATAAAACCTCTGATGCCAGCATTACTACTGGTGGTATTGGTGCAACGATTAATTTAAGTACTTATAAACCACTAGATGCACCCGGTCTAACAGCCAGTCTTTCAGGTAAAGCTGTAGATGATGCTTCGACTGAAACAGGTGGGGTTACTCCTGAGTTTAGCGGTTTATATTCACAAACTTTTGCTGATGATACTTTTGGTATTGCTATTTCAGGTAGTTATCAAGAACGTGAAAGTGGTATGAAACAGTTTTTAGCCGATCAAGGCTATCGTGCCAGTGACGCTAGCAACACAGGTTGGGGCGGCGTACCAGCAGGTGCTGAAGGCGGAACTAATCGTCCAACTATGGGTATTTACTCAAACCCACAACAGCCACGCTATGTCATGGAAGAACGTCAACGCGAACGTATCAATGGCCAATTAACATTACAATATCGTCCAATTGAAAACTTTACCGCAACCCTTGATTACACCACTTTTAGAAATACTATTGAAGAACAACATACTGATGCTTCAGTTTGGTTTAACTATGCTGGCGATCGCAGTGAATCGGTTTGGACGGGTGAGCCCAATGCTGTGCCATTAATTTATTCTGAAATTTATGACATCAACAGCCCTGGTGATTTAAAAGATACTTCATTAACTGTAGGTGCTTGGGGTCGTGAAGAGGTTACTGATTCAATTGGCTTAAACCTTGATTGGCAGGTAACAGAAGATTTAGTGTTAACGCTAGATCATCATAGCTCTAAAGCCAACATGAAAGCGTCGGATCCACGTCACGGTACTCGTAACAACGTGCAATTACCGTCATATACGCGTAGCCGTACCGGCCTTGATTTAACGGGCAGTTTACCGGGCATTGCTGTAGGCGATATCGAAAACTTTAACCCTAGTACCATGCGTTTATCAGGAAGTTGGTTTGCCAATGACAAATACACGTCAGAAATTGATCAAACTCAATTAGATGGTAAATACCATTTTAACAGTGATTTAAGTATTGATTTTGGTGTTTCGCTTAACACTGTGAATAACCGCTATCGTCATACTCAAGTGCAACGCCCAGATTGGGGTGGCGTCGGTGAAGAAGGTGACTTCGAGGATATTAATTGGACTGAAGATACCATCCTAGACAAATTTGATGATACAGGTACCGCTGGTGATTTTGAAGGTACTCCAACCCAAAGTGATTACGATTTATTTAATCGTATTTTCTTTGCTGACTTTGATGAGATCATCAGTGCTGCAGAATATGCCGATCCTATCGCTAATGTTGATGGTCTATATGGTGATTGTAAGGCCGCCTCTGGCGCTGCTGCAGGTCCTAATGGAGAAGGCCAATTCTGTGCTTCGACGAATTGGGATGCTGATACCAACCGCTTTACTGAAGAAGAAACCACCGCAGCATACATTCAAGCTAATTTCTTAGGTGAAATGTTTGATATGCCATATAGCGTACATGTCGGTCTACGTTATGAACAAACTGATGTAGTCTCGACAGCTTCGGCGCCGGGTTATAGCCGCGTTGAATGGAACGAAGACACATCCACCTCTATCACGGGGCAAACAGGTATTGAAACTCTAAAGCAAAGTGCTGACTACGATATTTTCTTACCAAACATTAACTTTAACTTAGATGTGACCGAAGATGTACGCGTTCGCGCAGCAGTAGGTAAAACAATTTCACGTGCGGGTTATAACTCGCTGTTAGGTGGAACGACCATTAATACGGGTGGTAATTTAAGTGGGTACTCTGGCAGTTCAGGGAATCCTGGCTTAGAACCATTAGAGTCAATTAACTATGACTTGTCTGCAGAGTGGTATTACGATGCGGGTAGTTATGCTTCTTTGGGTTATTTCAGAAAGGACGTGTCTAACTGGATTAGCTATGGCTCTACACAGTCTAATATTTTCAATCTATCTAACCCTTTGAGTGGTGATAAATTTAATGCGGCAGTGGCAGCTTTAGGTGCTAACGCATCAAATGAGCAAATTCGTACTTATATTTTTGAAAATTATGCAGATGATCCAAACGTAACACCAAATTTTGATGATGATGGCTTGTTAGATGGCGGTACGATTGCTGGCGACCCATTAACAGATGATGAAGTCGTATTTGACTTAAATGTGCCTATTAATGGTGACACAGAACATACCATCGATGGCATTGAGTTTAATGTACAACACTTATTTGGTGAAACGGGTTTCGGCGGTATTGTAAACTACACCATGGTAGATTCAGATTTACAATATGATGATAGTTCACTTGAAGATACTGAAGCATTAGTGGGCTTAAGTGATACTGCAAACTTAGTGTTATTTTACGATAACTACGGTGTGCAGGCGCGTATTGCTTATAACTGGCGTGATGAGTTCTTGTCAGATAAACGCGTTAATGGCGATTTAACCACGCCTATCTACACTGAAGAATATTATCAAATTGACTTCAGTATCAGTTATGACATTCCAGCAGTTGAAGGACTTACCGTCTTTGCTGAAGGGATAAACATTACTGAAGAAGTGGTTCGTAAGCATGGTCGTCAAAGCCAATTAGTGTTTGAAACAACACAAACAGGTGCGCGATATGGATTAGGGGTTCGCTATACGTTCTAGTAGCGAGCTGTAAATGATAGCGGCTGTCCCCAGTCGCTATCACCCTTATTTACTTGTGTTTGTGGTGAGCAATGAATAATAAAATCACAGAAGTTGTTATTGTTGGCGGTGGTACAGCAGGCTGGTTAACGGCAGGGATCCTTGCTGCACAGTTCAAAAAAAAGTCACTAGCGTTTAATATCACCCTAGTTGAATCCGCTGATATTCCCACGATAGGCGTGGGTGAGGGGACTTGGCCTTCAATGCGTGAAACGCTGAAACATATCGGGATTCGCGAGTCAGATTTTTTAACTCATTGCGATGCCAGTTTTAAGCAAGCGTCGAAGTTTGTTAATTGGAACAATCCAACGACGAGTCATAGTTATTACTACCATCCATTCACACAACCTGTAGCGGCTGATTTTCAACAGATAACCGACAATGCAGTCACTAACCACTCTGCTTGTCATTACGATGGTGCAGCCAGTTTCGCTCAATTATTCTGTTATCAATCAAGTCTTTGCCAGCTTAATTTAGCCCCTAAATTAACCCATACAGCAGATTACGACTATATCGGTAATTATGGTTATCATCTTGATGCGGGTAAATTTGCATTATTATTAAAAAATCATTGTATTGATACACTTAACATCAAACATATCAGCGCTAACGTCATAGGACTTAATGCGGATGCAACAGACTTTATTACCTGTTTACAGACGGATTCTTTAACGTCGCCGCTTGTTAATGGTGACTTATTTATCGATTGCAGTGGTCAACAGGGCTTATTGATAAAACAGCATTATAAAATTCCGTTTATTTGTAAAAAATCTATCTTGTTTAACGACCGTGCCGTTGCGGCTCAGGTGCCTTATTCATCGAAAAACCATCCCATTAATTCAAGTACCCTTGCCACAGCGCAGGCTGCTGGTTGGATTTGGGATATTGGATTGCAATCTCGCCGTGGGGTTGGCTATGTGTATTCCAGTGAGTTTATATCAGATGAAGAAGCCAAGATTGCGTTAACGCAATACATTGGTGGTGAAGTCGACAGCGTAAGCGTTAAACACCTTAGCTTCAATCCTGGCCATTTAAGCAAATTTTGGCATAACAACTGTGTTGCTATCGGCATGTCAGCTGGCTTTATAGAGCCGCTAGAAGCGTCAGCTTTAGCCTTAGTCGAACAATCAGCGATGTTTATTGCTGAGCAGTTTCCGCATCATGTGCAAGTATTGCCTCTTATTGAAGAGCGTTTTAATCAACGAATGCTCAACCATTGGCAACAAATAATTGATTTTTTAAAGCTGCACTATGTTTTATCAAATAGAAAAGACAGTGAGTATTGGCGTAAACATAAAGATGACACCACAACGCCAACTTCTTTACTGAAGTTATTGGCGCTTTGGCAGCACCAAGCCCCGAGTAAATACGATATTACCCAAGCTTATCCGCTTTTTCCTGCTGCCAGTTATCAATACGTGTATTACGGCATGAAGCAACATGAGCTGAGTGACAAACTCGATTTAAGTCAATACTCGGCGCAAATACAGAAGGTCGCTCAGCAGCAACAACAATTAAAACAAGTCGCTATTTGTAATCGAAGTTTACTTAACAGTATTCAGCAAAGCATTATTCAAACAAGCAGAAACAAAGATCTCACTATAAAAAAAAGCCCCATTCATAACCGCGCCGACGATCATCATGACAAGGCTCAATTAGCATAGTGGTATTAATAAAACCCAAAAGGAACGCATCTATGGCTACTCACGCATTATTAAATAACGTTGAACATAAAAATATAAAAATTATTACCGAACGTTCAGCTAAGTATGGCGATGACCAGTGGTTTTCACCGACTTTTGTCGCTGAATTTAAAACGGTTCAGGCTCATTACCCGATTATGTTTCAAAAAAATGCTGACACAGGCGAGTTTACGCCAGTCACCCTGTTTGGGTTTAAAAATAATGAAAACTTATTCTTAAATGAAGGTAAGTGGGATGCCAGTTATATCCCGCTTTCAATGCAAAGATTGCCATTTTACATTGGCACTCAGCATTCGGTAATGAACGGGGTATCTGAGCCACAAAGAGTCATTACCTTAGATATGGACTCACCTAGAGTCAATGATGAGCAGGGCGTTGAACTGTTTTTACCTTTTGGTGGCAATAGTGAATATTTGGAGAATATGGCCAATATACTTGAGGAGTTACATCAAGGGCTCAATGCGAATGCATTATTTGTTGCTGCACTCACTCATTTTGATTTACTTGAAGCGGTGACTATCGACGTGACGTTAAATAATGACAGTCAGCATCAGTTAATTGGTTTTTATACTATCAATGAAGATAAGCTAGCCAGTTTGGCGGCTGATAAAGTGATTAAATTACATCAATCAGGGTATCTTGAAGCCATTTACATGATTATTGCTTCTCAGGCGCATATGAGAAAACTGGTTGAACGTAAAAACAGTCAACTGACCCATTAATGGGATTTTGATGATAAATACTTTATCAGTAAATTTGTTTATTTATTATCATTAATTCGATACCGTATCATGGCTATATATCTTTTAAACAAGCATGCAGGCTACTGAAATGAATAAAAAAATAACAAACGTAGTTATAGCTGGCGGTGGTACTGCTGGTTGGATGGCTGCTGCCGCTTTTGCTAAGTTATTAGGCAAGAATATTAATGTCACTTTAGTTGAATCTGATTTAATTCCTACCGTAGGTGTCGGTGAAGCAACCATACCGACCTTACACATTTTTCATGATTTATTAAAAATCAACGAAGCTGAATTTATGGCTGCGACGAATGCCACGTTTAAATTAGGTATTTCTTTTGAAAACTGGCGTGATGTTAATCAAGACTATATGCATTCATTTGGTTACATAGGCCAAAGTTGCTGGGCTGCAGGATTTCAACATTTTTGGTTAAAAGGTGTTAAGCAAGGGGTTGCCAGTGACATAGGCGATTACTGCCCTGAACACGTGGCAAGTCGTGTAGGTAAATTTGCAGTGCTAGCTAATCATGATAGAAATCATGCGTTTCATACCGATGCAGGACTTTACGCCCGCTTTCTACGTCAGTTTTCTGAAAAGTATGGCGCTAAACGCATTGAAGGAACGATTTCAAAAGTAAATTTAAATGAACAAAATGGTTTTATTGAATCGTTAACATTAGCTGATGGTCAACAGATTGCTGGTGACTTATTTATTGATTGCACCGGTTTTAAAGGCATGCTGATAGAAGAAACACTGCATACCGGTTATGACGATTGGCGTCATTGGTTACCTTGCGATAGCGCAATTGCGGTGCAAACGAAGCAAACGAAACCACTGGTACCTTATACCCGCTCTATTGCGCATCCTTGTGGTTGGCAATGGCAAATACCGCTGCAAAATAGAATGGGTAATGGTTTAGTCTTTTGTAGTCAATATCTGTCTGATGATGACGCTAAATCATTACTGCTTGAAAATATTGAAGGGGAGCTGATCAACGAGCCTCGAGTTATCAAGTTTCGGACTGGTACTCGACGTAAGCATTGGAATAAGAATTGTGTCGCTATCGGTTTATCCAGCGGATTTATTGAACCACTTGAATCAACCAGTATTCATTTGATCCAACAAAGCATTGTTCGATTAATGCAAAACTTGCCAACAACCGCAATGGAAAGTGGCGTGGTTGACAATTTTAATCAAAAGATGCGAATTGAAATTGAGAATATTCGTGACTTTATTGTGCTTCATTATCATGTGACAGAGCGAAAAGACAGTGAGTTTTGGCGCTATTGTAAGCAAATGGATATCCCTGAAAGCTTACAAAAAAGAATAGATTTATTCAAACAAAGTGGCCAAGTGTATAAAACAGATCAAGAGTTGTTTGGTGAAGCTTCATGGCTACAAGTGATGTTAGGCCAAGGCTTGATGCCTGAGCAATATCATCCTATTGTCGATAACATGTCTGATGACGAATTGGCGCAGTTTTTAGGTACCATTAAACAAAGCATCGCTAGACGGGTAAATAGCTTGCCTAACCATGTGGATTTTATAAATAACTACTGCAAGTCTACAATCAGTTAAGGCGCTATGTTTAGTATTAATGCTGATATAAAGCCTCGTATTGAATATATCGGTAACAGTAAAATACCTATTGTTATTATTGATGATTATGTCGCGGACATCGAGGTTGTTCGTGACCAGATCATTACTGCTTGTCAGTTTATACAGGATAAACATACCCAATACCCGGGGATCAGAAGTGCCATGTCCAAAGCTGATGTGGTTGCTTACTTAAAACCACTGATGCAAGCCTTGTATTCTATTTTTAATTTGCCTAAACACCTTACGCCAAGCCCTTGTGATAACTATTACTCACTGTTGACCACAGCAGAAGCTGATTTGTCATTAATACAAACCATTCCACACTTTGATACTTATCATCCTAATCTTATTGCCTGTATTCATTACTTATCTTGTCATCAACATGGCGGTACCGCTTTTTTCCGCCATAGACGTAGTGGCTATGAATTTATTAATGAAGCCCGATTAGCAGAGTACCAAACAACACTTAATACTTTACAGCATAGTGGCTACTGCACTGAGGAACATCCAGATTTTGAATGTTATAAAGTAATCCCATATCAGCAGAATCGGTTAATTATTTTTCCTGGGCAACTACTGCATTCAAGTCTGGTAAAACCGGCATTTGATATCAATGACAATCCCATTACCGGTAGATTGACGGCAAATTTATTCGTCAAATTTAAATAGGATAATATTACAAATGCATAAATTTTTACTCGTGGTATTTATAGCCATTGTTGGTTTTAACCACCAACACAGCCACGCGACAGGTTTCGAAACCTTAGCGGCTAAACAATTCAACGTACTATTATTTACTAAAACAGCTGGCTGGCATCATAAATCTATTCCAGCAGGCGTCACGGCGTTTGAAAAGCTTGCAGAGAAACATTATTTCAATCTGATCTGGCATGAAGAAAGTCATTTCTTTAACGATGAGTACCTCAGCAAGGTTGATGTCGTGGTATTTCTATCTACTACGGGTGATATTTTGTCGAATGAGCAGCAGCAAGCACTTGAACGCTACATTCAGTCTGGAAAAGGTTTTGTCGGGATACATAGTGCATCGGATACTGAATATGACTGGGGCTGGTATCAACAACTCGTTGGGCATACGTTCGTTATACACCCGGTAGTGCAAACAGCTTGGCTGTCTAAAGTGTCTAGTGAATTTCCTGGTCTAGAATCAATGCCTGAAAAGATGCTGTGGACTGACGAATGGTATGAGTTTGGTGAAGCTAATTCAACGGGACTGAATTATCTTTTGACTGTCGATGAAACCAGTTATAACCCTAACGCTGATTGGGGCACCAAGCAGGGTAGCGGCATGGGTGATTTTCATCCTATTGCTTGGTATCACAACTTTGATGGCGGTCGATCGTTTTATACTTCATTGGGCCATATCAAACCAGTTTATCAAAATAAGCTTTTTTTAGACCATCTATATGGCGGACTATATTGGGCTGCTACGGGTAAAGGAATAGTAGATTAATTTGAATGAGTTGTTGATATACCTGCAATCGTTGATTGTAAGGTAAATAAGCCATTACCCGTGGTGATAAGAATGGTTTTTAAATCTTTACCACCAAAAGCCAAGTTGGTAATTTTAGGGGCAATATAAACGCTTTGAAGTAATTCACCTTGTGGGTTATAGACATATAATTTACCTTCATTATGACTGGCAGCATAGATGTTTCCGGCACAATCAACATTGATCCCATCTGGTGTATCAATGTTGATTTTAAAACTTAATGCCCCTAATTCATTATTTTCTGTAAGTTGGTGTGCAAATATTTGATGGCTATAATCACCTATATATAGAGTTTTGTTGTCAGGTGATAAACTAATCCCATTAGGTTTGATGAACTTAGTTGATAGTAAAGTGACTTCATTTTTAACATTAACTTTATAGACACCGGTGAAGGGGGTTTGTTGCGTTCTACCGCTTAATTGCCAGTCGGGATCGGTAAAGAATAATTCTCCTGAAGGATGCTTGATAAGGTCATTGGGAGAATTAAATTTTGCGCTGTTAAAGTCATTTACCATTAACACTCGTTCTTTGGTCGTTAGTGAAAATGTATTCACTGAGCGGGTGTCATGATTCATGCTGATTAACTGTTTATTCTCAGCTAGCAGTCCATTGGTACCGCTATTTTCAATAAACAACTCAACACCGTCTTGCTCATTCCATGAATAAATAGCTGCTTCTGGCCCATTTGTTTGAGGACCATTAAAATCCATTTCTGAAAAATAAAATTTACCTGTCAACCTAGACCAAGTTGGCCCTTCTAAGAATTTGAGTTGAGTGGTGATCAATTTAGGTGATAGGCCTTTTGCAAAAGGACGTATATCCTTAGGGCAGTTTGCAATTATGGTTGAATGTGATTTGGGGGCAATCAAATTGCTTTGTTGATCAGCGGCCTTTATGTTTGGTCCCAAGACTAGCATCAGCCCAAAAACAAAAACACGCTTTAAATTGCCATTAGTTAGTGTATTCATATCTAAACCGTCTCTTTGAATATTGTCATGTTTATCTACCATGCATTGATGCTCAAAAGCTTAGCCGCTTTTTTTGTATCAATAAATTAACAAAATAAATCCAAGTGGTCAAATTGACTATTACATTAAAATCCTCATAAGATAGCTAACACTATTTATACAATGGATGACAGGATGAAACTAAATACAAGGAAAGTAGGCGTAGGGAAACAAGCGTTAACGACATGCTTAGGCGTATCTAGCCTCGCAATATTAAAGTTATCAGTTTTAAAACTAGCTGTGATGCCAATATTTTTTTCAATGTTGTATTCAAGCCATGGCGTTGCCACTGAAGCTGAGATACAGAACGGTCTCATTGAAAATGAAGCTTTAAAACAACACATTAAAAATGATTTTAAAATTGGGGTAGCAGTGAATGATGAAATTGTCTCAGGACAGGATCCTCTTAGCGCTGGCATTATTTCCAAACAATTTAATACCATCACCATTGAAAATTCCATGAAGGCAGAAATCGTTAACCCACTTCCCGATCAATTCAACTTTACGGCAGCGGATCAATTTATTGATTTTGGAAAAAACAACAATATGTTCGTCGTAGGACACACGCTGGTGTGGCATAACCAAACGCCTGATTGGTTTTTTAAGCAAAAGAATGGTGAAGCAAACTCTCCAGAACAGCAAATTGATCGAATGGAGCAACATATTAAGCTAGTTGCAGGCAGGTATCTGGGCAAAGTGGATGCTTGGGATGTGCTCAACGAAGTCATTGGTGATGATGGTAACTATCGTCAAACCGTGTGGACTAATGTTATTGGAAGTGGTGACGAAATGGCAAAAGCCGCTTTTACCTTTGCCGCCAAGTACGCGCCTAATACCGAGCTTTATTATAACGATTTCAATGCCTGGAAACCGGCTAAGCGTGACGGTATTGTACGTATGATCAAGATGCTCCAAAGTGAAGGGATAAAAATTGATGGCGTCGGAATTCAAGCGCATTGGGGACTTAACTTTCCCAAAGGTCATCTCATCGAAGAGGCAATTGATGTATACGCAGCATTGGGGCTGAAGGTGATGATCACTGAACTCGATATTGATGTGTTGCCATTTACCAAAGAAGGGCAAGTTATTGGGCAAGGCTTTATGCACCCGCAGTTTCAAGAGCAAGAATTTAAAACTTACTTAGATCCATATTCAGATCATTTACCCGCTGACATTGAAGCAAAATTAGCAGCACGATATACAGAGCTATTTGATATATTCAAAACAAAGCATGAAAAGATCGACAGAGTCACTTTTTGGGGATTACATGATGGAATGTCGTGGAAAAATGACTATCCAATTCCGAACCGCACCAATTATCCGCTGCTATGGGATAGAAAACACCAACCTAAGCCTGCATTCAAGGCACTGTTTAACTAAACATCTGATTTCAAGCTGAATGCTTAGCGCCGCAGATAGACATTGTTGTTATTTATTACTTCAAACTCCCGATATTAGCGGTAGATAAACTTTGTAGCCATTTGGCTCTGGTTTAAACGGCTAATGTTGATAACGACTGTAATCATTCGTTTGATGCTGAAGTTAAATCGTCAGTAAATACAAGATTTATGTTACATAAATGTTTTAATAAGCAGCTAAATAGTCTATTTTAGATTAGCTTGTTGTCTAAAGGACTATTTGGTGGTTTCTCATTATAACCCTAGCAGTATAGGAATAATCATAATGAGTGCTTTGGACTTGATTTACAAAATGGGGAGAGCAACTGAAATCTTTACTCATCAGTTAGGCATTTCTTACCTTGGTATTAGCAGGCTATTAAGTTTCAGGCTTAATTGAGAGCCTGTAATTAAAGCCAATATTTATTCGGATTAGCGACTATCAGTCACTAATTAGATTCGTTTAAACGACAACTATTAACCTTGTTTGGTCGATGTCATGCATTAATATTCGGCCTGATTACTCACAAATAGCTGGACATGGAAAGTGATGAAAATAATTAATAAATTCAATAAACCTTTAATTGCAGGTTGTGCCACGATAATTTTAGCGCTATCAGGCTGTAATGATGACCAAGGTGTCACTCAGCAAACAAAACCTGAAGCAACAGCAACATTGACTCAAGATATTATTTTAAAGAATCAATTTGCTGAAAACTTTAAAATTGGTACAGCAATCAGTAAATCTCAAGTATTGAACCCTACCGATCCTGAGCTATTGTTAGCGGCTAAACACTTCAATACCTTCACGCCTGAAAATTCGATGAAATGGGAGTCGGTGAACCCGTTACCAAACGAATATCAATTTGATGTTGCTGATGCATTAGTTAGCTTTGCTGAGCAAAATAATCAACAACTTGTAGGTCATACTCTCGTTTGGCACTCGCAAACGCCTGACTGGGTATTTGAAGATGATGCGGGAAATCCTTTAAAACGTGAACAACTATTAAAGGTTATGGAAACACATATTAAAACTGTCGCTGGTCGTTATGCTGATCAAATATTTGCTTGGGATGTAGTGAATGAGGCACTTAATGAAGATGGCAGTTTGCGTGAATCAAAATGGCAGCAAATTATCGGCGATGACTTCATTGAACAAGCCTTTATTTATGCACAACAAGCAGCGCCTAATGCCAAACTGTATTACAACGATTACAATATGTTTAAGCCTGAAAAAAGAGCAGGTGCTATTGCGTTAATCAAGCGACTGAAACAAAAGGGCATTCAAATTGATGGTGTTGGTATGCAAGCGCATTACTCTCTTGATTACCCAGACTTCACCGAAGTTGAAGATTCAATTGTCGCGTTTGCTGCAGCAGGTGTTGATGTCATGGTCACAGAGCTTGATATTTCAGTCTTACCATTTCCTGAAAACTTAGCAGCAGGCGCCGACGTCTCATTAGATGTCGCACTGCAACAACAATATAACCCGTACGCTGCAGGTTTACCCATTGAAGTAGAGCAGCAATTAGCATCACGCTATCAAAACTTGTTTGCTCTCTATAAAAAACATAGCGACAGCATAGGTCGAATTACGTTTTGGGGGGTAAGTGACAAGCAAACTTGGCGCAACGGTTGGCCAATGGCAGGGCGAACTGATTATCCGTTACTCATTGATAGAGATATGAAGTTAAAAACTTTTGTGAATTCTTTATAAGCCTTTATATAAACTACAAAACAGCCACTCTTTGAACAATCACTGAGTGGTTTTTTATTGCTGTTGGAAAAATCAAGGGATTGGTTTTCTTGAATTTCAGCTTGAACTATTACGATTAATGGAAGGGTTAGAGCAGCTAACTGGAGTTTAATTAACGTTAAACCTTTTATAAGGGTGATTATTTACACGTTTGGTGCTGGAAATACGTTAGCAATCATCATTGGAGTAACTCTAAGAGAAAGTGCTGATTTTTAGATAAAATGCGGTATCTAGAAAATGGCATAGTATTAAAAGGAAGGAATTACAGACATAAAAAAACCAGCATAAGCTGGCTGAATTATTATGATTTGAAATGGTACAACTGAGTGGATTCGAACCACCGACCCCTACCATGTCAAGGTAGTGCTCTAACCAACTGAGCTACAGTTGTAACGTGTCTTTCAAAAAATATGGTACAACCGAGTGGATTCGAACCACCGACCCCTACCATGTCAAGGTAGTGCTCTAACCAACTGAGCTACGGTTGTATTTTTGTAAGATGACATCTTCATGTAATCTTTGGGACGAGCGATATATTACGGGATACGCGTTTTGATGCAAGCAAAAAAATCAAAAATATGAACGAGTGGCGATTTGCTGTGCAAATTGAGTCATATAGCAGCGTAGGCGTGTTTTTTTTAAACATTATCAGCATGCTCATCTCGTTCAAATTTTATAACGACTAGTTAAAATTAACTTCTATCTTCCAATACTGCTTTGAAATTAGCATTCTTTTGAATATAAATAAGTCGTAATGCAAATAACACTGCAGCACTGGTTAAGCCCGCGATTAAGCCTATCCAAAAGCCATGTGCGCCCATCGCAGGTACAATGATATCTGTACGCGCAAGTATATAGCCAAGTGTCATGCCAATGGCCCAGTAAGAAACTAAAGTAATATAAAAGGCACTCTTAGTGTCTTTATAACCGCGAAGAGCGCCAGCAGCCACAACTTGGATAGAATCAGATAATTGGTATAAAGCTGCAAGGAACATTAAGCTACCCGCTAGCGCAACGACTTCAGGGTTATTATTGTAAAGGAGGGCTATTTCAGTTTTGAACGATACAGTAATGATTGCCGTTACCACTGCTAATGAGAATGCAATGATTAGCCCGATTTTTGTCACCAGTTTTGATATTTCTAATTTATCTTGCCCTAGGTAATAACCCACTCTAATCGAAACGGCAATACCGATTGATAATGGCAACATAAATACAATAGATGAGAAGTTTAGGGCAATTTGATGGCCTGCAACAACGTTAGCACCAAGGGGGGCGAGCAATAAAGCTATAACTGCAAATAGACTGACTTCAAAAAATAAAGCCATAGCAATAGGGGTGCCATGCTTCATCATTTCCCAAATGGTTTTCCAATTTGGCTTATTTAATGTCGAAAATGGCGCTATCTCAGCAAATTTCTTGTGAAGTTGCATGTATATCATCATGGCAAATAACATAGCCCAGAACACTAATGCAGTTGCAATACCACAACCAGCACCGCCCATCGCAGGGACCCCGAAATGACCATAGATAAAGATATAGTTGGCAGGGATATTAACCGCAAGACCGACAAAGCCAATAACCATCGTCGGTAATGTATAAGAGATGCCTTCAGAGCAGCCCCGTAGTATTTGGTACAAAATAAATGCAGGTACACCCCACATAAAACCATGTAAATAGCCTGCACTTAACTCGGCTAATTCAGGTTCTAAAGCCATCATGGTAAAAATAGTTTTAGCAAATGAGAGGAACAACAACACACCAACACTGCCAATTATGGCAATATAGAATGCTTGCGACATCAAGGGTTGGATTGCTTTTGGATTATTAGCGCCGTGATGATGGGCAAACACTGGTGTAAATGCCAACAGTAGCCCTTGCACAAACAATAAAGCAGGTAACCATAAGCTGGTACCAATCGCGACTGCAGCCATATCGACAGCGCTGACTCTACCGGCCATAACAGTATCGATAAATCCCATCATTGTTTGGGTAACTTGAGCAATTAATACTGGCATTGCCAGTTGGATTAATTTTTTGGCCTGAAAGCCTGTGTTATTCATTTAAAAACCTTCAACTAAAGAGCACAAATATGTTTACTGGTATCGTACAAGCGACGTGTGATGTTATTACAATTAAAGCACAGAGTGGTTTAAAAACATTTGAAGTTAATATTCCAGAAGAGCTACAGCATGGTTTAGAAACTGGTGCGAGTGTGGCAAATAACGGTGTTTGTTTAACGGTCACAAAGCTGGTGAATAATAGAGTTTATTTTGATGTAATGGAAGAGACCTTACAGCTAACAAACTTAAATTTTATTGAACCGGGTGACAAAATCAATATTGAACGTTCTTTGACCTTCGGAAAAGAGATAGGTGGCCACATTTTGTCAGGTCATGTTCATACCATGGCAACAATTACCCACATAAGTCATACCGATGAGCATTACAATTTAACATTAACAGTACCGGCTAAATGGATGGATTATATCTTCTATAAAGGTTTTATAGGCGTCAATGGATGCAGTTTAACGGTAGGAGAGATTGATCAAGACCAGTTCAAGTTACATTTGATCCCAGAAACGCTCAAATTAACTAATTTGAGTGACTGCAAACTGGGTGACAAAATCAATATCGAAATCGATAGTCAAACTCAAGTTATAGTCGATACAGTAGAAAGAATTTTAGCTAAAAAATCATTGCTAAAATAGCCTACAAAGGCTTAGATTGATGACACATTCTAAGCTACTACATCTAAGCCTATTAAAGCAGGTTTTTACATGTTCAACTGTTAATAGAACTGTTCATCATCAGAATCTATAAATAATTGAATGGTTCTATTTGAATCGTTTACTTGCAATCGCATATGGATTGGATTGCAGCACACTCGACAATCATCATAATACTCTTGATCTCCACAACTAGTATCAATATGAACATGTTGATTATGGCCGCAATGCGGACAACTTATTACTCGGCTGACTAAATTCATAACTTCCCCCAGTATTTAACATTAAAGCATTTGCAAAACTAAAAAACCTTTAACCGTTTAGCAGCAAGCAGGATTGAGCTTGGAATTAAGTATAGTAAACATTAGTAAAACTCGCGTAATGCCAAAGTTGTCAGTTGAGGTAGCAGCTGCATTGGCTATTAAAAGTTAATCGAGTCATCCAAGAAGTGTAAAAAGCTGTTGTGATGGTGTTTTATTCAATTTTGCGACTGAGTTAGCTTGCTTGCAAAAGGCCTTTTCACATACAATGCGTATTCATGCCACTTATGACTCAGACTCCTGTAATGTCTGATGTTCGGTGGCATTTCTTTTATATATTAATTACCAAGTGGCCCTACGTGTGGGTCACCACTGGATAAGGAAATGAAATGCCTATTATTACTTTGCCTGATGGCAGCAAACGTGAGTTTGCCGATTCTGTTTCTACTTTAGATGTCGCTGCCGACATCGGTCCTGGTTTAGCTAAAGCGTGTATTGCTGGTCGTGTGAACGGTGAACTCGTTGATGCTTGTGATTTAATTACCACAGATTCAGAACTTTCAATCATTACGGCTAAAAATGAAGAGGGTGTTGAAATCCTTCGCCATTCTTGTGCGCACTTATTAGGTCATGCTATTAAGCAAATGTGGCCTGAAACTAAAATGGCAATCGGTCCAGTTATTGATAATGGCTTTTACTACGATATCGATTTAGATCACAAGCTTACTCAAGAAGATATCGATGCGTTAGAAAAACGTATGCAAGCATTAGCTAAAACAAATTATAGCGTTGTTAAGAAAGTGGTTTCTTGGCAAGAAGCCCGTGATACGTTCGAAGCTCGTGGTGAAGAATACAAAATTGCAATCTTAGATGAAAATATCAGCAAAGATGCAACCCCAGCGCTTTACCATCACGAAGAATATATTGATATGTGTCGTGGACCTCATGTACCTAACATGAAGTTCTGTCAAAACTTTAAGTTAATGAGTGTTGCTGGTGCATACTGGCGCGGTAACTCTGACAATAAAATGCTACAACGTGTTTACGGTACTGCTTGGGCAGACAAAAAAGCTCTTAAAGTACATTTAAACCGTCTTGAAGAAGCGGCTAAACGTGACCACCGTAAAATTGGTAAACAGTTAGACCTTTATCATATGCAAGAAGAAGCGCCAGGAATGGTGTTTTGGCACAATGATGGTTGGAGCTTATATTTAGAGCTTGAGAAGTTTATTCGTCAAAAACTAGGGCAATACACTTACCAAGAAGTTAAAGGTCCATTAATGATGGATCGTAACTTGTGGGAACGCTCTGGCCATTGGGACAAATACGCTGATGCGATGTTCACAACGAACAGTGAAAACCGTGAATATGCGATTAAGCCTATGAACTGTCCGGGACACGTACAGATCTTTAACCAAGGGTTGAAGTCTTACCGTGATTTGCCATTAAAAATGGCTGAGTTTGGTTGTTGTCATCGTAACGAACCATCAGGTTCTTTACATGGCCTAATGCGCGTTCGTGGCTTTACTCAAGATGACGCACACGTATTCTGTACCGATGACCAAGTTCAAGAACAAGTCAGTGAATGTATTCAAATGGTGTATGACACATACGGTACGTTTGGATTTGAAAATATCGTCGTTAAATTATCAACTCGTCCAGAAAAACGTATTGGTGATGACGATATGTGGGATCGTGCTGAAGAAGCATTAAAGAAAGCACTTAAGGCTAATGATATCGAATTTGATATTTTACCTGGTGAAGGTGCGTTCTATGGCCCAAAAATCGAATTTACTTTGCATGATTGCTTAGATCGTGCGTGGCAATGTGGTACAGTGCAACTTGATTATGCGTTACCTTCTCGTTTAGGTGCTACCTATGTTGCTGAAGATAACACTCGTCAAACACCGGTTATGATTCACAGAGCTATTTTAGGCTCACTTGAGCGCTTCCTCGGTATTCTAATTGAAGAGTACGCAGGTAAATTCCCGACATGGCTTGCACCAGTGCAAGTAATTGTTATGAATATTACTGATAAACAGTCTGATTATGTAGATGAAATTGTTAAAACTTTCAAAGAAAGTGGTATTCGTGCATCTAAAGACTTGAGGAATGAGAAAATAGGCTTTAAAATACGTGAACATACGTTAAAGCGTGTACCTTATTTATTGGTCGTTGGTGATCAAGAGATAGAAAATAAGGAAGTTGCGGTACGAACGCGTGACGGTATCGATTTAGGCAAGATTAAAATCAATGATTTTATTGCCAAGATACAAAAACAAATTTCGAACCGTAGTCTAATTTTGTTGGAGGAATAGGTCATAAAGATCAAGAGAGCAGCAGGGCGACAGCCAGCCCCTAATCGTATTAACGAAGAAATCACTGGCGTACCAGAAGTTCGTCTATCGGATATCGAAGGCGAATCTGTTGGAATCGTAAGTATTTCACAGGCTCAAGAATTAGCTGATGAAGCAGGTGTAGACCTGGTTGAAATTAGTCCTAACGCTGAGCCTCCGGTCTGTCGCATTATGGACTACGGTAAGTTCCTTTTTGATAAAGCGAAAGCTCAAAAAGAACAAAAGAAGAAGCAGAAACAGGTCCAGCTGAAGGAAATTAAATTCCGTCCTGGCACTGATGAAAACGACTATCAGGTAAAACTACGCAACCTGATTCGTTTTCTAGAAGATGGGGACAAAGCGAAAATTACGCTGCGTTTCCGTGGTCGCGAAATGGCACACCAAAGCTTAGGTATGGATCTTTTGAACCGTATCAAAGCAGATTTGGAAACATATGCTGTTGTTGAATCTTTCCCGAAAATGGAAGGTCGACAAGCAGTTATGGTCCTAGCACCTAAAAAGAAATAGTAGGGCAACCAATTAAAAAGTAGCAAAATCCTTTTTGAGGGTTTTGCTCGCCTTACGTTTTATTAATGTCCCAATGCGGAGTTTTAGCAATGCCTAAAATGAAAACAGATAAGGGTGTCCAAAAACGCTTCAGAAAAACCGCTAATGGTTTCAAGCGCAAACAGGCACACTTACGTCATATTTTGACAAAGAAGAGCACTAAGCGTAAACGTCACTTACGTGCTAAATGTTTAGTAGCTAAGTCTGATGTGCCAGCAATTGCACGTCAACTACCATACGCTTAATTAAAGGAGATATGAACAATGCCTAGAGTTAAGCGTGGTGTAACCGCTCGTGCTCGTCACAAGAAAGTACTTAAATTAGCCAAAGGTTATTACGGAGCTCGCTCTCGTACTTTCCGTGTTGCTGTTCAAGCAGTAACTAAAGCTGGTCAATATGCTTACCGTGACCGTCGTCAAAAGAAACGTCAATTCCGTCAACTTTGGATTGCACGTATCAATGCGGCATCTCGTCAAAATGGTCTTTCTTATAGCCGTTTCATTAACGGTCTTAAAAAAGCTTCGATCGAAATCGATCGTAAAATTTTGGCTGACATCGCTGTATTCGACAAAGTTGTTTTCACAATTTTAGTTGAAAAAGCAAAAGAAGCTTTAGCTAAGTAATTAGTTATTATTCTTTAAAAAAGGAACCTTAGGGTTCCTTTTTTTATATCTAAAATTTAGAATCTTGCCATTGTGTTTGACTTATTGGAAGTAGGTGTTATGAAAACCCAGTTAGCAACAGACAGATTATCAATTGCTATTATGACGCTTGATGATGCCGATTTACTTTACGCTCTAGACCAAAATCCCGATGTGATGAAATATATAAACGGCGGAAAACCTACCTCAAAATCTGATATAGAACATATTTCTATACCACGTTTGGCAAGTTATTTAACGCCATCCAAAGGGTGGGGCTTTTGGAAGGTGTTTGAAAAGCGAGAACTAGATACTGTTGATCGTCGTGATAACTTTGTTGGTTGGATATTGATTAGGCCCATGGGCTTTTTCAGTGAGACCCCTGAATTTAATAATCTTGAAATTGGTTGGCGATTCAAACAATCAGCTTGGGGGAAAGGTTATGCGACAGAAAGCGCCAAAGCAGTGATTAAATTATTGGTAGAGGAACAACCAATTATTGAACGTTTTACAGCAATAGCGGATAAGGATAATTTAGGTTCAATTAAAATTATGAAGAAAATAGGAATGGAATTTATCTGTCAGCAGTTTCATTCAGATGTTAATGGCAAAACTGAAGTTGTAATATACAGTTTGAAAGTTAACCATTAAAAAAATGAGTAATGTGCAGTAATAGTGTTAAACAAAAACTGGTCAACTGTATAAACAACAGCCTTCACCTGTGTTATTCACATCGATAAAATACCAACAATAAAAAAGCCATCACAATAATGGATGGCTTGTCGCTACTAGCTCACTATGTGTAAACTAGTAGATTACAAAGTGACGATTCTACTTTTGTGCGTCTAAGTAACGCTCGGCATCTAACGCAGCCATACAACCTGATCCTGCTGAAGTAATAGCTTGACGATAATGTTGATCCATTACGTCACCACAAGCATAAATGCCTTCAACACTTGTCTGAGTTGCGTTACCTTGAAGGCCACTGTTGACGGTAATGTAACCGTAGTTCATATCAAGTTGACCGTCAAAAATACCGGTGTTTGGGCTATGACCAATCGCAATGAAAACGCCAGCAACCTCTAAATCTGAAATTGACTCATCTTTAGTGCTTTTCATTTTAAGACCGGTAACACCCATGTTGTCACCGACGACTTCATCAAGAGTTTGATCTAAGTGTAGGATGATATTGCCATTAGCAACTTTATCCATCAGACGGTTGATCAGGATCTTTTCTGATCGGAAAGAATCACGACGGTGGATTAAATGCACCTCAGAAGCAATATTACTTAAATAAAGCGCTTCTTCAACAGCAGTGTTACCACCACCAACTACAGCCACTTTTTGGTTACGATAAAAGAAACCATCACAGGTAGCACAGGCTGATACACCACGGCCCATAAATGCTTCTTCAGATGGAAGGCCTAAATATTTGGCAGATGCACCAGTTGCAATGATTAATGCGTCACAAGTAAACTCACCATTGTCTCCTTTTAATCGGTAAGGGCGCTGGCTAAAATCAACTTCATTAATATGATCAAAGATAATTTCAGTATCAAACTTTTCAGCATGTTCTTGCATTCTTGCCATTAATGCTGGACCGGTTAAGCCATTAGCATCGCCTGGCCAGTTTTCAACTTCAGTAGTCGTAGTCAGTTGACCACCTTGTTGCATCCCAGTGATCATGACAGGCTTCAAATTTGCACGTGCTGCGTAAACTGCAGCAGTATAACCAGCAGGGCCAGAACCTAAAATTAACAGGTTAATATGACGAGCTTGACTCATTTTTTTATTTCTCCATTACATGCTTTAAGCAATTTGCATGGATTGTAGGGAATTTACAGGGTGGGGTAAAGTAGCGATTGCTCCAAGATATAGATTGAGGCAATCGATACCGTACACAAAAGACACCAAGGACTTATCGCATTAGACTTTTACATGCTAATAACTAATATGACAACTTGGTAAGCCATTCTTTTCTAGATAGTTTTGGTGGTATTCTTCCGCCGGATGAAAGGTTTGAACCGGTACAATTTCAGTTACAATTTGTCGTAATCCCCATTTACCACTTTGAATTAGCAACAATTTAGATTGCTCTGCTAATAATTTTTGTTCTTGGCTGTGGAAAAAAATAGTGCTTCGATATTGGCTGCCAATATCACCACCTTGCATATTTAGAGTGGTTGGATTGTGGTTTTGCCAAAAAACGGTCAACAACTCTTCATAGCTAACGATATGTTCGTCAAACTCAACCTGTACCACTTCTGCATGGCCCGTTACGCCCGCTTTCACTTGCTCGTAGGTCTGAAATTTGTCATTTCCCCCCATATAACCGCATTGTGCTGCAACTACACCATTTATTTGTTTAAAAAAATATTCAACGCCCCAAAAACAGCCTGCACCAAAAGTTGCTATAGTCATACGATACCCGTAAAGAAGTCTAGATGGCTAAAAGTATATTTATTCTAATAAATAATGCAAGCAAAGATTTACACTCTGTTAAATGTTACTTAACGTTAGCTTCCCCTAAATGTGATAGAATCCGACTACCGTTTGAAACCATTCAATATTTAAAGCCGCATCAAGGAGTCAGCGTGTTTCAACAATTAATGGATGACAAAGATTTTTTAGCATTTACGTTAACTAACATTAATAACAAGGTGCCAGAACAGCGCTTTGAATTGTCAAATAAAACAACAGTTACGATTTTAGATAACGGGATTATTTGTTTTAATCCAGCTCAAGGGTCGACTAAAGACATTGTTTTATCTTGTGCCATACATGGTAACGAAACAGCACCTATTGAAATCTGTAACGAACTCATAAATAATTTATTAAAAGAAACAATCGTTACAAAACAAAGAGTCCTGTTTATAATTGGCAATCCAGATTCCATACTCAGCCAAACACGCTTTGTAGAAGAGAATATGAATCGTTTGTTCAGTGGGGCACATTCTTCCGGTTTAGGTTTATCAAATAAAGAAAGAGTTAGAGCAAAAAAATTAGAGGAATATGTAGCTAATTTTTATCTTCAAAATAATAGCTCACAACGAATACATTACGACTTACACACCGCGATAAAGCCGTCTAAACATGAGAAATTTGCGATTTATCCTTACAGGCCTGGACGTAGCTTTAGTGCTGATCAAATTATGTTTTTAGCGGGTTGTGATGTTGACACCATTTTATTCCATCATGAACCTACCACTACTTTTAGCTATTATTCATCAGAACAATTCAAAGCCGATGCATTTACAGTCGAACTGGGTAAAGTGATGCCTTTTGGCGAGAATGATATGTTAAAATTTGCCAATACTAAAAAGATGCTTTTGCAGTTGATAACTCAACAACAAGTTGAACTAGCTCCTTTTGATAAAGACAAACTTCACTTATATAAAGTGTCTCGTTCCATTAACAAGCAGTTTGATGATTTCAAATTCACCTTTGATAAGACAACGGTAAATTTTTCTGGGTTCAAGCAAAATCATGTATTAGCAACGGAAGGTGACACTGAGATTAAGGTCATTTATCCATACGAAGCTATCGTTTTTCCTAATGAAAATGTACCTGTGGGCCAACGTACAGTATTATGTTTAGTGCCAGCACCTAATGAAGACATTCAATAAGTTGTAAAGCTAAATATACATTATATATGACAGGATATTCACTAAGTGGAATGAACATTAGTTGATAGTAAGTTTACGTTAACGTAATGTTCGTTCGCATATAATAAATTACGCTTTATTTTTAAGGCTACAAATAACAAGAGCACAATATGAGCAACGCAACACTGACTAATGAAACAGTGCATCGTGTCAGCTTCTTAGACAAAGCTTCATTGCACATTCCTATTTTAAAAATTCTACAAGCTGATGGCACAACTTACGAAAATGCCGTCATGCCCGTTATTGATAAAGCCTTGGCTGAACGTATACATGATACTTGTGTTTTTACCCGAGTATTAGATGAACGTATGTTAAGTGCTCAAAGGCAAGGTCGTATTAGTTTTTATATGACTTGTACTGGCGAAGAAGCCTCTATCATTGGCAGTACTGCTGCACTTGATGACGATGATGTCATATTGGCGCAATACCGAGAGCATGCATCACTTAGATATCGTGGTTTTACCACTGAACAATTTATGAATCAAATGTTCAGTAATGAAAAAGATTTAGGTAAAGGCAGACAGATGCCAATTCATTACGGTAGTAAAGAATTAAATTACCAGACAATTTCATCACCACTAGCGACTCAAATACCACAAGCTACCGGTGTTGCACATGCTTTTAAATTACAAGGCAAACGTAACGTTGCTATTTGTTATTTTGGCGAAGGTGCAGCATCAGAAGGTGACTTTCACGCAGGCCTAAATATGGCTGCAGTTTTAAAGTCACCAACGATCTTTTTCTGTCGTAACAATGGTTACGCGATTTCAACGCCAACTGAAGAGCAATTTGCAGGTAATGGCATTGCCAGTCGTGGTGTTGGTTATGGTATGCACACTATTCGTGTTGATGGTAACGATATGCTTGCGGTACTCGCAGCAACTCAACAAGCTCGAGCTCATGCGTTAGAACATAATGCGCCAGTACTCATCGAAGCGATGACGTACCGTTTAGGTGCACATTCATCTTCAGATGACCCATCGGGTTATCGTTCAAAAGAAGAAGAAGCTAAGTGGGAGCAACATGATCCTGTTAAGCGCTTTAAACTTTGGATGATCAATAAAGATTGGTTAAACGAAAAAGATGATGCTGCAGCTTATGAACAATACCGAGAAGAAGTACTTAATGCCGTTAAAGTGGCAGAAAAAGTGGCTTTACCGCATATCGACTTGTTAATCACAGATGTATTAGATAAACCAACACCTGCTTTAGAGAAACAATTAGCTGATTTAAAACAACATATTAAAAAATATCCTAAGTCGTATCCTAAAAGTGCAGGGAGAATTTAATCGTGGCTGAAATGAACATGTTACACGCCATTAATGATGCGTTATCAATTGCGATGACCGCGGATGAAAGAATGGTGGTATTTGGTGAAGATGTTGGACACTTTGGTGGTGTTTTTCGAGCGACATCTGGACTACAAGAAAAATTCGGCCGTGATCGTTGTTTCAATACACCGTTAACCGAGCAGGGTATTGCTGGCTTTGCTAATGGCTTAGCCTCAAATGGCATGACTGCTGTGGCAGAGATCCAATTCGCTGATTATATCTTCCCTGCATTTGACCAAATCGTTAATGAATCAGCAAAATTCAGATATCGCAGTGGTAATCAATTTGATGTTGGCGGACTGACTTTTAGAACCCCTTATGGTGGCGGTATTGCAGGCGGCCATTATCACTCGCAATCTCCAGAAGCGTACTTTACCCAAACGCCTGGTTTAAAAGTTGTCATTCCACGTAACCCAGAGCAAGCAAAAGGGCTGTTACTTGCTTCTATACGTGACCCTAATCCAATTATTTTCTTTGAGCCTAAGCGTCTTTATCGTGCTTCAGTTGGCGAAGTGCCCGCTGGCGATTATGAAATCGAACTAGGTAAAGCAGAAGTGGTTAAATCAGGAACTGATATCACATTACTAGGTTGGGGCGCGCAAATGGAGATCCTTGAAAAAGCAGCGCTTATGGCTGAAAAAGAGGGTATTTCATCTGAAATTATCGATTTGCGCACTCTGGCACCATGGGACATAGAAACCGTTGCTGCTTCAGTTAAGAAAACGGGTCGGTTATTAATAAACCATGAAGCGCCGTTAACAGGTGGCTTTGCTGGTGAAATTGCAGCAACAATTCAGCAGGAATGTTTCTTAAGCCTTGAATCACCCATTAGCCGAGTATGTGGTTTAGATACACCATACCCGCTTATTCTTGAAAAAGAATACATGCCAGATGAGCTTAAAACATTCGAAGCCATTAAAGCATCAGTTAATTTCTAGGAGCAAGATATGATTAAAGATTTTATTTTGCCGGATATTGGTGAAGGTGTTGTTGAATGTGAGCTTGTCGATTGGATGGTTAAAGAAGGCGACTTAGTCGTTGAAGATCAACCCATCGCTGATGTCATGACCGATAAAGCTTTAGTGCAAATTCCTGCACCACATGGTGGCGTAATTACTAAGCTGTATTATGCCAAAGGCGATATTGCTAAAGTACATGCACCACTTTATGCCGTAGATATGGATGCAACTGCTGCCGAACCTTTTGTCATTTCGACAGCGGCGGAAGTAAAAAATGATTCAAGCCATACACCTAGCAATGCCTCGATTCAAAATACGCCACAAGCCCCTGTTACAGGTAAAGCGATTGAAGAGTTTTTATTGCCAGATATTGGTGAAGGTATTGTAGAGTGTGAACTGGTTGAGTGGTTAGTCGAAGAAGGCGATAGCGTGGTTGAAGATCAACCTATTGCTGATGTGATGACAGACAAAGCTTTGGTTCAAATTCCAGCAATAAAAAATGGCACTATTGTTAAACTTCATTATCGAAAAGGCCAGCTTGCAAAAGTACATGAACCTTTATTTGCCATCGAAGTTGAATCTACCTCAGTAGCAAATACCCTTGTAGATGATGCTCCAGCAACCCAAGTGGCTTTAGATGTTTCACCTGAGCCTGTTATACAAGGCAAAGCATTAGCCAGTCCTGCAGTGCGACGTTTAGCCCGCAGCTTAGATATCAATATTGCTGATGTGAAAGGAACAGGCAAAAGTGGCCGTGTCTATAAAGAAGATATTGAAAGCCACTTAACTGCAGCGACGCCTAAATCTACGACAGTTTCTACTCCTGTGGTCAATAACCAAGCCCCAGCAGTTACGCCAGCGACGACCGTGTCAAGCGCTACTGATAAAGTCGAACCTATCAAAGGTGTTAAAGCGGTTATGGCGAAAATGATGGTGGAGTCTGTTTCGACCATTCCGCATTTTACCTATTGTGAAGAGTTTGACTTAACAGATCTAGTTGCCTTGCGCGCCGAAATGAAGCAACGCTACTCTACTGATGAAGTTAAGCTAACAATGATGCCATTTTTCATGAAAGCAATGTCGTTAGCCATCAATGAATTCCCTGTGCTGAATAGCCAGGTCAATTCCGAGTGTACTGAGCTGACGTATAAAGCTTCTCATAACATAGGTATGGCTGTTGATTCAAAAGTTGGTTTGTTAGTACCTAATGTAAAAGACGTGCAAAACAAATCTATTCTAGAAGTTGCTGCTGAAATTACTCGTTTAACCACTGCTGCTCGTAGTGGCCGCGTTTCACCTGCAGATCTTAAAGGTGGCACGATTTCTATTTCTAATATTGGTGCACTCGGTGGCACAGTGGCAACGCCAATCATCAATAAACCTGAAGTAGCCATTGTAGCGTTAGGTAAACTGCAAACTCTACCGCGCTTTAATGAAAACGGTGAAGTTGAAGCGCGTAAAATAATGCAAGTTAGTTGGTCTGGCGATCATCGCGTAATTGATGGTGGCACCATTGCCCGTTTTTGTAATTTATGGAAGCTCTATCTGGAACAACCTCAAGAGATGTTATTAGCCATGCGCTAATTACTTCACCTTCAAAATAGGTTACCCAGTTACACGAAAGGACGCGAAAGCGTCCTTTAATTTTATGGGCCGATTTTGTATAATACTCAAACGTTGTAACTTCTCGGAATCAAAATGATCACTTCGGCACCGAATATCGCTTCAATCGAATATCCTTTTCCCGCAAAACCCGCTGTATTAAATGAAGCCGAAAAGGCTGATTATAAACAAAAAATTAAACAGCTTTTAAAAGAACAAAATGCGGTTCTTGTTGCACATTACTATACTGATCCTGAAATTCAAGCCTTAGCAGAAGAGACAGGTGGATGCGTATCTGATTCTTTAGAAATGGCACGCTTTGGTCGTGATCATCCTGCTAAAACGTTAATTGTTGCTGGCGTTAAATTTATGGGCGAAACGGCTAAAATTCTTAGCCCTGAAAAAACCATTCTAATGCCTACTTTAGATGCCACCTGTTCACTTGATATTGGTTGTCCTATTGAGCAGTTTTCGGCATTTTGCGATGCTCATCCAGATCATACCGTTGTGGTCTACGCTAACACCTCTGCCGCTGTTAAAGCGCGTGCAGATTGGGTTGTTACATCAAGTATCGCCCTTGAAATCGTTGAACACTTAGATAGTGAAGGTAAGAAAATCATCTGGGGCCCAGATAGACATTTAGGCAGTTATATCGCTAAAGAAACTGGCGCCGATATGCTGATGTGGCAAGGTGATTGTATTGTTCATGACGAATTTAAAGCAAAAGCCTTACGTGAATTAAAAATACAATATCCAGATGCTGCTGTGCTAGTTCACCCAGAATCACCAGCAAATGTGGTAGCGTTAGCTGATGCTGTAGGTTCAACTAGTCAGTTAATTAAAGCTGCACAAACTATGGACAATCAGCAATTCATTGTAGCAACCGATCGCGGCATTTTTTATAAAATGCAACAAGCTGCACCGGGTAAGACACTTATTGAAGCGCCAACAGGCGGTAATGGCGCCACTTGTAAAAGCTGTGCCCATTGTCCTTGGATGGCTATGAATGGTCTTCAAGCGATTGAAGCATCGCTCAGTAGTGTCGATAAAACAACCCATGAAGTGTTTGTTGATGACGCTTTACGTGATGATGCGTTAGTGCCACTTAGTAGAATGCTAAATTTTGCTCAAACCCTTAATATGAAAGTAAAAGGCAACGCCTAATTAAGTTTGTAAGATTTAGCTTAGTATTACTAAGCTAAATGACAGACAATAAAAAGCCCTGCAATTGCAGGGCTTTTTCATATTAGTCAAATGACTGCTATGAATTATTTAGCTGTCATTAATGCAACAGTATTATCTAACATGCGGTTACTGAAACCCCATTCGTTATCATACCAAGCCATTACTTTGACAAGTCGACCATTAACACGTGTTTGAGTCGCGTCAAAGTTAGAAGAAAATGCATTATGGTTGAAGTCGATAGAGACTAAAGGTTCAACATTAATAGCAAGCGCTTCATTCAATGGTGAAGTTTTTGCTGCATCTGCCACTATCTGGTTAATTTCTTCAACTGTGGTGTCACGAGACGCTTGGAAAGTGAGATCTACAAGAGATACGTTGACTGTCGGTACACGTACAGCTAAACCGTCAAACTTACCTTGAAGCTCAGGAACCACTAAACCTACAGCAGCAGCTGCCCCAGTTTGAGTTGGGATCATAGACATTGCTGCTGCACGAGCACGACGTAAATCAGTGTGGTAAACATCTGATAAGCGTTGATCATTGGTGTAAGCATGAATAGTAGTCATTAAACCTGATTCAATACCAACAGAGTCATTCAACGGTTTCGCAAAAGGCGCTAAACAGTTGGTTGTACATGAAGCATTTGAAATCACAGTCATGTCAGCAGTTAGTACGTCATTGTTTACGCCATAAACAACTGTAGCGTCAACATTTTTACCTGGTGCTGAAATAATAACTTTCTTCGCGCCCGCTGTTAAATGTGGCTGTACCGCTTCTTTAGAAGTGAAAATACCAGTACATTCATACACAACATCAACATTCAACTCTGCCCAAGGTAATTTAGAAGGGTCACGTTCTTGGAAAGTTAGGATTTTATCGCCATTAACGTAGATGGCTTCATCATCATGATCAACTTTAGCATTAAAACGACCATGAACTGAATCATACTTGGTAAGGTGAGCATTAATTGAAGCATCACCTAAATCGTTGAGTGCAACGATTTCAATTGGGTAATCCTTTTCGCTTTCATAAAGCGCACGTAAAACATTTCTACCGATACGGCCATAGCCGTTAATTGCTACACGGATAGTCATTGCATATCCCTCAAGTGATTATAAAATCTGTTTCGTAAATCATGTGGTAGTAAAATTACCAAATTAACGATTTTCGTCAAGTAAAAAAGCCGAAAAATGGCAATTTAAGCGTCAAATGTCTGTATTTTATTTACAGAATTCAATATATCACACACTTTTTGTGTTTTTTTGTAAGTCGTCAACAAATAAGTGAAAAATATAATGTGTTCATTGTAGTTAATAACGCGCTAGTTTTTTAATCAATTCGCGTTTTAAATTGGCTGATATCGAATTGACCTAAGGAAAGTTGATTAACTAACATTTGCGCATCGAGGTCTAATTGGGCTGCCAAGGTTTTATTATTGCCAATTAAGGCTAAAAGCCTCTGCTCAGAAGCCACATAATCACTCATCAACAAATTGACTTTGGTAAACAAGTATTCATTTTGTGAATTTTGTTCACGTCGATAAATGCTCGCTAAACCTAAAAGCCAGTCTGGATCCAAAGTTTCTGCGTTTGAGTTAGCTAAAAGTGATAAATACAGTGCTTTTGATTGGCTGGTATTTATTTTTAAATAATAACTGGCAATGTGGGACAACATGAAAACTTCATTAACTTCACCAGATTGTTCTGCGGCGATGACAGCATCTCGTGAATCACCATCATTAAAAGTGGTCCAGCGGTAGTAAGCCAAATAAAGATCTGGGTTATCTTGAGTAGATTCTCTTAGTTGGGCTAAGTTTTGGGTACTAATAGCATAAGCACGTTCTCGATCTTCAGTACGGTGAGTATTAATAACATGTTTAACCCCGGCAGCAAGTTCGATACATTTACTATAAGACTCAAGCTTGATGAGTTGCTCATAGAGTAACTTTCCTGAAGGGGTTTCTATCTGCTTTAATTGGTAACGACTGCGAATTAAGTCGCCTTTTTCTACTAAACACCAACTATCTTGGTGTAAATCGGCACAAAGTTCAGGATTTTTTTTACATATGGCGGCACTATTTCGACCAACATCACAACCGAAAAGGCCGAATAATGCAGCGAATAAAGAAAATGATGTAATTATTACTAAACTTTTGTTCAAAACTGGCTCCGTATGGTGATTTTTTCTAATAAAATTACAGGTTTAGTAAAAATTTCTTACTGGTGAAATGCGTCAAATTTCATTACAATGACGGCGACTAATAAGGGATAACCCTACAATAATCTGATTATTGGTCTTTTCTTTCTGTTACTCAATTCTTTCTGCGACAAAGCCGAAATATGAGATAAAGGATCTTTTTAATGAGCGCTGATAAACACCTACAAAGTTGGCAAGAACGTTTCGAAATGGCTGAGGCTATGCAGCCTTTACTTGGGAAATTATACCGTAATCAAGGCGTTGAAGTCTTAATTTTTGGTAAACCACTTTTAAACGCATCAACAATAGAAATTATTAAAGCGCATCGCTTAGTTCGTCGTCACATTGGCGATAAGTTACGTTTACGCGAAAGTTTCCCATTTGTAGAAGCGTTAAGTAAGTTGTCAGTTAAGCATTGTAAAGTCGATATTGGCAAGCTTGCCATTAATTACTGGCGTGAACACTCTGATGCATCACAAATTCAATCTTATATGACTCACGCTTTAGAAGCGGGCATAAATTTTGGTGATGATGTTGCCGCTAAAGATGTCGTGCTATACGGTTTTGGTCGAATAGGGCGGTTATTAGCACGCCTGATGATCGAAAAAACCGGCCAAAGCAACAAATTATGTCTTCGTGCTATTGTACTTCGTGGTGGCAAGAAAGGCGATTTGGAAAAACGCGCCAGCTTATTACGTCGTGATTCGGTGCATGGTTCTTTCAATGGCTCAGTTGAAGTTGATGAAGAGAACAACGCATTAATCGCCAATGGTACTTACATTCAAATAATCTATGCTAATTCACCTGATGAAGTCGATTATACCCAATACGGTATAAATGATGCATTGGTTGTTGATAATACCGGTATTTGGAAAGATGAAGCTGGCCTTGGTTTGCACCTTAAGAGTAAAGGTGCCAGTAAGGTTCTGTTAACGGCACCAGCTAAAGGCGCCATTAAAAATGTTGTTTATGGTGTCAATGAAAATGACATTTTACCAGAAGACATCATTGTTTCTGCTGCTAGTTGTACTACTAATGCTATTACACCGGTTCTAAAAGCGGTTAATGATAAGTACGGTATTGAAAATGGCCATGTAGAAACTATTCACTCTTATACGAACGATCAAAACTTGATTGATAACTATCACAGTGCTGATCGCCGTGGCCGTAGTGCGCCATTAAACATGGTTATTACTGAAACTGGTGCTGCTAAAGCCGTATCTAAAGCGTTACCTGTGCTAGAAGGTAAGCTTACAGGCAATGCGATACGTGTACCTACACCTAATGTGTCAATGGCTATCATTAGTGTTAATTTAAACGGTGAAACAAACCGTGACGAATTAAATGAATACCTCAAAGATGTGGCATTAACTTCAGAGCTGCGTAATCAAATTGATTTTACTGAATCTACTGAGATTGTTTCTAGTGATTTAGTGGGCTCGCGTTATGCAGGCGTTGTTGACTCTCAAGCAACAATTGCAGAAGGTAAACGTGCAATTTTGTATGTTTGGTATGACAATGAATTTGGTTATAGCTGTCAGGTAGTGGGCGTTATGCAAAAAATGCTGGGTATTACGACTTTGTCTTTACCGAGCGCATAAACAGAACCTAATTAATGCCTAAGCGCAATTCACCTATTAAAAGCACTTCTTTGAAGTGCTTTTTTATTAGCAAACCATTATCACATTGCAGTTTTTGAATATTCTCAGCTGAAATAGCCCAGTCTTTTCAAATTAAGATTTTTCATACTGAATAGCTTTTAACCAAGTTCAGTTAATATTTATTCGATGCGTTTATTTATGCGACAAACGCACTAAAAACAACGAAAAAACTATAAAACTTCATTGACAGAATTGCTTAAAACAGTAAAAATGCATTCCGAAGTCAACGACAACACCTTGTTATTGATTCGGTAAAGCGACATTAGCTCAGTTGGTAGAGCGATACCTTGCCAAGGTATAGGTCATCGGTTCGAACCCGATATGTCGCTCCAATTCATTAAATGAATTACGGCGCGATGGCAGAATGGCTATGCTGCGGATTGCAAATCCGTCGACCTCGGTTCGACTCCGGGTCGCGCCTCCACAATTTTGTTTAGTTGTTAAATTAACAGTTAAATGACACTTTTGCCCGAGTGGTGGAATCGGTAGACACAAGGGATTTAAAATCCCTCGCTTAATAGGCGTGCCAGTTCAAGTCTGGCCTCGGGTACCATTATTCTTAGTCTTTGCTTAGCAATGATGAGAACTTACATACGTAAGTATGGTGCAAAAAAGCCTCAACATTAGTTGGGGCTTTTTTGTATCTGAAATTTGTTTAAATAAAACTTATTACTCATAATCCCTCGTCGTTTTTAAATAGGCGTGCCAGTTCAAGTCTGGCCTCGGGTACCATTATTCTTAGTCTTTGCTTAGTAATGATGAGAACTTACATACGTAAGTATGGTGCAAAAAAGCCTCAATATTAGTTGGGGCTTTTTTGTATCCAAAATTTATTTTAATAAAACATATTACTAAAAATCCCTCGTCGTTTTTAAATAGGGCGTGCCAGTTCAAGTCTGGCCTCGGGTACCATTATTCTTAGTCTTTTCTTAGCAATGATGAGAACTTACATACGTAAGTATGGTGCAAAAAAGCCTCAACATTAGTTGGGGCTTTTTTGTATCTGAAATTTGTTTAAATAAAACTTATTACTCATAATCCCTCGTCGTTTTTAAATAGACAGCATCAGTTAAACTTTAGCTGGTCTTTCTTTATTCGATGTACTCAATTAAGACTATCTGAAATAAAAAACACACAATACTGAACCATGAACTAAGTTAGAGTTCTTTTTATCAAGAATATTTGGTTTTATGGGAATATTTTTAATGAATCTTCAAACTGTGATCTAATTATTACCAGAATGTCTTTTGTGACTACTTCCTAAAGTCATACAATGGTATAAATAGAAAAAAAGTTGTTCACTTCAATAGTAGGAAAGATGTAATGATATTTTCTCAAATCCCTCAAGCGCCAGCAGATCCTATCTTAGGTTTAACCGATGCCTTTAAAAAAGATACTCGTACAGACAAAGTTAACTTAGGTGTTGGGATCTACAAAGACGAAGCAGGTCAAACTCCTGTACTGACATCGGTAAAAAAAGCTGAAGCCATTTTATTAGAGACTGAGAAAACAAAGAACTATCTTGGAATTGAAGGTGTGGAGCGTTATAACCAAGTGGTTCAAAGCTTATTATTTGGTAAAGACAGTGCCATCATTCGTGACAAAAGAGCATTTACCGCCCAAGCACCTGGCGGAACAGGTTCTTTACGAGTTGCAGCTGAGTTTTTAGTAAACAACACTGACTCAAATATCTTATGGGTGAGTAACCCGACATGGGCAAACCATCAAAATATTTTTCAAACTGCTGGTTTAGAGATAAAAGAATACGGTTATTACAAAGCTGAAACACATGACATGGATTTCGATGCTATGGTCACCGATCTAAATACTGCGCAAGCTGGTGACATGGTGCTTTTACATGGCTGCTGTCATAACCCTACAGGCATTGATTTGACTATTGAGCAGTGGCAAATCATCGGTCAACTATGTAGCGACAAGCAATTGGTTCCTTTATTTGATTTTGCTTATCAAGGCTTCGGCGCCGGCATTGAAGAAGATGCACAAGGGTTACGTGCTGTAGCTGCCAAAGTGCCTGAATTATTAGTCGCTAACTCATTCTCAAAAAACTTCGGTCTTTATAATGAGCGTATCGGTGCAGTAACCGTTGTTGCTGAAACAGAAGTTGTAGCACAAAAAAGTTTTAGCCAAATCAAAAAGACTATCCGTGCGAGTTACTCAAACCCTCCAGCTCATGGTGGCTTAATTGTGAGTACCATTTTATCTGATGATGGCTTACGTAAAGAATGGGAATCAGAGCTTAGTGCTATGCGTCAACGTATCGCAGAAATGAGAACCTTATTTGTAGATACCTTAAAGCAAGAAGGCGTATCACAAGACTTTAGCTTTATATCACGTCAAAACGGTATGTTTAGTTTTTCTGGTTTAAATAAGCAACAAGTAACTCGTTTAAAAGAAGAGTTTGGTGTTTATATTGTAGGCTCAGGTCGTATTAGCGTTGCAGGAATGACAAAACAAAATATCCCTGTGATTTGTAAAGCGATTGCACAGGTGCTTTAACGATAATGGGCCTTAAAGGCCCATTATTTTTACTTAATCAGTTATCTAAACTTGATATAAAAGCGCTTAAGGTAGTCCATTTTTAATCTCTATTATTGAAATATTTCAGTCTGTTAAAATAGCGATTAATCGCTTTAAGTCATACCTTCTATTACGTGCAAATCTCGGTATAATCACTAAAAAAATTACATAAAGGCTTTTAATTGAAAACAGGTAGAATTGGAAAGTTTACCCTTGCTTTAGCGGGGGTCATCATTGTTATGTTTTTTATCAGAGCTTGGCTAGTACCAACGATTGAACAAATCTTGATAACCACTCCTGATATAAAAGAAAACCCACAGCTTTCAAATCAAGTGCCAGATTTTTCGAGCATTTCAGATATCCCAACTAAGAAACAAACGTTTTTTGATTACATGACGCCTGCAGTCAAACATCAAAATGCAATTATTAGTGCAGAAAGAAAATTTTTAATTGTTATTCTCAATAACCTTCGTAATGGGCAACCGCTTACTGATGCTGATATTTTTAAATTGCAAAAGCTAACTCAAAAATATCGATATCAAGTAAAAAAGTTTGATTTAATCACTCTGACACCGTTACTTGAACGCGTCGATACCTTGCCAGTTAAAATGGTACTAATTCAAGCCGCCAATGAAACTGGTTGGGGCAGCTCTCGCTTCGCTACAGAAGGTAATAATTATTTTGGGCAATGGTGCTTTTCTAAAGGCTGTGGTTTAGTGCCGCAATCAAGAACCCCAGGGCTTAATCATGAAGTTGCATCGTTTGATACCCCAGAGGACTCAATAGCTGCATACCTGCTTAATTTGAATACTAATTCGGCTTACCATTTATTACGTTCAATCAGGGCGGATCTAAGAGCCCAAGATATTGAGCCCACTGCAGAAGAATTGGTCTTTGGCCTGTTACATTACTCAGAACGTAAACATGAATATATCGACGAATTACTTCAAATGATGCGTCATAATAAAAATTATTTAGCTGGATTATAGTTAATGAAAATAACAACAAGATTAGCAATGGCTACAGTGGCTTTCTCGGTAAGCTTTTTTTCAATTGCCGATACGGTATCTATTCCTTATGCCGGTTTTTACGAAAGATTAAAGCAGGTCAACAAAGGCAACTATCAGTTAGTTGAAATTGTGTTTAGTGTGCCTAAAACTCAAGCTTGCACTATTTTAAGCGGGGATATCAGTACTGAGAAAAACCAATATCCATTAACTTTTAATGAGCAGCAGCGGCTTTTTTTACCTTATGATGCTCAGTTAAAATCTGATCGCGGTTTAATTAACTTAACCATGAAGGGTGATCCCACAGGATGTGGCATAGCAATGCAGGTGAGGGCGAAGCAACAGCTTAAATCATATAATCAGCAGCAAATCCTTGCGGTAAAAGATGATATGGATGCGTTATTGGATGGCCAGCAAGGTTTTCCAATGAAGTATTTTAGAAAGCCAATATCTGGTGTTACATTCAGTTTTAACGATACTGACTATCCGGTAACTGTTAGCATTGATAATAAACAGCAGCTTATTAGTGAGCCGCTACAATTGGCTAACTTTACACTCAATGAATTAAATGAGATTTCTTTTTCTGTTACTCCTGCAGTCATTAGCCCGTTTGTCGAGTAAAACTTTTTAGATAGATTGAAAAAGCCCTCAATAGAGGGCTTTTGTATATCTACAGCACTTATTAAAGTGCTGTATAATCGAACGTTATGTGATTACGGCTTGTAGGTACTCACAACATCAATTCTTGCTGCAGCATCAAGATTAATATGGCCGTTGTTACTCATATCAAGAAAATCAAATGCAGGTAGCTCTGATTCAGCCACAGCGCCAGACATAGGTGCGTCAGCATTTCTTTCAAGTGATAAGAAATCAAATTGGTTACGATCAACACCTTGTGACGGCGAGGTATTTTGCATCGCCGTGAAGATGGATTCGATTCTACCAGGGAAATCCACATCCCACTGTTTTAGCATGTCTTTAACTGCACCACGTTTTAAATTTTCTTGTGATCCGCAAAGGTTACATGGAATAATCGGGAACTGTTTCAATTCTGCGTATTCAGCGATGTCTTTTTCTTTACAGTAAGCTAATGGACGGATCACCATGTTAGCCCCATCATCCGAAAGTAATTTTGGTGGCATTGCTTTCATCTTGCCACCAAAGAACATATTTAAGAATAATGTTTCAATGATGTCATCACGGTGGTGACCTAAGGCAATTTTAGTGGCGCCGATCCGCTGTGCGAAACCATATAGGGTTCCTCTACGAAGGCGAGAACATAAAGAGCAAGTGGTTTTACCTTCAGGGATCTTATCTTTGACTATCGAGTAGGTGTCTTTTTCTAAGATATGGTAGGCCACTTTTAAACTATCTAAATAGGCAGGTAGAATATCTTCTGGAAACCCAGGTTGCTTTTGATCTAAATTTACCGCGACAACTTCAAAAGAAATCGGGGCACGTTTTTGTAAATTTAATAAAATATCAAGCATGGCATAACTGTCTTTGCCGCCTGAAAGGCAACACATAACAATGTCACCTTCTTCAATCATTTGATAATCGCCGATAGCACGACCAACTTCATGGCGGAGCTTTTTTTCGAGCTTATTTTGACGATCCAATTGTAGTTTGTTTTGTTGTTGCATTTGCGACATAAAAAAGCGCCCAGTAACCATTTGTTTCAGGGCGCGTATTATTCCAGCATTCTGCCTTAGGGTAAAGGATTTACTCTTCTAGAGGTGACTTATACCCATCTGGCTTGATAGCGAGTAGATCACAGTTAATGCTATCAATAACATGTTCTGCTGTATTACCAATTAGTGCGGCAGAAAAACCTGTACGACCCACTGTACCTAAAATAACTAACTCAGCGTCTAACTTTGTGGCTAATTCAGGAATAATATCTTCAGGCAGACCTTCTTCAACATGGCAATTTTCTAATGGAATATCAAAGCTATGGGCGATAGATTGGATCCGTTGTTCATGCTGCATTCGGACCGTGTCGTTATAACTTGCGGCATCAAACTCTGGCAATTCTATGGCTAAATTGACAGGGGTACCTGGATAGCCATTAACTAAATGCACTTTAGCTGAAAACTTATCGGCTAAATTTAAGGCGTTTTTAATAACTTTGGTATTAAGAGTCTGATGTTCTTCATCTTCAGACGCTACATTTATTGCGCAAACAATATTACCTGCTACTGGCCAATCGTGTTCTTTAACCATAAGAACAGGAATAGGCGCTTTACGTAATAAATGCCAATCAGTAGGGGTGAAAATAATTGATTTGAGTTTATCGTGCTCGTGGGTGCTTTTGACCAACAAATCAAATTGTTCATCGATAGCGTATTTAATAACACTTTCAAATGGGCGATTGTGCCAAACTACTTTCGCATCAATAGACATTCCAGTCTTAGTATAACTTTCGATGGCTTCATTTAACCAGGTTTCACGTTGAGCTATAACGCCTTGACGCATAGCTTCACGCTCATTACTGGATAAAATTGATGTCATCTCGTAGGAGAAGTCAAAAATAGTGAGAAATGCAGTGATAGTTGCGTTGGACTTACTCGCTAGCTCAACAGCTCTAGCTAACGCAGGTTGATGATCTGTCATAGGGTTTATGACAACGAGTATCTTATTATAATCCTTCATAAAACCTCCAAGCTAAAATGTTAAACTCTGTTAATTAACTATCACTGTTATTGCCATAAAATACTTTGAGAGAGATCAAACTTTGAAAAGTTGTTAGGCCTAGGTTGCAATCCGCGAATTACCCGCTAACTGACTCAGTGCTTTATGATCAACAATAGTGATGTATTTGCCTTTAACTTCAATAAAGCCTGACTTTTGAAAACGGCCAAGTAAGCGGCTAATTGTTTCAACTGTTAGCCCAAGGTAATTACCAATATCACCACGGGTCATGGTTAATCTAAATTCATGAGGTGAGAAACCGCGGCTACCAAAACGGTTAGCCAGATTGCTGATAAATGCGGCTAGGCGTTCTTCGGCATTCTTTTTAGATAACAACAAAATCATTTCTTGATCGCTCATGATCTCATTACTCATGAGACGCATTATCTGTTGTCTAAGTTTTGGCATACTGCCCGCTAAGGTATCTAAAGTATCAAACGGTATTTCACATACCATTGCAGTTTCTAATGCTTGGGCAAAACTCTGATGAATTTGAGAATGAATTCCATCAAAGCCGATAACGTCACCAGCTAAATGAAAGCCAGTGATTTGTTCATCGCCTTGCTCTGTGATGGTGTAGCTTTTAATTGTGCCAGATCGAATAGCAAATAAAGACTTGAGAGGATCACCAGACTTAAATATTTGGTCACCTTTTTGCACTGGCTTTTTACGCTCAATAATCTCATCGAGTCTATCTAACTCGTTGTTATTAAGCGAGAAGGGGATACATAATGATTCCATACTGCAATCATGACAATGTATCGCACAACCTCCGGTTGATGCTCGAAGTTGTTTAGTTGGGTCTATAGGCATATGTACTCTCAATTAATTACTACTTAGCCATGTTAAACTAATAACAAAGTTACAGCTAGTTTAGCTGCATGATGGCGATATATATAGTTTGTAGCCCAAATACTACAATCAAGATCCCACTTATCATTCGGACCTGCTTTTTTTGTACCCATTGAGCTAACGTTTTCGCCGCTACACCGGCACTGAGTAACGCGGGCAATGTACCTAAACCAAAAGCTAACATGATTAAGGCGCCATCAAGGGCATTACCAGCCGCAACAGCCCAAGTTAGGGTGCTATAGACTAAACCGCATGGTAACCAACCCCATATTATACCAGCCATGACGGCTTGATGTTTATGTTTAATGGGTAACAATTTGTTAGCCAATGGCTTTAAAAAACGCCATAACATTTTGCCCACTTTTTCGATTTGCACGATACCAAACCAAAGCTGGGCGATGTAAAGCCCTGTGGCTATCATCATAATGCCAGCAAAAATACGCAGGCCGATAAGATAGTTATCAAGGTCAAACATATAACCTAAGGCTGCGGTACTGGCTCCAGCTAATGCACCTGCTAGGGTATAACTGAGTATCCTGCCTAGATTGTAGCTTAATAAAAAACTTAACTGATTGGCGAGCTGATTCGATGCTGTATTGGGTAAGTTAGATGCAAATGCGCCAACTAAACCACCACACATGCCAAAGCAATGTGCCGCACCCATTAATCCAACTAAAAAAGCACCCCATACATTGTATTCAATCAATTCTTTTTCTCTGATTCTGTTTCACTTGGTTTATCTTCATCAAATAAAATAGAAACACTTTGACGGTCTAAATCGTCGAATTGTTCACTTTTGACTGCCCAAAAGAAGATGGCAACAGCAATTGCAACAAATAGCATTGCGATAGGAATTAGTACGTAGATGATACTCATATTTTTATCCTGAGTAAGCGTAAGCTGTTAGATACGACAATAATCGAACTAACTGACATTCCAATCGCTGCAATATACGGTACTACATGACCGGTAACCGCTAGCGGTAGAATAATGACATTGTAAGCAAACGCCCAAATTAAGTTTTGTTTTATTATTTTATTTGTTAACTTTGAAACTGTAATTGCTTGATTAAACTTAGATAGTTGATCACCAAGTAAAATCAAATCAGCACTATTTTTAGCGATAGCGCTGCCACTTCCCATCGCGACGGATAAATTGGCTCCGGCTAAAACGGGAGCATCATTAATGCCATCTCCAAACATTGCCACATCTTGTGTTTGTTGTAATTTGTTTATCAAATCTAGTTTATCTCTAGGGTTAAGTCCTGCATAACTATTTTTAACATTAAGCTGCTGCGCGATAGCGTTCACATGGCTGGCACAGTCACCACTAGCAATACTAACATCGATATTTTGATGTTGAAGTTGTTTTATGGTTTCTAGACTATCTACCCTGAGAGCATCCTTTAGGGAAAAACAGGCTGTAATAATGCCATTCACAGACAACCACAACAGTTTGCCGTTGCACAGATTGGCATCGACTCCCACAAATTCAGCATTACCAATTTTAACGACATCAGTATTAATGTTACCTGATATGCCTAAGCCAACGTGATGCTGTATGTCGGTGGCACAAATATCACTGTGAGCATGGGCTTTAAATGCACTGGCAATTGGGTGAAGTGAGCCAGTTTCTAATGCGGCGGCATAGGCTAAAACGGTTTGTTCATTTTGGCTATCGGTTAATACAATACTTTCAAGTGAAATAGTGCCGCAGGTTAAGGTACCGGTTTTATCGAATACGACATGGTTGATACGAGGCAGTTTTTCAAATACCCCAGCTTTTCGGGTGATTATACCCAGTTTGGTAAAAATAGCCGTCGCGCAAGTAATCGCAGTTGGCGTAGCAAGGGCGAGGGCACAAGGACAGGTTGCCACTAATACCGATAATGTCACCCAAAAAGCATCTTCTGGTGAAATTTGTAACCACACCACATAGGTTAACGACGCAATTGCTAAAATCGTACCTGAAAAATAACGCGCTAACCTATCAGCCAGTTTCGCAATAGCAGGTTTGGTGTTTGAAGCCACTTCTTGCAAGCGAATAATTTCAGCGACGAGTTGATCTTGTCCTAAAGCGGTGACTTTTACCGTCAGGGCTTGATCAATATTAATTGTGCCAGCAAATACACTGTCATTAATGGTTTTAATGAGAGGCATTTGCTCACCTGTGAGCATTGATTCATTAAGACCCGATTTCCCTTCAATAATATCCCCATCAGCGGCAACGATATCGCCCGGTCTAACAAGGATAATATCGCCTAATTTTAATCGCTTGGCAGGTATTTCTGAAATATCACCATCAAGTTTTAAATGAGCTGTTAATGGCACCAGTTTATGAAGATTACTTGAATTGACGGATGCAGTTTGTTTGGCTTTTTGTTCAAAATAGCGGCCAAGTAATAGGAAGAAAGTAAACATGGAGACAGATTCAAAATACACTTCTCCATTGCCATTAATCGTTGCAAAACAACTGGCAATATAAGCTCCGGCGATTGCAATTGATACCGATAAGTCCATATTGAGTTTACCGCTAAGTAAACTTCTTATGGCGCTGAAATAAAAAGGCTGAGCAGAATAAAATACCACTGGCGCGGCCAAGGTCATACTGACCCAGCGAAAGTAATCGCGCATTTGAGTATCTTGGAGGGTGAAGTAATCAGAGTACAAGGCCAATGCAAACATCATCACTTGCATGGTAGCAAAACCAGCTAAGCCTAAGCGTAATAAAAACTTTCGGCCTTCTGTTTTACTTTGCTTTTCTTGCTCATCCACTTGATAAGGCGCAGCCTGGTAGCCAATACGGCTTATCGCCGCAAGAATTTCACTGAGTTTCAGTGACTCTTCATGCCAACTAACTAAAGCGCGCTGCGTGGTAGAATTTACGCTTATGTTAGTAATACCCGCTAATTGTTTTAGCTTATGTTCAATTAACCATGCGCATGCCGCACAGGTTATACCGTCAATCGAAACTGAAATGGTATTGATACCATCAACTTTGTGGGTAAGGTCTTGTTGAACTTCAGGGATATCATAAGCTGAGTATTGCGCTAATTCAGCTGGGACCAGGGCAGTTTGTTTGCTACCCGGTTCACTTCGATATTGGTAATAACTCGCCAGACCTGAATCAATAATAGCTTGTGAAACCGCCTGACAACCAGGACAGCACATAAGCTGATCTTGGTTGTCGATAAAAGTGGTGAATTCATTGCCAGTTAAAACAGGTTCATTACAGTGATAGCAGTTTTGCATTATATATATTAATTCAACCAGTATTCGACATCATCATGAATTTCAATACGTTGCTGGATTCTCCAGCTTGCATCAAAGCCTTCAAGTCGGACATTCCATGGCCCAGAAATCGCTTCTGATAAACCAATTCGATATGTGCCGTTGCCATCAGCAGTGGCATTAATGTTGAAATCTTTTTCTTCAAGGGTTGGGTGAATAAAACTGACTTTCAATACGGCTTGGTATGCAGGACCGCCATGTTGAGATATTTTAAGTTCGTGATCGTCAACTTCAATTAAGTATTGCATGCCTAAGTTTTTAGCTTGCTTAATTTTACGCAAATCCATATTGATGGCTTTGCCTTCTTTGTAATAATCATCTGAAACCAAGGAGTCAGCATTATCAATGGCGATACTCATCGCAACCATGCTTTTAAGGACAACAACAAAAAGAAGAACAACGATAAACCAAGGCCAAAAGTGCTTATACCAGGGAAGAGGAGCAGACATAAAACGGTCCTAATTATTAACTTTTATTATTAATCTATTTTAACCTGAAAACCATTAATAATCACTTAAAAAAAAGGCCTCGTTTAAACGAGGCCTTTTTTGTTATCAAGCTGTAACTATTTGTTTGATAAGCTATAAACGTATGCAGATACTACATGAACTTTTTCTTCACCTAGGATATCTTTCCACGCTGGCATAACACCTGAACGACCATTTGCAATTGATTGCATAACTTGTAAACGGCTTCCGCCATATAACCAAGCATCATCAGTTAAATTAGGTGCGCCCATAAACTTATTACCAGTGCCATCCATACCATGACAAGCAAAACAGCCTTTCATGAATGAACCTTGACCTTGAGCTGCTAACGTAGCGTCATGATCACGTCCTGATAATTTAAACACGTATTCAGCTAAGCCACGAATTTCACTATCTTCGATGGGTAATCCGCCTTTAGGAGGCATCATGCCGTTACGACCATTCATCAGCGTTGTCTTAATAGTTGCAGGATCGCCACCATATAACCAATTACCATCGGTTAAATCTGGGAAGCCAACACTACCGCGAGCATCCGAACCATGACATTGAGCACAGTTTTGTAGGAATAAACGCCCACCAACTTTAAGTGCCTCTTCGTCTTTAACTAGCTCTTCAATTGGCGTAGCTAAATAAGCAGCAAAGATAGGGCCGTATTGCTTGTCAGCACTTGCGACTTCACGATCGTACTGAGAAAGGCGTTGCTCTGCAGTAGCTAACTCAACCGCTGCTTTAGACTCTTCGATTGAACGAACACTTTGGTTCGAACTTGTCCAACCAAATAGCCCTTGATAGCTGCCAAGACCGGGGTAAAGTGCTAGATAAATCAAACCAAACACGATACTGATGTAGAACATATAAGACCACCACTTTGGTAGTGGGTTATTGAGTTCTTCAATGCCGTCAAAGCTATGACCCATTGATTCCCCTTCATCAATTCCTGTGTTGTTCTTAGAGCAAGCTCTAAGCAGGAAAAAACAACCGGCGATAACTAATAATGTTGGAAAAATAATCCAAACGTTCCAAAAGATACTCATTAATTATTATCTCCTGAATTATTAGCGCGTGTCGCGATTTCTTCTTCAGAAAAAATCAGATTAGCAGCTTCATCAAATTTGGCTTTGCTTTTTGAGCTATAAGCCCAATAGAAAATACCGGCAAATACCACCATAACAATAATGGTTAGAATGCCTTGTAATGTTCCATAATCCATAACTGCCTCCTTATTTCAGTGCATGACCTAAAGACTGAAGATAAGCAATTAACGCTTCAAGTTCAGTTTTGCCTTTAACAGCAGCTTCAGCACCTGCAATTTCTTCCGCGGTATACAAATTATGATCCGGGTGGAAATTACTTAAGATTTGCATTTTATTGCCCGTTAGTTTTCCATCTAATTTGGTATCTGCTAACCAAGGGTAAGCAGGCATATTAGATTGAGGCACTACACTACGTGGGTCGATTAAATGCACTTCATGCCATTTATCACTGTAACGACCGCCAACACGGGCTAAGTCAGGACCAGTACGTTTAGACCCCCACTGAAATGGGTGGTCCCAAACTGATTCGCCAGCAACAGAGTAGTGACCGTAACGTTCAGTTTCGGCACGTAAAGGACGGATCATTTGGCTGTGACAGTTGTAACAACCTTCACGGACATAAATATCACGACCTTCAATCTGCAAAGCATTGTACGGCTTTAAACCTTCAACTGGTTCAGTAGTATCTTTTTGGAAAAGCAAAGGGGTGATCTGTACTAGACCACCGAAACTAATTGCGATTACAGTAAAAATACCAAGCAGGCCGATGTTTTTTTCGATTATTTCATGATTAAATTTCATCGTTCTGCTCCTTATGCTTTGGCTTCAGCTAATGCTGGAAGGGTGTCTTTAGGGGCATTAACGGTACGCAACACGTTATACGCCATGATAAACATACCCGTTAAGAAGAACACACCACCAATAAAGCGAACAAAGTAGAACGGATAAGATGCTTCTAAGCTTTCAACAAAGCTATAAGTCAAAGTACCGTCAGAGTTAACTGCGCGCCACATTAGACCTTGCATCACACCAGAGATCCACATTGATACTATGTATAAAACTGTACCAATTGTCGCTAACCAGAAATGGACGTTTACTAGGCTAGTACTGTACATACGGCCATGACCAAATAGCACAGGAATTAAATGGTATAAAGAACCAATTGAAACCATCGCAACCCAACCAAGCGCACCAGAGTGAACGTGACCAACAGTCCAGTCAGTGTAATGAGACAGTGCGTTTACGGTTTTAATTGCCATCATTGGTCCTTCGAAGGTAGACATACCATAGAAAGATAATGAAACAACTAAGAAACGTAATACTGGATCTGTACGCAGTTTATGCCAAGCACCAGACAGTGTCATAATACCGTTAATCATACCGCCCCAAGAAGGTGCGAATAAAATTAGCGACATCACCATACCCAATGTTTGTGTCCAATCAGGTAAAGCAGTGTAATGAAGATGATGCGGACCTGCCCAGATATATAACGCAATCAATGCCCAAAAGTGAACAATTGATAAACGGTAAGAATATACCGGACGACCAGCTTGCTTAGGTACAAAGTAGTACATCATACCTAAGAAACCTGCTGTTAATAAGAAACCAACAGCGTTATGGCCATACCACCACTGCACCATGGCATCTACTGCGCCAGAATACATTGAATAGGATTTGAATAAGCTTACTGGTACCGCCATTGAGTTAACAATGTGCAATACTGCAACCGTAATGATGAAAGCACCGAAGAACCAGTTTGCAACGTAAATATGCGATGTTGTTCGTTTGATAATGGTACCAAAGAACACAATTGCATAACTCACCCAGACAATGGTAATGGCGATATCAATTGGCCACTCAAGTTCTGCATATTCTTTACCAGAGGTGAAACCCATTGGTAATGTAATTGCAGCAGAGAGGATAATGGCTTGCCATCCCCAAAACGTGAAAGCAGCTAATTTAGGTGCAAACAGTTTGGTTTGACAAGTGCGTTGTACGATATAGTAGGATGTTGCGAAAAGGGCTGAAGTACCAAACGCGAAAATCACGGCATTCGTATGTAAAGGTCGTAAACGACTATACGTTAACCATGGAGTTTCAAAGTTTAGTTGTGGCCAGATTAACTGGGCCGCAATCAATACACCAACTGCCATACCAACGATTCCCCACAATACTGTGGTTAATGCAAATTGGCGAACAACGGTGTAATTGTAATCAGCGCCTGTAGGCTGGGAATGGTTCATCATAATGCTTCCACGGCTTATTACTTTTACTTTAAAATTAGTAAAGAAAGATCTTTACCTGTTTAGGGTGACAGGTGGTTAAAAAAGTATCTGTTTTAGAGTTGCTTTTTTAATTATTGTCAAGGTGTTACCTCATGTTTTTTATAACTATCACGAGGCAATGCAATGATACTTGAGCTAAGTCAAAAAAGATATATGTGAGCTAGGTGTAAACTTGATCTAGATCAATTTCCTAAAGATAATGTTATCAATATGAATCGAGAGGTTAAAAGTTGTGCAGTTTTTAACAAAATGGATTGTTGGCTCTTTTTTTATAGTGTTTTTAGGTGGATGTAATCCTCAATCAAACACTAAAACAGTAACATCTGATGTAATAGACAGCAGTTTGTGCCAATTTCAACAAGGGGTATGTAAGTTAAATGTTAACAGTGTCGACATTATGCTGATGATTAACCCCGTTTTCACACCAAGTGAAAAACCTTTGAGTATTGATTTACACTTTTCCGTCCCTGTCACTGATGTAAAAATGCGAATCGAAGGAAGAGACATGTTTATGGGGGTAATACCGGTAAATCTTACTGCAGAAAAAAACAGTAATCCTAACCACTATAAAGGTAGTGCTATTTACGGTTCCTGTAGTAGTAATTATATGGTTTGGCGCGCGCTAGTTAACTATTCAATTGACGGAAAGCCGCAATCAACATGGTTTGATTTTTTAGCTGACAATAAATAGTCAAAGATAAAGGCTGAATCTCATTGATAATCATTCTCAATTAGATATAATAGCCAAAAAATCAATTGAGAAAATAGTATGTCCCAATTAAACATTTCAATATCCATCGATAAACTTGCTAAGTTAATTCAATCAGGCCAATTGTGCGTTGCTGACTTTAGAAGTTTAGACACTCAAACAAAGCAACAGTTATGGCAATTATGTCTGCTCAGTTGTAAAGAACGGATACACTGCCAGCATCCTGCCGATAACCCTAACAACTTAATAGAAATGTTTTCTGAGTTAGGGTGATTTAAGCATTATGAAAACTAAAATCACCTTCTTTAAACCAAGTTAGTACTACCGACATAGTGAATGTCAAACTTCATTAGTAGATGACGAGTTGGTACCTCAAAACGTTAACAGTGCTTAACTACAGCTTGCATCAAACTTTCAAATCAAAGCCAGTATTATTGATTAAGTCTAGGTTCAGTTACTGACAAGCTTTTAACGGGCCAATTAATTGTTAGTTTAGTTATTTGATGCCGCCATAATCATTTTATTACGAAGCCACTTATTAGCGGGCTCTTTATCGACATTCACATGCCAATATAAATGCACGTCAATGCCCGGCAATTCAACAGGCATCGGATAAATGTTGATATCAAACAATTCACTGTACATCTCAGCTGCTCTTCTAGGCAATGTGAGCAACATATCGTTATTGGTGATAATACGGCATGCCGAAAAAGGATGTTGGCAACGTAATGATATTTTACGATGTAAGCCTAAGCGTGATAATTCAAAATCTTCAAGTCCTGGCCCTGTTGAGCGCGAAGACACTAAAACATGTTGAAGATGTAAATAAGTATCCAAATCTAAGCTGCTATTAATAGTAGGGTGATCCTTGCGTGCCACCACCACCACTTGATCTAGTTCTAGTTGGGTATGCAAAATATTATTGCTAACAGGAATAAGTGCATCAATGGCTAAATCGATATCGCCACTGGCTAATTTATTTTCTAAATCACTACGCCTTACGCGTTTATTACTGCGTAGATTTATCGTCGGAGACTCTTTAGATAAACTTTGCTGTAGTGGCGGTAAATAGTAGGGTTCTAATGAACCATGCAATGACAGTGAAAAATTTTCACGGGAGGTTGACGGCTCAAACTGCCTTGATTGCACCAAACAAACCTGTAGCTGATGTAAGGCTTCACGCACATCCGCAATAACATTCTTTGCCACCGGCGTCGGTCTCATTTCATTACCTTGTCGCACAAATAAAGCATCATCAAAGTGAGCACGCAACTTACCTAAGGAATGACTGACTGCGGGTTGAGACAAATTCAGTACAGAAGCCGCCTTTGTTATATTTCCCTCACAATAAATTGCATCAAAAACCACAAACAAATTTAAATCTATTTTCATGCTGACACCATTGCATCCTTGCTAAAAATCTACACTGCTAACTTTAATCAAAAAAATTCAACCTACGCTGGTCAAAATTTATCAGCCTAACTATTTAAAATATAAATAGTAGGGTATAAGAACTATTCATTTGTTTAATCTAGGTTGCAACCTTAGCATAGTCAAGTCGATTTTAAACAGCCCGATTACAAAGGTAACTAAACCACCAGCAGTTGTTAGTCAATAAACGTGCAGGTGGTAATTAAAAGCTATAAACAAATTGAAGCATCAATAAACGTTTTTTGTTTCGCTGCTTAAAACCCAATATCACACTGAGTATTTATATGGCTGCAATATATTTGATAAGACATGGGCAAGCTTCTTTTGGAAGTGCTGATTACGATCAGCTGTCAAAAAAAGGTGAACAACAAGCACAGCTTCTTGGTGAATATTGGCGCGCAAGAGCCCAGCCAAGTAAGTTTTATTGTGGCGATCTGTTACGCCATGGGCAAACATTATCTGGATTTAATAAAGGTTATCAAACCAGCACAGTACCGATGATTATTCACTCGGGCTTTAATGAATTTGACCATGTTGATATTTTAAAAAAACACCACCCTCAATGGCAAAACTTCCCCAAGATGAGTGAAGATATCAATAAATTGCAGCACCCCAATAAAACCTTTCAAAAAGAATTTGCACTGGCGTTAGAACGCTGGATGTTCAGTGATAAACATGACGAATATAAAGAAAGCTGGCCGCAGTTCAAGTTACGCTGCATCCGTGCGCTACAAAATATAATAGATCAAGAGTTGGCCACTAAACGCCAGCTTAGTGCTAATGATGACAATGCAAAAAAATCAAAAGATATATTGGTATTTACTTCCGGCGGAACAATTTCAGTCATCATTCAACATATCCTTAAATTAACCAATAAAGAATTATTGATGATAAATCAGCAGGTTAGAAATACCAGTGTTACTAAATTATTATTTTCAGAACAGATGCTAAGTATCGATTATTTAAATAATTATAGTCATTTAGAGCAAGCAGGAGAAGACTGGGTAACCTTTAGATAACGCCGCATAAAACAACTTAAAAATAGATAGGGATTAAGCATGGCAGAGATCAACTTATTTGATTTAACAGGGAAAGTAGCATTAGTCACTGGCGCGAGTCGTGGTATTGGTGAAAGTATTGCGAAACTTTTAGGCCAGTACGGCGCGCATGTTATCGTTTCAAGTCGAAAACTTGATGCGTGTAATAAAGTGGTCGATGACATTGTTATCGCTGGCGGCAGTGCAGAGGCAATTGCATGTCATATTGGTGAGATGGAACAAATAGACTCGCTGTTTGCCGCTATTACACAAAAGCATGGCAAGTTAGATATTTTAGTGAACAATGCCGCCGCTAATCCATATTTCGGCCACATTATGGATACTGATTTAAGTGCCTTTCAAAAAACTGTCGACGTTAACATTCGTGGCTATTTCTTTATGTCTACCCAAGGCGCTAAATTGATGAAGCAAAGTGGCGGTGGATCTATTGTCAATGTGGCATCCGTTAATGGCGTTATCCCGGGTGATTATCAAGGTATATATTCGATAACCAAAGCTGCGGTAATTTCAATGACGCACGCTTTTGCCAAAGAATGTGCTCAGTTTAATATTCGAGTTAATGCGTTACTACCTGGCGGCACAGATACTAAATTTGCCTCGGCATTAGTCGACAACCCTAAAATCCTCAAACAAATGATGCATCACGTGCCAATGAAACGTGTGGCGCAGCCAGACGAAATGGCCGGCACAGTATTGTATCTCGTCTCTAACGCTTCTAGCTATACCACAGGCACCGCGATTAATGTGGATGGTGGCTATTTAATCGGTTAATTAACGAGATTATGGCAAAAGCCGTTATTAATAGCAGTCAATTTGCATCAAATAACTAAAAACAATAACCAATAAAAACCCGTGTTAGGAAAAAATTATGAGCAGTCAAAACAGCACTATTTCAAGCAACAGCACTATTTCTAACAACAGCACTCCGAATAACACCAATAATAGTATCGATAAACTATTTGAATCTTTCAGCAGCAAAAGTTTGTCATTAAAAAATAAAACCGTGATGGCACCAATGACACGTGCCTTTTCGCCAAACTATGTGCCTACTGCAGATGTTGCGGCTTACTATCGTCGCCGCGCAGAAGGTGATGTAGGTTTAATTATTACCGAAGGTACCTTTATTTCCCATAAAGCGGCTAACGGTTATGAAAACGTGCCCGCGATTTATGGAGAGAAGGCCCTTGCAGGCTGGAAGCATGTGGTAGATGAAGTACACGCCGCTGGCGGAAAAATTGCCCCTCAGCTTTGGCATGTGGGGTCTGTCAGAAAATTAGGCATAGGTCCAGATAAAGAAGCGCCTGCCCATAGTCCGTCTGGTTTATACAAACCTGGCGCAGAAAATGGTGTCGCTATGACTCAGGCCGATATTGATGACGTTGTTGCTTCATTTGCCCAAGCAGCATTGGATGCGAAAAATATTGGATTTGATGCTATCGAAGTGCATGGGGCACATGGTTACTTAGTTGATCAGTTTTTCTGGGAAGGCACCAACCAACGCCATGATAAATATGGTGGCTCACTTGAAAATCGCACTCGTTTCGGTGTTGAGATTGTCAAAGCCATACGTGCAGCTGTAGGTGCAGACTTTACAATTATTTTCCGATTTTCTCAGTGGAAACAACAAGATTATAGCGCCAAGCTTTGCCAAACCCCTGAGGAATTAGAAACTTTCTTATGTTTACTCAGCAATGCCGGTGTCGATATATTCCACGCAAGTACCCGACGCTTTTGGGTTGCTGAGTTTAAAGGTTCAGATCTTAATTTAGCGGGCTGGACTAAAAAGCTTACCAATAAACCCGTTATTACAGTGGGTAATGTTGGTTTAGATGCTGACTTTATCGGTGAAGGTAACGCCGATCTTTCTGGCACATCTAACCCAACGGGTATTGATGAATTACTGATCCGTTTAAATAACGATGAGTTTGACTTAGTGGGTATTGGCCGCGCTTTACTCGTTGATCCGCAGTGGGTAAATAAGATTAAGTCCAATGCGATAGACGAGATTAAACCATTTAACAAAAAAACACTGATGTCGCTTAGTTGATTGTTAACTGACGACATGACCTGCGTACTGCACTGTTTGTAATGCAAAAAATGATGTTCAGATTGAAAGGGGAATAAAATGGATTTTGAATACAGTCCTAAAGTTCAGCAGCTAATGAAACGTGTCAGCAAATTTATGGATTTACATATTTTTCCTAACGAAGCAGCAATGCATAAACAAGTTGAACTTGAACCTTGGTCAACCCCTCCTTTAATGGAAGAGCTCAAGGCAATCGCAAAAGCGGAAGGCTTATGGAATTTATTTTTACCGGTTACCTATGGCAAATATAGTGCAGGGTTAACCAACCTTGAATATGCACCGCTGGCAGAGTTAATGGGCCGAGTCATGTGGGCGCCTGAAGTATTTAACTGCGCTGCACCTGACACTGGCAATATGGAAGTATTAGCTCGTTACGGTAACGAAGCCCAAAAGAAACAATGGTTAGAACCATTACTGGAAGGCAAAATTCGTTCAGCTTTTGCGATGACAGAGCCAGAAGTCGCTTCAAGTGATGCGACCAATATTGAATTACGTATAGAACGTGACGGTAATGAATATGTCATTAATGGCCGTAAATTCTATATCAGTGGCGCATGCCGCAAGCAATGTGAAATTATGATTGTGATGGGTAAAACGGATCCAACAAATAGCAATCGCTACGTACAGCAGTCACAGGTGCTGGTACCAATGGATACCCCTGGTGTGACTTTAGTCAGGCCGATGAAGGTATTTGGTTTTGATGACTCGCCAGAAGGCCACGCTGAAGTCATGTTTGACAATGTCCGTGTACCTGTTGCAAACATTATTGTTGGTGAGGGCAAAGGTTTTGAAATCGCTCAAGGTCGCTTAGGCCCTGGGCGGATACATCATTGCATGCGCTCAGTTGGCATCGCCCAGCGGGCTTTAGATTTAATGTGTAAACGTGTCAGTGAACGCATTGTGTTTGGTCAGCCGATGATAAAACAACAATCGGTACGTGAAGATATTGCAAAGTCAGCCTGTCAGATTGAACAAGCGCGATTGATGACGTTAAAAGCAGCCCAAAAAATGGACACCGAAGGCAATAAAGCCGCTAAAGATTTAATCGCCATGATTAAAATTGTTGCCCCGAATATGTCCCTTGATGTCATCGACCGTGCAATCCAATGCCATGGGGCTGTGGGTGTTAGCCAAGATACATTTTTAGCTCATGCTTGGGCTGGGCAACGAACCTTACGTTTAGCTGATGGACCCGATCAGGTGCATATGATGCAACTGGGACGTGACTTAGTTAAGAAGGTAGCGAATTAACATCTGGCATCACCTGACTGTAATCAAAAGGGTGAAGTGGTTTTGATTCGCGACACTAAATTAAGTTAACTATTGACCCTAAGTGGTCTAAAAGAGAATTGCCAATGTTAGACGATAATTTAATAGACCTTAAACAATTAACTCAGTATCTAGAGCGCCATATTGCGGGTTTTAAGGGTCCCATTACGCTTGAAAAGTTTGCCGGTGGCCAGTCTAACCCGACGTTTAAATTGCAAGCGGCAACAGGTAACTATGTGCTGCGCAGGCAACCACCTGGCAAGTTGCTAAAGTCAGCCCATGCTGTGGATCGCGAATATAAAGTGATCAAAGCATTGCAAGATACTAAGGTGCCAGTCGCAAAGGTATATCACTTATGTGAGGACCCAAACATCATCGGCTCGATGTTCTATGTGATGGAGTATTGCGATGGCACTGTGTATTGGAGTGCATCTTTATCTGACATAGCCACGAATGAGCAACGTACAGCAATGTATGATGAAATGAACAAAGTATTGGTAGCGCTGCATAGTGTTGATGTCGAGCAGGTAGGGTTAAGTGATTATGGTAAAGCAGGTAACTATTTTGAGCGTCAATTAGCCCGTTGGACTTCTCAATACCGCCAGACTGAAATTACCCCCATTAAAGCGATGAATGATCTAAGCCAATGGCTAGAAGCGAATTTACCTAATGATGACGGTCGAAGCTGTCTAGTCCATGGCGATTTTCGCCTAGACAATATGATGTTTGCCAAAGACTCAGCCAAGGTCATTGCACTGCTGGATTGGGAATTATCAACGTTAGGCCACCCGTATGCTGATTTAGCTTATCAATGTATGCAACTAAGAATGCCTGCAGGTTTGGGTAGCATCGACGGATTGAAAGGTGTCGATCGTACTAGTTTAGGTATCCCTACCGAAGAGGAATATGTAGCCCGATATTGCCAAAGAATGGGTATCGAGCGCATTGAAAATTGGGTGTTTTATCTCGCATTTAGTTTCTTCAGGTTAGCCGCTATTGCTCAAGGCGTTGCTAAACGCGCATCCCAAGGCAATGCATCAAACGAAAATGCTAATAAAGTCGGCGCATTTGTCGAACCGTTAGCAAAAATGGCCCTACAAGTAATCGCCCAAAAATAACTTGCAGCTTTCACTGCTATAACCAAATAAACCACGAATTACAGGAGTTATCTCATGGATCCATTATTAGATTTTAGCGGTAAAGTCGCCATCATAACCGGGGCGGCACAAGGTTTTGGACAACTACTTGCCCAAGAACTAGCAAATCGCGGCGCTAAACTAGTGATCAGCGATATCAATGAAGCAGGTGTTCATAAAGTGGCAGATGATATTGCGGCAACAGGCGCAGAAATTCTAGCCATGAAATGCGATGTTTCAAAAAATGACCAGTGTAAATTAATGGTAGACACTGCCATGGAGGTATTTGGTCGTGTAGATATTGGAGTCAATAACGCCGGGGTTGCCCATGAGTTTATGCCGTTTCATCAGATAGATGAATCTATTATGGATAGCCAATTTGCGGTAAACGTTAAAGGTGTGCAATTTGGCATGCGTCATCAAATACAACAAATGCTGACCCAAGGAGAAGGGGTCATTCTTAATGTCAGTTCTATGGCGGGTATTGGCGGCGCGGCATTAGGCAGTGCTTATTCAATGGCAAAACACGCGGTTATTGGCTTAACCAAAACCGCTGCGGTTGAATATGGCCGCGCCAATATACGGGTTAATGCAATTTGTCCATTCTTTACGCTAACCCCTATGGTCACCAATTTTGCAGATGCTGAGCAGCAACAAAAAATGAGCCGCGGCGCACCTATGAAACGCCTCGGTGAGCCCAAAGAAATAGTCGCGGTGATGTTGATGATGCTATCGCCAGCAAATACCTATATGACAGGCCAATGTATCGCAGTAGATGGCGGAGTATCAGCCCTTTAAAAGGCAACTTTTAGCCAGAGTGAGTTAGTCACGCTTAGGGAATCACTGTTTTACAGGATTTACAGCGAGTTTTTGACCAATAAAGAGAACAAATTATGCCAGCTAGTTTAATGAATCAACGCGATCTTGAATTTATGCTTTATGAACTGTTTGATAGTGAGGCTTTGATTACTCGTGAGCGTTACCAAGATCATGATCGACAAACATTTAATGAAGTCGTTAATACCGCTAAAGCCATTGCAGAGAAGCATTTTCTTCCCATTCGCCAAAAGTTAGATACACATCAACCGACATTTGATGGCACTAAAGTGCATCTCATACCTGAATTAAAACCTGCTATTGATGCCGTCAATGAATCAGGTATTGCTGCAGCCACCGCAGATTACGATGTCGGTGGAATGCAACTGCCGCCAATTGTCGCCAGTGCAGCTGGCGCTTATCTTAGTGTGGCTGGGGGCGTAGGTATGGGTTACAACATGCTAACAACGGCAAACGCCAATTTACTTGAAGCCCACGGCAGTGATGAACTGATTGAAACCTGGGTTAAACCAATGCGTGAAGGTCGCTTCATGGGTACCATGGCGATGACTGAACCGGGAAGTGGCTCTGGTTTAGGGGATTTAACCACCAAAGCGATTAAAGCTGAAGATGGCAGTTATCGCATAACGGGTAATAAAATATTTATTTCGGGCGGTGATCACGATCTCAGTGAAAATATCGTCCATTTGGTGCTTGCCCGTCTCCGTGGCGCACCGCAAGGGGTAAAAGGTATTTCACTTTTTGTCGTCCCTAAATTTTTATTAAATGAAGACGGCACAATCGGTAACGATAATGAAGTGGCATTGGCAGGATTATTTCATAAAATGGGCGGCCGGGCGCAAACCTCAACGGCGCTGAGTTTTGGTGAAAAAAATGGTTCAATAGGTTACTTGGTGGGTGAAGAACATTGCGGTTTGAAATACATGTTTCACATGATGAATGAAGCCCGCATCATGGTCGGCATGAGTGGCGCTGTACTTGCTGTCGCCGGTTATCAGTACTCAGTTGATTATGCCAAAAACCGTCCACAAGGTCGTTTACCTTCTTGTAAAGACCCGTTATCCCCTATGGTCAATATTATTGAGCATGCAGATGTAAAACGTATGCTATTAGCGCAAAAGGCCATTGCAGAAGGTGCTTTATCATTAGTGTTATACGGCACCCAATTAAGTGATGACGAGAAAACAGCGCCAACCATAGAGCAACGACAATATGCTCACACGCTATTAGACTTTTTAACCCCCATCATTAAAACCTGGCCATCTGAATATGGGCCTAAAGCCAACTCCTATGCGATTCAGGTAATGGGAGGCCATGGTTATATTAATGAGCATCCTGTGGAAATGTTCTATCGTGATAACCGTCTTAATCCGATACACGAAGGCACAACCGGCATTCAATCATTAGATTTAATGACCCGCAAAATGCCTATGAACAAGATGCAGGGTTATATAGCAACATTGGACGAAATAACTAAAACCATTGCTGTAGCAAAAAAACACCCAAATTTAAAAGTGTTTTCGAGTCAGTTAAGTGATGCAGTAAGGTTATTAAAAATTACTACTGACTCAGTATTAACGGCAATGTCGACTGAAAATATAGACTTAGCATTAGCCAACTCAGTTAAATATCTGGAATTGTTTGGCCACATTATTATTGCATGGCTATGGTTAAAACAAGCGATAGTAGCCACAGAAGCACTCAGTAAAAAGCCGCATCAAGCAGATGAAAACTTTTATCAAGGTAAGCTGCAGGCTCAGCAATATTTTTATCGATTTGAACTACCGAAAATTGAGCACTGGTCAACCATTTTGTTAACCTCTGACAGTACAAGTTTTGATATGCAACCTGATTGGTTTTAAAGGTTGTATTGTGTATCTGGTGATTTTGAAGCTTAACTTATAAATTAATTTATAACCCCCTCAAAAGCATGATTGATTTTATCAGTCATGCTTTTTTATTATCAGGGTAAATTTTCATTCAATTTATCTTTTTAACTTCCACATCTACTATTCGCTACGGGAATGTGAAGGTATCAAAACTATTCATTTGTTTAATCTTGTTGCTCACATTAGCATGAGTTAATGCTTAATTTTTATTCATTAATTAAATGTGACAAGGGAATGACAACATAATGCCAACAGTAATTAATAGAGAAGACATTGGAAAGTATATCGGCTTTCAAGCTGAGGCTACTGATTGGCATACCATTACTCAAGAGCAAATAAACCAATTTGCAGATTGCACGCTCGATCATCAATTTATCCATGTAGATGAACAAAAAGCCAAATCGACCCCCTTCGGCAGCACCATTGCTCACGGTTTTTTATCTTTGTCTATGTTGTCTCATTTTGCCGAAGACTTCAGCGTCATCATCGATGGTTTTTATATGGGCTTAAATGCCGGTTTCGATAAAGTGCGATTTTTACAACCTGTAACGGTTAACAGTCGTGTTCGTGCTTTTGCAAAAACCTTATCTATTGAAGAGAAAAAACCAGGACAATTTAGATTATCTACCGAAGTAACAATAGAAATAGAAGGCTGTGATACACCAGCGCTGGTTGCTCAATGGATTTCAGTACAAATGGTTAAATAAAGACTTTTCTGGAACCACAATAACAAGAAAGAAATATAACAATTAGGAAATCATTATGACGATGAGTTTTGACGGAAAAGTGGCAATAGTTACTGGCGCTGGAAATGGTTTAGGGCGTTCTCACGCATTAGAGTTAGCTAAAAGAGGCGCTAAAGTGGTGGTTAACGATTTAGGCGGTGCTCGAGATGGCAGCGGCGCTTCAAGTGCAGCCTCTCAAGAAGTGGTTAGATTGATTGAGACTATGGGCGGAGAAGCCATAAGTCATAGTGCTAATGTGGCTAATTTTAACGAAGTGGAAGACATGGTGCAGCAGGCCATGGCGAAGTGGGGGCGGGTTGATATTCTTATCAACAATGCTGGTATCTTACGCGATAAATCATTTTCTAAAATGCTCCTAGATGACTTCAAGTTAGTGATGGATGTCCACGTTATGGGATCAGTGAACTGCACTAAAGCGGTTTGGGAAATCATGAAACAGCAAAATTATGGCCGTATTGTGATGACCACATCCTCAAGTGGCATGTACGGTAACTTTGGCCAGTCAAATTATGGCGCGGCGAAAATGGCGGTGTTAGGTTTGATGAATACCTTAGTACTTGAAGGCGCTAAAAATAACATTCGAATTAATGCGTTAGCACCTACTGCAGGTACACGAATGACGGAAGATTTAATGCCAGAAGAAATTGTAAAAGCATTCGCACCTGAGGCGGTAACTGCTGGGATGCTAACCTTATGTGATGATGAAGCGCCTAATCGATTCATTTTATGTGCCGGAGCTGGCGGGTATTCTAGCGCAAGCATCTTTGAAACGGACGGGTGCTTTTTACCTCAATCTTCACAAACCCCAGAACAAGTCCGTGCTCATTGGGATGAGTTAACGGCGCAAGAAAGCCAAACCGAACTCACTTCAGGCGCCAAGCAAGGTGAGAAATTTGTTATGAAAGCAATGGCGTTTATGCAATCTCAGCACTAATTCTTAAACTAATAATTTTACATACAATCATAATAAATTTAGCGACTCAGTTTTGTTTGCTTTATACCGAACCTAACAATATAAAAACTAAAATAATTAAAATAAGAGAGGGGATTTATGAGAGAAGCCGTCATAGTTTCAGCTGCACGTTCACCGATAGGCAAAGCTTATCGGGGCGCTTTTAACGATCTTTCTGCGCCGACTTTAGCAGCTGCTACGGTCACAGCCGCCATAGAACGAGCTGGAATTGAGCCAAGTGATATTGATGACTGCATCTTTGGCGTGGTGTTAACTCAGGGCAATCAAGGAATGAATTTTGGCCGTCAGGTTGCCATGGCGGCTAATTTACCCGTTTCAGTTCCCGGAATGACAATTGATCGTCAATGTTCTTCAGGCTTAATGTCGATTTCAATCGCGGCCAACCAAATTGTCTGTGATGGTTCGCAAATCGTTGTCGCAGGGGGCTGTGAATCACTGAGTTTAGTGCAAAACGATAAAATAAATAGCTACAGGGTAGTTGATCCAAACGTAAAAGCTTATCGACCCGCCATTTATATGCCGATGCTTGATACTGCTGAAGTAGTCGCAAAGCGTTATAACATTTCTAGAGAACAACAAGACCACTACGCTTTATTATCACAACAACGTACTGCAGCAGCGCAAGCGGCTGGAAAGTTTGATGATGAGATAGTGCCAGTAACTTGCACTAAATTAGTCATGGATAAAGAAACAGGAGGGGTTACACCGCAACAGGTAACCTTAACTAAAGATGAAGGCAATCGTCCATCAACCAATTTAGCGGGTTTATCGGGTTTAAAAGTCGTTAAAGACAATGGCTCCATAACTGGCGGTAACGCATCACAGTTATCAGATGGCGCTGCTGCAGTGGTTGTTATGGAGCGTGAACTCGCCAAAGAGCGAGGTCTTGAACCATTAGGGGTTTATCGCGGTTTAGTGGTGACAGGCTGTGAACCCGATGAAATGGGTATTGGTCCTATTTATGCCATTCCTAAATTACTCGAGCGTCACGGCTTAACCATGGATGACATCGGTTTGTGGGAAATAAACGAAGCTTTTGCTGTTCAAGTGTTGTATTGCGCAGAATACTTAAATATTCCAGAAGATCGGTTAAACGTTAATGGTGGTGCAATTTCTATCGGCCACCCGTATGGTATGAGTGGCACTCGAATGGTAATGCATGCATTAATTGAAGGTAAGCGTCGTGGGGTTAAATACGTAGTCATAAGTATGTGTATTGGTGGCGGACAAGGTGCAGCGGGCTTGTTTGAAGTGCTTTAAGGTTTAACAATAATAAATAAGAGGCAAGTATTATGGAAAAGATTTGGCTTGAAAAAAGTTATCCACCTGGGGTTGAATTTGAGATTGATCCAGATAAATACAGTTCATTAGCTGAGTTGTTTTTTAAATATACCAAGTTATATAAAGACAACACCGCCTTCGTTAATATGGATGTTGCTATTAGCTATGCAGAACTTGAGCAACAGGCTACTGATTTTGCGGCCTATCTACAACAAGAGCTAGGGCTAGTAAAAGGTGATAAATTTGCCATTATGATCCCTAATTTATTGCAATATCCCATAGCCCTGTTTGGTGCGCTGATAGCTGGGCTTACTGTCGTCAATGTTAACCCGCTTTATACTCCTCGGGAACTTGAGCATCAACTCAAGGATTCTGGCGCCAAAGCTATTCTCATTCTCGAAAACTTTGCCAATGTACTACAAGCCGTTATTGATAAGACCGCTGTAGAACAAGTGATTATCACTGCTGTAGGTGACCGCTTAGGAACAATTAAAGGTGCTTTAATTAATACCGCGCTAAGACATGTAAAAAAACAAGTCCCAGAATATAACTTACCTCAAGCAATAAAATTTAATAAAGCCTTAGCTTTAGGCAGTAAATTATCTTTTACTCCAGTTGAAATTGTCGGTGCTGATTTAGCTTTTTTACAATACACCGGCGGCACGACAGGCCCATCAAAAGGGGCTATGTTAACCCACCGTAATATGGTGGCAAATATAGAGCAATCTAAAGCTGTAACTAAGAATGTTTATGAAATAGGTAAAGAAATCATGATTACGGCTTTGCCGCTTTATCATATCTTTGCACTTACATCGAACTGCCTAGCCTTTATGCCTTTTGGTGGTAAAAATATTCTAATCACCAATCCACGTGATATGGACGGCTTTGTTAAAGAGTTAGCTAAATATCCTTTTACTGCTATTACAGGGGTGAATACCTTATTCAATGGCTTATTACATACCCCAGGTTTTGACAAACTAGATTTTAGTTCTCTTAAAATGGGCTTTGGTGGCGGTATGTCAGTCCAACGGCCCGTCGCAGAACTGTGGGAAAAAGTAACTAAGACTCGCTTATTAGAAGGTTATGGATTAACAGAATGCGCCCCATTAGTCACCATGAGCCCATATAACCAACAAAGTTATAACGGTTCCATTGGCGTGCCAGCCTCGTCAACGGATATCCGCTTAGTAGGCCCCGATGGTGAAGACGTTGCCAATGGTGATCCCGGTGAAATGTGGGTTAAAGGCCCACAAGTGATGAAGGGTTATCATAATCGCCAAGATGCTACTGATGAAATCCTTATCGATGGCTGGTTAGCAACCGGCGATATTGCCACCATGGATGAAAATGGCTTTTTTACCATTGTTGACCGTAAAAAGGACATGATTATTGTCTCCGGCTTTAACGTTTTCCCTAACGAAATTGAAGAAGTACTCGTTAGCCATGAAGGCATATTAGAAGCCGCTGCTGTTGCAGCGCCAAGTGATGCAACTGGAGAAATGGTCAAAGTGTTTGTGGTTAGAAAAGATCCTGATTTAGACGAAGCCGCGGTATATGAGCACTGCACTGAATTACTGACTAATTATAAGCGCCCTAAAGAAGTGACCTTCTTAGATGAATTACCTAAAAGTAATGTCGGTAAAGTACTTAGAAAAGAGCTTCGTTCTTAGTCAATAACCTAGTAGTAAGATTGCATTTTAATTTAACGTTCTAAATTTCAATACTTTAATAGCAGATCAGGGGCATAATGACCTGATCTGTTTTCCGCTGCCATGATTTAGCAATCATTATAGATATTCATTAATGACAAAGCTTAGTTTCTTAGTGTGACCCATCTGAAAAATAACAAGAAATACAGGAACAAATATATGAAATTTAAAAAACTGCCCATAAGCCAACTGTCAGTTTCTATTATGCTATTTTTAGCAGGCTCAGTAACGTTACAAGCTAATGATTTAGCAGAGGTGGGTATTGAATTAGATGCAGCTAAAGCTGCTATTGATATTGATGAAAACAGCTTTAGCTGTATCCGCGATATGACACCAGTAAGGCATTTTTATGTGGACAACATACTTGGTGATCTTGACGCAACATTGGCAGTAGCCAATGCCCCTGAGGGAGCAAAATATCCTCCAGGCTCAGTAGTACAGTTGGTACCAACAGAAGTGATGGTAAAAGGCAAGGCGGGTTCATCTCCTGTCACAGGTGATTGGGAATTTTTTGAGTTAGAAGTCAGTGAGGACGGCTCAAAAATAGTTAATCGCGGCTTTGTTGATGTCAATAACCGTTTTGGCGGCAATTGTTTTACTTGTCATTTACCTGCTCGCGATAAGTGGGACTTTATCTGTGAATCAAATCATGGTTGTGAACCCATTCCAATCGATCACAGCATGACGGGTGCGCTGCAACGCTCAGATCCTCGCTGCGGCGAAGAAGCACTTGAATCTGGCGACAGTATGGCGTTATTTAAATTAAAAACCATGGTGGTTATTGGTTCGGTTAAAAAGTGGTTTGAAGACCTTTTTTAACCACACTGCTATTAAGAGTAAAGTGAATAAGCTTTGCTCTTTTTTATGGAAATTTTAAAAGTAAGATTAACCAAGTCAGGGATGAACATGAATGAAGTCAAAACCCATTACCGAAATTGTAATATTTGTGAAGCCATGTGTGGCTTGGAAATTAAATATCAAGACAAACAAATCTTATCGATAAAGGGCGATCAAAACGATCCTTTTAGTAAAGGTTACAATTGCCCTAAAGCCACCGCGTTAGAAGATTTTTATTACGACAAAGATCGTTTAAAAACCCCCATTAAACGTACTACATCAGGTTGGGTTGATATCTCATGGGAAGAGGCATTTGATGAAATAACCGAGAAATTCAAAGCGATTCAACATAAACATGGCAAAAACGCATTGGCAGTTTATTTGGGCAACCCTAATGCCCACAGCCTTGGCAATGCCATGATGCTAAAACCCTTTTCAAAGTCTTTGGGCACCATAAACCGTTTTAGCTCAGCTTCGGCTGATCAATTACCCCATCATGTAGCAGCTAACTTCATGTTTGGTGCCGGTATGTTAATCCCAGTACCAGACATTGATCGCACCGACTTTATGCTAATTATTGGTGGTAACCCTGTTGTGTCAAACGGCAGCATGATGACAGCGCCAAATGTTATCGGGCGCATGAAGGCGATTCAAAAAAGAGGTGGTAAGGTCGTTGTCGTAGACCCTAAATGTTCACGTACCGCTAAAATTGCCGATCAGCATCTGTTTATTCGCCCAGAAAAAGATGCCTTATTTCTTTTTGCCCTCATTCATTGTGTATTTGCGACTAACAAGGTTAATTTACGTCACTTAGCCGCCATGACAGAGGGTGTTGAGCAACTTGAATCGGTCGCTAAATGCTATGCGCCTGAAGATGTTGCTGATTTTGTCGGTATCGATGCTGCGAGTATTCGTCAGCTCGCTGCTGATATGACCGCCGCTGATTCAGCGGTTTGTTATAGCCGCATGGGCGCCTCTACTCAAACTTTTGGTGGTTTATGCCAATGGCTTACCAATGTGCTGAATATCATCACAGGTAATTTTGATCGTGCTGGTGGCGCGATGTTTCCACAGCCTGCGTTTGATTTACTGCGAAATCACGTGAAAGGCCATAAATCATCCTTTGGCCAATATCACTCTCGGGTTAGAAAGCTGCCATTTTTTAACGGTGAATTCCCAGTCTCCACCTTAGCTGAAGAAATACAAACACCGGGTGAAGGTCAAATAAAGAGTTTAATTACTATTGCGGGTAATCCGGTACTGTCTGCGCCCAATGGCAAGCAAATAGCTGATGCATTTAGTGACTTGGATTACATGGTGTCGGTGGATATCTACCTTAATGAAACCACAAAACATGCCAATATTATTTTACCTGGCACTACAGGCTTTGAAAATTCCCATTTTGATATCTTCTTTAACTCATTCTCAGTAAGGAACACGGTTAAATACTCGCCGCCACTATTTGAAAAAAATGCCAATCAGCGAAGTGATTGGCAAATTTTAAAAGAAATTTCATCACGTATGACCAATACGCCTATGGATCCTTATACACCAGAGATGATCTTAGATATGGAATTAACCCAAGGGCCTTATGGCGAAGAGGGTATGAGTTTACAAAAGCTTATTGATAACCCACATGGGATTGATATCGGCCCACTGATGCCGTGTATTGAGCAAAGGATTAAAACAGCTGCAGGTAAAATAGATTTAGCGCCGCAAATATACCTCGATGACTTATCACGTTTAAATGCGTTGATGACCACTGCGCCAAGAGATCAAATATACCCATTTGATTTAATCGGTCGCCGATTAGTAAAAAGTCACAATACCTGGACGCAAAACTCTGCGCGTTTAATTAAAGGTAAAAATCCCTGTACCTTAGAGATCCATACCCAAGATGCGCAAACGCTGGGTATTAAACAAGGACAATTGCTTAAGGTGAGTTCTCGGGTGGGTGAAATCCACATAGAAGCCGCAATTACCAATGACATTCTCCAAGGCGTGGTGTGTATGCCTCAAGGTTGGGGGCATAATCAACAAGGTACGCGCATGTCAGTTGCAGCAACACAACCGGGTGTCAGTATGAACGACTTAACGGATGCAAGTAAGGTCGACACGTTAACAGGTAATGCCGTACTTAATGGTATACCCGTTGCTATTGAACTTGCGTAACTGTAGGGGAAACATGACAGATGAAATACTTTACACCGTTATTTGTTTTTATTGCTGGTTGGATACTCTTAATATTTAGTGATACTTTGGCGACAATTGGTCTTGTTAATGGTTTGCTGCAATTACTCATTTTCACCTTTGTGGTATGTATTCCTACATGGCGTACAGGCCGAATGTCCTACGTTGATATAGGTTGGCCATGGGGGCTCACACTGATTGGTATTATGACTTGGTGTTACAGTGACGGCGATTCAACCCGTGTCGCATTAGTCAGTATGGCTTATATTTTTGCTGGTAGCCGAATGGGGTTTGGGGCGTTAAAACTGTGGACATCAGGTCACCTGCAAAAAGAATTGCCACGTTATGAATACCAAAAACGTCGCTGGCAAAAAGCAGGTAAAACTAACGTGGCGTTAGCGCAGCAAATAGAGGCGATAATACAAGGTTTGGCCAATGCATCTTATTTGGCTTTACCTGCATTTATTATTGCAGCCAATACAGACTCACAAATTTCAATATTTGAAATTATCGGCATTATTGTGTGGCTGGCTGCATTTGCGATGGAAACTATTGCCGATATACAAAAGTTAGCTTTTTTGAAAGCGATGAAATCGACAGGGATTAACAATCAGGTTTGTAATGTGGGCTTATGGCGATTGAGTCGTCATCCAAATTATTTTGCTGAATGGATGGTGTGGAATGGATTAGTCATTGCCGCTATTCCATCATGGCTAGCCTTATACCAACAAGAGACAGTGGTTGTTTGCGGATTATTAGGTGTAGGTTTACTGATTACCTCCAAAATAATGTACACCACCTTAGTTGTTTATACTGGCGCAGTACCTTCTGAGTTCTATTCAGTGCAAAAACGCCCTGAATATAAGGCCTATCAGCAAACAACCAATATCTTTTTCCCGGGCCCGAATAAGACACAGTAAATATAACGTTAACTAAAAATAGCACTAGAACTAAAACTAAAACTATCACCAATAGGTAAAAGCATGTTTAAAAGTACTGACAACTATATTGCTTCGAGCGATCTCACTATGGCTGTGAATGCCGCTATCGCATTAGAAAAACCGTTATTGATTAAAGGCGAGCCGGGTACCGGTAAAACACAATTAGCAGAAGAGTTAGCTAAATCTTTAAATTGTAAGTTGTATCAGTGGCATATTAAGTCGACCACTAAAGCGCAGCAAGGCTTGTACGAATACGATGCTGTGTCACGCTTAAGAGATAGTCAATTAGGTGATGCACGTGTGCATGATATTTCAAACTATATCGTTAAAGGTAAGTTATGGCAGGCTTTTGAAGAAGAGCAAAGACCCATCTTACTTATTGATGAAATTGATAAAGCTGACATCGAATTTCCCAACGATTTACTGCAAGAATTAGACAAGATGGAGTTTCATGTTTATGAAACTCAGCAAGTGATCAAAGCCAAACAGCGTCCGATTATCATCATTACCTCAAATAATGAAAAAGAACTGCCAGATGCCTTTTTAAGACGCTGCTTTTTCCATTACATTAAATTCCCCACCAAAGTCGAAATGGAAAAAATCATCGATGTGCATCATCCAGATGTTAAGCAAGAACTACTCAAGCAAAGCTTAGAAGTATTTTTTGACCTACGAGAAGTGAATGGCATTAAGAAAAAGCCGTCTACTTCTGAACTGATTGATTGGATCAAGCTATTAATATCAGATGATATTTCTCAAGCGAGTCTATTGGATAAAAATTCTGACGTTATTCCGTTATTTGGTGCGCTGCTTAAAAATGAACAAGATGTGTCATTACTTGAAAAACTCGCTTTTATGAGTCGTAGAAACCGCTAATCGCTAAAGAAAGGTAGTGAAATCATGTTTATTGATTTTTTTCTTACGTTGAAAAAACATAACGTACCTTGCAGTTTGCGGGAGTTATTAGATCTTATTGCCTTATTAAAAAAAGGCGTGGTGTTTGCAAGCGTTGAAGATTTTTATAATTTGGCCAAAATCGTGATGGTAAAAGACGAAATGTACTATGACAAATATGACAACGCTTTTGCGGAATACTTTAAAGGCATAGAAAGCATTAATGTGTTTGATCAAATCTTGCCTGAAGATTGGTTACGTAAAGAATTTGAAAAGCATTTAAGTGATGAAGAAAAGCAACAGCTGAAAGCCTTAGGTGGCCTCGAACAGCTAATGAAGGCATTAAAAGAGCGACTTGAAGAACAGAAAAAACGCCATGCTGGTGGCAATAAATGGATCGGTACCGGTGGAACATCACCTTTTGGTGCTTATGGCTATAATCCTGAAGGCATAAGAGTGGGGCAAGAGGGTAACCGTAATAACAGCGCGGTTAAAGTCTGGGATAAACGTGAGTTTAAAAACTTCGACCAAGACCGAGAGCTAGGTACCCGTAATATCAAGTTAGCATTAAAAAAATTACGTAAATTTGCCCGAACTGGTGCCAGTGAAAAGTTAGATATAAACACCACTATTCGCTCCACTGCTCAAAATGGTGGCTTGTTAGATGTACACATGGAGCCTGAGCGTCACAATGCGGTAAAAGTGCTAATGTTTTTTGATGTTGGCGGCTCAATGGATGATTACATTCAAACCTGTGAAGAGCTTTTTTCAGCCGCCCATACTGAATTCAAACAATTAAAATTTTTCTATTTTCATAATTGTTTATATGACAAAGTATGGCAAGACAACAGCAGACGCTATCAACAAACAATTGACCTTGAAGAAGTCATCAGAACATACGGTTCAGATTATAAAGTCATATTTGTCGGCGATGCGACAATGGGGCCTTATGAAATTGTCGCCCGCGGTGGCAGTGTTGAACACTGGAATGAGAAACCTGGCAGTGATTATATGAATCGGCTATTAGGCCACTTCAATAAAGTGACCTGGTTAAATCCACAACCCCAGCAGCATTGGTCTTATCATCAGTCGATATCGATAATTCAGCAGTTAATGGATAACAAAATGTACCCGCTAACGGTAGATGGTATTGGTAGGGCGATTAAGGAACTGAGTTAACTCGCGATATAAAATCGACAAACTACAGCTTCATATTGAGCTAAAATAATTCAAGGAAGAAATAAGTGGCTTTTGTGAGGTATCACAAAAACCGTATTTAAAATTATGATTATAAAAGAGATTAATATCACCCAAAAAGCCATTGAGCTGTTTTTAATCGCCATTGTTGTCAGTGTTTTTCTAAATGACATTATCATTAATGAACATACCTTAGCCGCTAACCATCTTTGGTATTTAGCCTTAGCGGTTATCATATTAAGCCTATATCGGCTAGATATCCGCCCCAACAAACAAAATAAAATTCACCATCAAGGTTTAAAAAAAACAGGTATTTATAGTCTACTGTTTATTGCAATTTACCTTTGTGGTCCACTCGCCACAGCAAGATATGGTCATGTTTTACTGACTACGCTAGGTAAATATGAGCATGTTAACCATGAGTTCATTGTTAAATATGTGAGTACAGCCTATAGCAGTCAATATTGTACTGGCGCTGTTTACATTAAAAGTTACCAATTATTCGGCAATGACCGTATATGCGGGGTACCTAAATCACTTTGGTTTAGGTTAAAAAAAGGTGATACATTAACCGTTAAAGGTAGACAAACTAGCCTAGCGTTTGAATATCAGACCGTACAGTTAATCAACAACACTAGCGGAAGCTAACCGCTGTAACAACAAGGTTTTATGAATAAGGATTAGGTGTGAATAACATACAAAAAATAGCTGGCGTTGCTGCACTTTTTGAAGCTGTTATTTACATATCAGCTTTTATATTTTTTGGTGCGTGTTGGGATTACCCAGTCAGTGCAGGTGATACACAAAAACTCAGTTATCTAATTCATCATCAATCAATTTTATCAATCGTTAATTTTGTTATGTATGTCGCTTTTGGGCTTTTTTTAGCCATATTAGTTATAGCGATCCATCAACGGATGAAAACCAAAGCGCCTCTTTTGTCACAAACGGCTACAGTCTTCGGTATTATTTGGGTTGGCCTTGTCATCGCAAGTGGCATGATTGCAAATGTTGGATTAGCAGCTGTTATCGATTTGTCAGCCCAAAATCCACAGCAAGCAATGACCCTTTTAATGGTTATAAACACAATCGTTGAGGCTTTTGGAGGCGGCAACGAAATTGTCGGCGGCTTATGGGTTCTATTATTGAGTGTTGCAGGGTTAAAAGCGATTGAATTACCGAAATGGTTACACTATTTCGGACTATTAATTGGAACTGTCGGTGTTCTTACAATTTATCCTGCTGAAATCCTCACTGAAATATTTGGCTTAAGCCAAATAGTGTGGTTCTCTTGGCTAGGTATGGCAATGCTTGTAAACCTTAACAGCGAATAGGGCGTTCAAACGGCTGAATGACCATTGCAGTCACTAAGTAAATTACTATGGAGTTAACTTTAAAGATAAATATGCAAAAAGTTTCGCACCTTGTAGTAAATAAAAATAGGCCGCCAGAAGCTAAGACTATTGTTAGCTTTACTTTATAAATATAGCTGACTAATTTAGCTGCTATTAAGTAATAACATTATTAATACCATTAGCGTTGTTACCAGTCTTTGACTATGGCCTTAATCATATTGGCAGTATTTTGTGGTTGCTCTAGGGGGAACATATGACCACCATTGGGCATCATGGAAACTTCAATGTTGTTTAAGTTTGCAAAGCGAGTGAAATACTTAACCGGGAATACGTCAGTTTTTTCGCCATAAATAAGTGCAGCTGGGACCTTAAGTTGGTTTTTATATCTGGCTAAGTTACAAGGTAAATGTCTGAAAATATCGGCTTCAACTTCGGGGGTAAAGCTTAATTCTAAGCGTTTATTGCGCTGGGTTACACCATGGTCAACGTAATCTTTTAAACACCTTGGATCAAAGTTTTTAAATAAATTTTTCTGTGCGAAGTAACCAACTAAGTTAGTGTTTAGCGGCCAATGACGTTGACGGTTTTGTGCCCGGCCTGCAGGAGACCATTTATCAATAAAACGAGTCTTTTTAACGACTTTGAGTACATGACTGAAAGGGCCTGTAACAACTGGCGGATCTAACATGATTACACCACGAAACAACTCTGGATGTTGGCATGCTGCAAGAAATGACAGAATGCCACCAAATGAATGACCAATACATATCACTTTTTCATCTTGCTGTTTTAAATAATCAAGCAACTCAGTAACCAAGTGCTGCCAATTAGTGTGTATAGGGTATTTATGATTATGCCCATATTGATCATGAGCAATGGTACTGAACTTTTCATTAAATTCACCGAGAAATGTTTTATAACTTCCTGCAGGAAATCCATTGGCGTGAACGAGGTTAATCAGTGGCTTGGTCATAGTTACTTCATACCATGTTTGATTACTTTTGGTTTAAAATCTTTTTATAAAATCTTGTTATAAAAGCTTTTATAAAAAGGCTATTGTCGATTTAAACACTGTTTGGTTAATTCAATCGAGCAATAGCCCTACAGCGAGTTAGAATATTTTTGAATTATCAATTGGTGTTAGCTCTTGAAACTCTGGTGCTCGTTTTTGCGCTTTGGCAGTAAAAGTTTCCATCATGTCATTTTGCGGTTGGAACATACCACTTTGCCAAGCTGCCATATAATTTAAGCTGTCTGCTACAGAATGATCGCGGCCATAATTTATCATCTCTTTACAGCCTGCTACCGCCAATGGTGAGCGAGCAGCAATTTCAGCTGCTATTGCCATTACGCCTGTTAACATGCTTTGTTGATCTTCAAATACCTGATTAACCAGACCTGCATCTTTGGCTTCATTGGCTGGCATTCTGCGACCGGTATAGGCTAATTCTTTAACTAAACCCATTGAGATTAATTTAGGTAAACGCTGTAATGTGCCTAAGTCAGCGGTCATGCCTAATTTAGTTTCTTCAATACTGAAAAAAGCATCACTGGTACAATAACGACAATCAGCAGCGCTGACCATATCAACCGCGCCACCAATACAACCACCTTGAACGGCCATTAATACTGGCATTCTGGCACTTTCTAATACGTTGAAGCACTCTTGTAGCCTTAATACTAAGCGGCGTAATTGCTCATGTTTACGGCCTAATTCAATATTCTTATCATTATTACTTTGGGTAAAAACGGCTAGATCCATTCCTGCACAGAAATGTTTACCTGTTGATGAAATAACAATGACACGAGCAGCAGCTTGATCATTTATCTGTTGAATCACTTTTGGGAATTCATCCCAAAAATCAATATTCATTGAATTAAATTCATCAGGACGATTAAGCTTGATATGAGCAATTTTAGCGTTAACTTCTACAGTCAAACTGTTAAACTTTTCATTGTTATTCATCGTATTAACCTTATAAAATTAACGTGCTTTGGGCATCGATTTCTATCGCGCTATCTAACGCGGCAAGGATTGCGTGACGTTCTTTTAGTTTGGTGCCGTGATGTGATTTCATATCAAGAGATTGCATATGCTTAGCCACTGCATAGGCAGTTGCCATCAGGTGCTCAGGTTCAACAACTTGATCAAGAAAACCTGCTGAAACCGCTGTTTGTGGGGCAAACAGTTCAGCGACTATAACTGAACGAGTAAGATAATTACGTGGGATACGATTTCGCGCAAGCTCAATACCGGCATTGTGCATTGTCATGCCTATAGCGACTTCATTTAAACCAATTTTAAAATCACCCGCACAGCCAATACGGTAGTCACAACTGAGTAATAAAAATGCCCCTTTGGCAATAGCATGACCGGTACATGCCCCAATAATAGGGGTCGGGAACGCCAGCATTCTGCGGGCTAACTTAGAGCCTGCGGTTACCAGTGCTATTGCAGCCTCTGAACTAGACTTCATGGTTTTAAGATCAAAGCCACCTGAAAATATTCCGGCTTGGCCTGTTAAAATAACTACGGCTTGTTGCTGCTCAGCAGCATCTAAAGCGACATTAATTTCTGTAATTATCTCTGGCGAGATAGCATTAACTTTGCCATTGTTTAGCGTAATTACATGTATATTGTTGTCGATTTCGACCTTGATAAGTTCCATTTGCTACCTTTTTAGTTTTAGTTGTCTGTTTTTATTGTCAATCGTTGGTTGTAATATTGTTGCTGTTAATTACTTTATACAGTATTTACTCTAATAAAAAGTCCTATCCGTGTTTTAACACTAATTGATAGGCCGCTCTTTGTTGAACTTTGCAGAGGTAAGCTTTGATATTGTCTTGTCCCTTGAGTAATTTTAAACTCATGGCTATCTCTAACATTATGGTCATCATGATATCGGCGGCGCTAAAGTCATTGCCAGCAAAGTAACTGTGGCTTGCTAAATATTGGTCAATATAAGCAAAGTCGATTGCTAATTCTTTGGCAATATAACCATCTAGTGGGTAACTACCGGCACGGGGTTCCATTTGCAATAATAAAGTCGTGATAACGGGTAAAGCCAGTGAGCCTTCGGCAAAATGTAACCATTCAAGGTATTGATAATATTGGCTGCTATTTGTGTCTGGTCTTAAATGCGTTGAATAATCTTGGTTTAAGATATATTCCATAATGGCACCAGACTCACATATGGTTATGTCATCATCAACCATGATGGGGGATTTACCCAGAGGGTGTATGGCATATAACGCCTTCGGTGCGAGGTTAGTGTTTGGATCACGCTGATGTATGACTAACTCATAGGGTAACTTCATCTCTTCAAGTAACCATAAAACGCGTTTAGATCTTGATTTAACTAAATGGTGAACTGTAATCATATGAGTATCTTCCGTGTTGTTAATTTTTTAAAAGGCTTCATTTCGCGATATCTAACTGCACTTTCGGTTTATCGGCGCGATTAAACTTTGAATTAAATATTCTGACGACTACACCTGCAGTAAATAGCATGGTTAACGTATAAATAGCAGGTGTAAATGACATTTTATAATTGGCCAATAAGGTCAGCGCCATGAACATGGATAAAGTACTATTTTGTAAACCTACTTCGATGGTAATTGAAGTGCGCTGAGCAAGGTTTAAACCAAGCCACTTACTTGAATAGTAGCCCAGCGCCATGGTTGAAATATTGAGCAATATTGAAACTGGCCCTGCAGCGATAAGGGCTGAAACCACAATGTCTTTTTGAATGTATGTCAAAAAGATAATTAATAAGGTTAAAAATAAAATACCAAATTTAGACACATGAACTTGTGTACTGTCAGCTAATTTGGGGGCAAATCGCTTTATTAACATCCCGATGCCAATAGGCAATATTGTCAGCTTCATTAAACTTATCATGGTGGTAATAATCGGTAATGAGAACTCAGTACCTTTACCCATAAAGTGCTCAAGCGATAAGTTAAGTATCACTGGAATGGTAAATACCGTTATGATGCTGGCTATTGCTGTCATCGAAACTGACAGCGCGACATCTCCTTTGGCTAAATGGGTAAACATATTCGAAGTCGTACCACCTGGACATAGTACTAACAGCATGACGCCTACGGCATATTCTGGTTCTAAAGGCATGACACTTGCCAATACAAACCCTATAAGCGGCAAAAGTATGAGTTGATTAACCAAACCGATAGATACAGCTTTAGGGTACTTTACCACTCGCTTAAAATCTTTAGGAATAAGAGAAAGCCCCATTCCCATCATGATTAAAAATATACAAATTGGAATCACTTTTGTGTTTACAAATTTGACTAATTCAATACTTTCCATACGAACCTCAGGTTTAACAGACCTTGCTGCTGGCCAATTTAAATGAATTGATATTATTAATTACCAAGAAACAATTTGGCCCACAGATGCATCGGCTTTACCTGCTAATACTTGTTGGTAAATAGCATCTAATTCATTTACGTTTTCAGTTGTGTTGATGGTTATGTTCACACGGCAAAACTCAATGTAACGCAGTAATGCTAAATTCATCTGGTTCATCATTTCGGTGGCACCATATTCTGCAGCACGTTTTTTAAGCTGGTTTGGTGCAAAAAAGAACTCTGGTTTTGCGCCCGGCAAGCTAGCAACGTTAAAACCATCCGAGATATCAATATCTTGGTGATGAGTTGCCCCTATTCGACACGAATAACGCAGTGAGTCTGCAAAGTGGTAATGTATTGCTGAAAGTGTTGATTGACCGCCAGCCATATCAACTAAAATTGATGTGACACCGCTGTCGAGTGACGCTATTTGTTGGTAGCTGACAACTTGATCATAACAAGCTAATGACTCAACAAATTTACGATTAGATTCAGAGGTGATACCAATAGCAGGGCGTTCGCCTCTGTCTTTAATTGAGAAGGCCAGGGCAATGCTGGTTTTACTTGATGCACTGGTGATGAGGTATTGAGCTGCGTCAAAGTAATTATTATCAAACATAAAGTCATCAACTAACCATGACGTGGTAAATAAACCTCGAAGTAAAATATCAAAATCTTCATTATTAACTTGATAAAAAGGGCTCGCACTGATGCGATCAAAGCGACTGTAAACAGGTGAAAGACCTTCTCGACATAGAGTCATATCAGAAAAACCCGTGGTTGTAATATTACCGGCAATGACTTTTAAATGAGTCGCCATTGGCATAAATCCCCAAAGCCTTTCTCCCACTTTAATATGTTGGCAATTTGAAGCAATAACATCTGCATAGCCCATTACTGGGAGTCGCCCCCATTGGGCTTGCTCAGTGCTATTTGCCGTTGGGAAAAATCGCCAATAACCTAAAGCATCTCCGGTGACGCCGTAACTAATGTTGTTTGCTGTAAGAGCAAATTTATCTACTTTCAGCAGTAATTCATTTTCAGCTAAAGGCTGCTCAATACTCAGTGGGACTACTCGGGTTTGGATTAAATTTGATTTTGAAACTTCAAAAACAAATGCACTGTGGGTTAACGTTTGTGATTGGGTCATAACAAGCCTTTATTTTTGTGATTATGTATTAATAAAATGATTCATGAGGTGGTTTATCTCTGCAGGTCTTTCGTGTTGTAACCAGTGACTGCAATTTTTGAAACGCACTATGGTGCAATCCGGAACGTATTGGTTAATATCGGTAAGATTCTCATTAACAAAGGCTTGGTCTCGTTCACCCCATAAAATAAGCGTTGGAAGGTTAATACGTATATTGGGTATTTTTATTGTCGCGATGTCTTTAATTGGACTCAATTGACCCGAGTCTTCACTTTTTGACGAGCAGTTATTTTGTTGTTTTAGCGCTGAATGATTAGTGTTTTCTTTTGCCGCTAATTGCGGCATTGCACGGTAATATTGCAGCATGCCATTAATGCCGCCTTGTTGACTCCAAACCTGACGGTACTCAGCTTTGGTTTTATTACTAAATGTACTTTTATAAGCACTTACCATGATGTTCTCAGCTAGGTATTGATAGTTATTTTGCTGTAATAAATGCTCTGCATTTTGACTAATTAAGTCATGAATATAGGTACTCTTTTGGCGTTGTAGTGGGTTGTTAACCATTTCTCGGGTGAAGGTACTTGGATGCGCGGCATTCAAAATAATCAGTTTACATATTAGTTGTGGATGAAAGGCTGCAAGGGGCCAAGCGATGGCGCCGCCCCAATCATGGGCAACTAAAATCACTGCGCTATTTGGGCTAATGTGTTTAATAAACTTTGAAAAGAAAGCGATTAAATTGGGGACAGAGTAAAAATCAACTTCAGTAGGTTTATCACTTAAGTTGTACCCAGGTAAATCAGGCGCTATAACCCGATAACTTTCAGCGAAATAACTTAATTGCTTACGCCAAACGCCCCAATATTCAGGAAAACCATGAAGGAAAATGATCGTTGGCTTTGCTTCTGTGCCTGATACAAGATTCGATTCAACATAGTGAATGTTGGTCTGATCTATTAACGCAAACTTATGCTCCAACTGCATGTTGATTCTCTTTTAATGTCATATATAAAAAGGCATTTATTCGAAAAAACTGACTGCATTATCGATTAACTCTCTGTCTGTTCTGGTTTTATTTACAGGATTAGTGTCATCAGCAAAGCCAAAAGACATGCCAAATAAGATGCCGCGTTCCTCAGGTAGGTTTAATGCTTCTCGCACAGGATCAGGAAATTGACCTAAGGCACCTTGCATACAATTTGATATGCCATGCTGAGCAAGAACTAATGAAAGTGTTTGCGCGTAAATACCTAAATCTACTGCACCCATAATGTCTAAATATTTATCCATGGTAAAAAATACCGCATGGGGAGCATCAAAGAATTGCCAGTTACGCAGCATTGCCATTTGACGCGCTTTCTTATCTTCTCTGGCTATGCCTAATTCGGTGTAAAGCGCATTTGCTGATCCAAACTGACGCTCACGGTGTACGCCACTGTATTGTGCCGTCCAGTTAAAGTCTGGGTTTGGCTTGGCGCCGCTCATTAATAATTCCATGAATTGATGTTGTAATTTGTGTTTTGTTTTTCCCGACACCACACAGGCTTGCCAAGGTTGAACATTACAATTGGAAGGGGATAATTGCACCGTTTCAAAAATGTGTTTTAAGGTTTCTTGTGGTACAGGCTTATTCAAAAACGCACGTGCTGAATAGCGTTGTTTTAAAATCGTTTCAATAGGCATTTGCTTACTCTTTACTTAGTATAAAAATGTAGAGTGTTATTAATTGCGTTAAAGGTTAAAGCCAACAGCGACAATGTAAGTCATTGTCACTATTGGCTTTCTCTTAACTAAAACTCATAGGAAATGTTAGCACCGAAAGTACGAGGTTGATTTGGGTAGCCATTAAAACTACCTGCTTGAATCGGAGGCGGGAATGCTGACAATAAGTATTCGTCGTTGGTTAAATTACGTACCCAAAGCTGTAGATTGATACCATTGCCAAAGGCTAATCCGGTGCTGGCATTAACGGTATTAACTTCGCGAGTTAATGAATCAGGCACGTTTTCAGCTAATTTAGTGTCACTTTCATATAAGTAATCAACTCTAGCGTAGCCATATATGTCCTCACCGATTTCATAATTATAAGCAAGTCCTGCTGTCAGGCTTAAATCAGAGATACCAGCTGGTTTTTCACCGGATAAATCCACAGGCCCGTCTAGACCTGATGCGCCAACAAAGGAATCATAAACAGGGTCAAGGTAAGTCCCAGCAAAGGTGATTGACCAATCACTGTTTAAATTATATTTGGAGTCAAATTCAATCCCTTGAGTACTTTGCTTACCTGCATTAGCTAGCACAAATCCAGTACCGATAAAGATAGATGATTGAAATCCTTCAATAGTTTGATCAAAAAATGTGGCATTAAAAGCGCCATTTTCAAAACGTGTTTTAATACCAAGCTCGTAAACGGTAGCTTCTTCAGGAGAGGCATAACGTCCGCCATAAGCTTGGTTAGGTTGTGAAATACCGGCAGTTTCTAATGCCTCTTGATCTGATGCAAAAGGGCTACTATAACGGGACAAATTCCATGACGTCGCTTTAAAGCCTGTTGCAGCTGTGGCAAATATATTGACGTTATTGTTGATTTCGTAGGCTAGGCGAAATGACCAGGTGGTTTTGCTGTCATCTGTTTTATGGTTTTCTACCACGTTAGGTAATTCCATCATTGGCGGTAAAAATTGTAAGCCTTTCAATACTGGAACTGCAGGAGCTAGTTGGGGGATCGAACCAATGGGCACACCAAACAAGGTAAGATCATTATCTAAATCAATTGCAGAAAATACATCAGTATTAGTTTGTTCTATGGTGATGTCTTTTTGGTCATTAATATAACTGACACCAAAAATAGCCGTTAGCTGTTCAGTGATATGGTAATCAAAGCTTGCGAACAGAGAATAGGCATCATTTTTTTGTTCAAACTCTGAGTTAACGGCTGAGGTGTTTGAAAAAAATGTTCCTGGTTCAAGACCATATACTCCTTCAACACCTGCTAATAACCCTGGGGCACCGCCTGCAGCGGTTAATACATCAAAGTAGTTTCGAATATCATTACCGTAATATAAAGTATCGCCAGTAATCACTTCTTCATGGAACAGATAGGCACCGACCATCCATTCAAAGTCTCGCTCGCCTGTTGAAGTTAAGCGCAACTCTTGAGTGACGGTTTCTATTTCTGTGTGACCACCTTCAGTGAGAATATCTAAAGACGTGTAATCAACATCATTCTTAAATCCTGAATCATTACTGCGATAAGCACTGATTGACGTTAATGCAAAACCATCAAAATCAACGTCAATTTGTAGTGAGGCACCGCCATCTTCGACATTATTGTCAGGATTTGAATTAAGTGCAGATTGATAAGAAAATGAATCATTTTCGTCGATAACAATGCCACCTAATGCGCGAACGGCAGCAGTAGTAGGACCATTAATTGAATCTTCAACAGCGCAGCAGGCCTCTTGAATTTCGCTATAGTCGGCTATTAAGCGAAATTTAACATCTTCAGTGGGTTCATATAAAGCTTGCCCTCGAATGTTCCAACGGTCGCGGTCATTAACATCTGACAGACCAACAATACTTTCAGCATAACCATCGCGAGCGTTATAACCGCCCGATAAACTCACGGCAAACGTATCAGAGAGCCCATTAGTTATATAGCCTTTAACTATTTGTTGATTGTAATTGCCATAGCCTAATTCAACCATGCCTTCTAAATCATATGAAGGTTCCATGGTAGTTACGCTGATCACACCAGCAGATGCATTTTTACCAAATAAGGTACTTTGGGGGCCACTGAGCACTTCTATTTGTTGAACTCGCGGTAAGTCACCTATTTGCGCCGCTGCGCGGGAGCGGTAGACACCATCAATGAACACACCAACCGATGGCTCAATCCCGGTATTATTGGTGCCATTACCAAATCCACGAATTGAGAAGTTAGTATTGGTAGAGCGCTGTAATGGCGTAACCCGTAAAGTGGGCACCAATGTTTGTAGATCGTTAATATCAAGCGTATTTGACTGTTTAATTGCAGCGCCGTCCACTACGGTTACCGCCACTGGTGACTCTTGCAGGCTTTTTAGGCGTTTAGAGGCTGTGACATAGATGACTTCGATATCATCTTTTTCTTCTGAGTTGGTGTTTACTTCTTCAGCAATAGCCGATGAATTAAGTACCCCACAAACGGCTAACGCGGTTAAAGAGTGCTTAAAGATTTGTACTGTTTTTACATTCATATTTATCCCCAAGAATGACCAATAGTTATTAAGTAACCTTGTCAACAAACTGATTTACTTAAGTTATTTGTGACACTTGAGTGCTCTATTAATAACCAGTAAACATCTAGTTTTTATTTGCGTTATTCAATAACTGCAAGGGAATAAATTAGAAGCTAACCTAAGCTTCTGAATATAACTAACTACCACTTTTATGAACGTTTAAACGCCAAATCATGCTATGTGGAGTTTCTGTATTTATCCAATCAATTGTTTTAATAGATAACTATTCATGTAAGGAATACAGGCAGGGCTCAGTCTATGTATATGTATATGTATATGTATATGTATATGGTATGGAAATTACATCGAGGAACAAATACCCACTGACCCGATTAACTAAATAGCATAAATCAATACCATATTATTTTTACTAATAGATCGTCATAAGTATTATGCATTTGGATAATAGCTTTAGTTAACTTAGCATCGAATATTCGGAAATGTTATTTGTGTGAATTATCATCCAAATAGTCAGTTACCACCTTAAATAAAATAATTATTTGGAGAATGACAATGCCTGACTACAAAGCGCCCATACGCGATTTTAAATTTGTGATGCAAGAGTTACTTAGCTGTGAAAGCCATTACCAAGGTCTTGGTTATGAAGATGCAAGTATAGATATGATTGATGCCATCATTGCTGAGGCGGCTAAATTAACTGAACAAGTCGTGGCACCATTAAACCAAATTGGCGACCAACAAGGTTGTACTTGGACTGACGGAAACGTCACAACTCCTGATGGCTTTAAAGATGCCTATAAACAGTATGTAGAAGGTGGATGGCCAACGTTATCGCAATCACCTGAATTTGGTGGGCAAGGCTTACCGCACTCATTAAATATGAACATTGCCGAGATGTTTTCTAGTGCGAATCATAGTTTTGCCATGTATCCAGGCTTAAGTCATGGCGCTTTGGCGACGATTGAAGCCCACGGCAGTGAAACCCAAAAGCAGCAGTTTATGCCAAAACTTGTTGAAGGAACATGGACTGGCACCATGTGCTTAACTGAACCACATTGTGGCACTGATTTAGGCATGTTGCGCACCAAAGCTGAGCTTAACGAAGATGGCACCTATTCGTTGTCAGGGACAAAAATCTTTATCTCTGCAGGTGAACATGATTTATCAGATAATATTGTTCATATTGTTATTGCGCGTATACCTGGCGCACCAGAAGGTAATAAGGGCATTTCGTTATTTATCGTGCCTAAGTTTAATGTAAACGAAGATGGCAGTATTTCAGATCGTAATGGCGTGAGCTGCGGTTCTATCGAACATAAAATGGGTATCAATGGTAATGCCACCTGCGTGATTAATTTCGATGCTGCTACTGGCCACTTAATTGGCGAACCAAACCGTGGACTTAAGTGCATGTTTACCTTTATGAATGCAGCCAGAATAGGTGTTGCAAGCGAAGGGGTTGCTGCTGCAGAAGCTTCATTTCAAGGTGCTTTAGCCTATGCCAAAGACCGTCTACAAATGCGATCAATTAGCGGAGTGAAAAATCCACAAGGACCAGCTGATCCTATTATTGTGCATCCAGATGTACGAAGAATGCTATTAACTCAAAAATCAATTGCTGAAGGTGGTCGCGCTTTATTATCTTATTTAGCCCAACTAGTTGATATTGTCCATGCAGAAAAAAATGAAGCAGTAAAAGCTGAAACTGAAACTAAATTGGCTTTATTAACCCCAATTGCAAAAGCATTTTTGTCTGAACTTGGTTTTGAAGCGACCAGTCATGGAGTACAAATATTTGGTGGTCATGGATTTATAAAAGAGTGGGGCATGGAGCAACTCATGCGAGACACTAAAATTAGCTGTTTATATGAAGGTACAACCGGTATTCAAGCACTGGATTTATTAGCGCGAAAAATAATAGGTACCCAAGGTGAAATATTAAAACCATTTTCAAAAGATGTGACGCTATTTTGCCAACAAAATATGGACGATCAAGCTATGGCTGAGTTTATCCAACCCATCATGGCATACGCTAAAGAGTGGCATGAACTTACTGTTACTATTGGTGCTAAAGCAACAAAGAACCCTGATGAAATAGGCGGGGCTTCAGTAGATTACTTGATGTTTGCTGGCTACGTTACATTAGCCTTTTTCTGGGCAAGAATGGCAAAAGTGGCTCAAGAAAAGTTAAAGACTGATACATCTGAAAAAGCATTTTACCAAGCGAAAATAAAAACCGCACAGTTCTTTATCCAACGTATGTTGCCAAGAGCTAAAGGTCATGCCGCCTGTATTCAGAACGGTGTAGATTCGATGATGGCATTAGATAGCAAAGATTTTGTTTTCTAAACTTTGAGACCTTATTCATATAACCCGCAATGTAGGTTTTGCGGGTTATGTGTTTTACAAGGCTAATCAGCCATTTCCCAATGAGCATCCTCAAAACTAAGTTGCTTCAATAAAGCAATTAAACTGCTTAGTACTGGCCCTGATTGATGTTGCCGAGAGACTAAGCAACCAACAGGCGTTATCCAGCCTTTGTATTCATGTGCTACTGGTAAACAAACAATATCATCTGATTGAATTTGTTTAACTAATAATGCTGGCACATTTGCCCAACCAACGCCTTGCTGCACTAGTTCAATTAATGTTTGGTGTGTATTGGCATACCAAAGCATTGAGCTAATACCATAACTAAACCACAGTTCATTTTGTTTAAAACTACGATGCACACATTGACGATAGCGCTTTAAATCGGCTCCTTGAACAATATCAAGATTAGCCAAGTGGTGATCTTTTGATGAAATGGTAAAAAACCTCGCTTGACCCAACAGGAAAAAATCCATATCAACTTTTAGTTCACCATCAGTATATATGATACCTACTTGCACTTTCCCTATTCGAATCCATTCTTCTATATCAAATGAAGAGGCAGTGATAATTTCGACATTTGTAATAGGGAATTTGTCGGCCAATGAGGCTAAAACGGATAACAGTTTACTGTCAACAAGACTTTCATCTATCGCTATCACTAACTCGTGTTCATCCTTGTTCGTCAAGGACTCCACTTTTTGATCAAAATACTGCTGTTGATGCAATATTGATTGGGCTACAGGTAGTAAAGCTGCACCGTTTGCCGTTAATACAGGGATGTTTTTTTCACGGTTAAACAACTCTTGGTTAACCGATATTTCCAGGTTAGCAATAGCCTGACTTACGCCAGATTGTGCTCTTTTTAATTTTCGCGCGGCCGCGGAAAAGGAACCCGTTTCACACACAGTTACAAAGACTTTTAATTGCTCAAAACTATACATAATCTGACCACGAATAAATTAATTACCACAAGGTATCACGAAAGCTGATGGCTGTTAACTTTGTTTAGCGGTTTTAAAAGTCATAATAGCGACTTGTTTTATTCAGTAATGCTTGTTGGAGCGATAGTTATGGGTACATTAGAAAGGGTTTTTCACTCGGTTTTGTTTGAAGTTTTAGCAGTATCAATGTCAATGGCAGGATTGGCTTTATTTACAGATCATGAGGTTAGTTCATTATCAGGAACTATGATAACAATCGCTTCAATTGCCATGGTTTGGAACTATATTTTTAATATGGCATTTGACCGAATAGTTAAGGGTGAAAAAGAAAAAAGAACCTTTTCAACACGTATTATTCATGTTGGTTTGTTTGAAGCTGGGTTATTATTCTTCACGATTCCAGTGATGGCTTATATCCTCAAGATCAGCTTATGGGATGCTTTTATTCTTGATTTAGGGGTTACCATTTTTATTACCATTTATGCATTTGTTTTCAACTTAAGTTACGATCATTTGAGAGCATTTTACTTAAAAAATAAAGCAGCTAAAAAGGCATCGTTAGCTCATTCTATATCTTCATAAAGTATGAAATTTAGTTAAATAATTATGCTTAAGTTACTGTTTAACTGCCATAAGACGTTAAAAAAGCAGATACCCTAATCAGTATCTGCTTTTACTTATCTACAAAATAATCTACTTAAATATTACTGTCTTTGAGGTGTAATTAAGTACTTTTCACCAGTCGCTTGCTTTGCATAACCAGCTATCGATTTTAAATTCAAAACCTCAGCTAATGTCACTTCATGTGTGTAGTGACTTGCAAATGTTGTAGTAATTTCATCAGCGACACGTTTACGCATAGCGACGACAGTTTCTGTGCCGAGTTTACCCAGTGCATTAAATAATAAAAATCCATTAACACCCCAAGCAAAACCGAAGTTACGGTTAAGCGTAATAGGTCCACGGTTTAATGCGCCGTAAATGTAAATATTTTTAAGTTTATTGAAATTTATAGCTGTTTCAGCAAACGTTCCAATTGAATCTGTATAGTGGTTAAGAATCTCCAATGAAGTTACATAGGACGAATACTTAATGATAAAATCTGCCTAAGCATGTAACCAATATCAGTCGTTCATTACGAGGGTGTAACAGATTCTGTGTAACTGCAATTTAGTTAATATGCTTCACAATTCTGTCTTCGAACTCAATAATAAATCGGCTCATCGCAGTACGCCAGTTTCGGATGGGCATGGTCCATTTTTTACTGGCTTCTTTTATCGCAAGGTAAATCATTTTCTTGGCCGAGTCATCATTAGGAAATACCTTACGTTTTTTTAAAGCTCGTCTAATCACGCTATTTAACGACTCTATAGCATTGGTTGTGTAAATGGCCTTACGAATATCCTGAGGATAATTGAAAAACGTATTTAAGTTGTGCCAATGATTATGCCATGACTTGCTGATTTGGGGGTATTGCTCATCCCAGGTATCGCTGAAACGGTCTAATTCAAGTAAAGCTTCCTCCTCCGTTGTTGATTGGTAGATGCTTTTAAGGTCCGCAGTGACTGCCTTGTAGTCTTTCCACGATACGTACTTTAATGAATTTCTGACCATATGTACGATACAGAGCTGTACATGAGTATCTGGATAAACGGTATTGATAGCATCAGGGAAGCCTTTTAAGCCATCAACACAAGCGATGAGAATATCCTCAACGCCTCGTTGCTGTAGTTCAGTGAGGACACCTAACCAAAATTTAGCCCCTTCATTTTCAGCTATCCAAAGCCCCATTAGCTCTTTGTGACCTTCAAGGTTAATGCCTAACGCTAAGAAAATAGATTTGTTAATAACGCGCTTATCCTGACGGATTTTTACGACGATACAATCAAAGTAAACGATTGGGTAAATGGCATCTAAAGGTCGACTTTGCCATTCAATAACTTGCTCTAGAACGGCGTTGGTAACGCGAGAAACTAACGTGGGTGATATCTCTGCGCCGTACCATTCATCAAAGGCTTGAACGATATCACGAGTACTCATGCCTTGAGCGTAGAGCCACAATATTTTATCGTCCATAGAGGTAAATCTGGACTGGTGTTTTTTAACTAACTGAGGTTCGAAACTGCCTTCACGGTCTCGCGGCGTATCAAGCTCAAATTGACCATCTTCAGTTTGAATGCGCTTGCTGGTTTTACCGTTACGGCTATTAGCAGAAGTCGATTCATGGTGTTTCTCATAGCCCAGGTGGTCATCCATTTCGGCATTAAGAGCGGCTTCGACCGTTATCTTTTTGAGCATCTGACTGAATTGATTTAAGTCTTCTGGTGTTTTAATGCTTTTAGCAGCTTCTTTAGCAAAAGCTTCAATATCTTTTTTGTTCATGAGTATCTGCCTATCCTTGACTCTCTATAGAGTACGTGTTGATAAGCAGTTACACAAAATTAGTTACAGTCTCTTCATTACATCAAACAATAAAAATCGGATAATACCTCTCGTATTTTTTCAATTTCATAAGGTTTCCCTAAATGACCATTCATGCCTATTTTCTTATAATATTCAATGTCACCTTCTGTGATATTTGCTGTTAAGGCAATAATATTTAAATCATCTGCACTATAGCTTTTACGTAGTTCTATAGTAGCTTCTTTACCATCCATTATTGGCATTTGAATGTCCATTAATACAACACGATAATTTTTCTTCATTATCAATTCGATTGCCGTGCGACCGTTTTCTGCTAAATCAACATGAAAGCCCAATTTTGTTAATAGTTTTTTGGCTATCAACTGATTTATTTTATTATCTTCAACTAGTAAAATACTATTTTTACCTTTAACAAGCTGATTACTTTCACTTTTGTAAGCTTCTGAATTTTCCTTTAAAAACGATAGAGGGGTATCAATGTTACTATTAAGATTAATTGTTTTACTTAATGACAAAAAGGTTAACGGTTTAGCTAAATATAAAATTGTGCTCTCTACTGGTGCATGTTTTTCGATGTATGCTTGACTATAGGCACTGCATATAACTAATGTTTCCGGACAACAATTTTTAGTCTTTATTTCATTAATAAAATCTAATCCAGTTTCGCCATCTAAACTCCAATCAACCAAAGCTATATCGAATCTATTTTGCTGGCAAAGATTAATTGCTTCTTTTACGCTACTTGAAACTTTAACAGTTGAGCCAATAGCTTCTGCCATTTTTTGTATCACATTTTGTGTAACTTTATTATTTTCAAGCAATAATAAATGTTTACTATTCCGCTGTATTAGGTTTAAATTTCCTTTATTTTCATCGACTAATCCTAACGGTAAGGTTACGCGAAATGTTGAGCCATGTGCTAGTTTACTCAAGACATTTATTTCACCATCCATTAAATCGACAAGTAATTTACTAATTGCAAGACCTAATCCTGAACCGCCATATTTTCTCGTAGTCGATTGATCTGCTTGTGAGAATCGTTCGAATAGTTTTGACTGTTGTTCATCTGATAAACCTATTCCAGTATCTTTTATTTCATAAATAATTGTTTGTGACTGCTCATTATCATTCCCCAATGAAGCCTTGAAAATAACATGACCTTCCTCAGTAAATTTTATTGCATTTGATAGCAAGTTTAATAAAATCTGATTCACTCTGACTGGGTCACCCATTATTTCTAATGGTATATCCGGCGATATATCAAAAATCAACTCGATACCTTTGTCTTCCGCTACCATGCCAAGCATCATGATAAGATTATCGATTAATTTATTATGCTCCCAAGGTATATTTTCAATTGTTAACTTACCAGATTCAATTTTAGAAAAGTCTAAAATGTCATTAATTATTACTAACAATGAATCTGCTGAGAACTTAACTTTCTCAAGGTAATTTCGTTGTTCTTGATTTAACTCAGTTTGTAATGTCAATTCAACTAAACCGATAACGCCAGTCATTGGCGTTCTAATTTCATGTGACATATTAGCTAAAAATTGTGTTTTGACTTCTACAGCTTTGCGATGTAATTCAGATGTTTCTTCTAAAGCGTATTGATGACGTTTAATAATTATTATAAAGAGGAACAGTAAAGGAAATAAAGAACAAAAAAAGGTAACAATCTGATTGAATTGTATATTTTCAATATCTTTATTTAGTAGGTCTAACTCTTCTATAATCGAGTCAACTACCCTCATATCAATAAGCCTTTGCCGATAATGAGCGGTTAATTCGTGGTTTTCTAATATGAATACACTATGCAACTTAACTAACTTTAAATATTGATAATTTTCAACTTGGCCATCCTCTGTAATATCTAATAATTTTCTAAGTGAGGATTCATCTTTTTTATTTGGTAAAGTCAATAACGAAAATATTTGTAAACGTATAGCATTTATAATTTGTATAATATTTTTATCATCTACGTTAGGTTTTTGAGCTATTAATCTTAGAGAAGTCTTCATCATACTGGCTAACTGTATGTAATGTAATGAGTTTTCTTTATACTCGTTTAGTAAGCCATCAAATTTATTATTAAGCCTCACCTTTAATAGTATAGATTCAATTTCAAATTGTATTTGAGCTAGTTTATCATAGTGCTGCTGGTCACTAAAATTTGCATTTAGTAGCTGTACTTTATGCTGAGGTATTAACAGTTCAAGTTGTTGTAAAGGTTTTACTTTTATTTCTTTTTCTTTGTTTTCTTGAATAGAAATAACCCATAAAGTAGAAAACATTGTAAATAAAAACAAGCATGTAAACTCAGGAATATATTTTAAATTAATCATCATAATTTACCTCTATTACTTGAGAGGTAAATGCATGTAATAGTGCCACTATATCGTCAAGCTCTGAATCAGTTAACTGCCTGCCCAACTGAGAGCTAGCCATAATACGAACTGCTTCTGTTAAGCTTTCAACTGCACCATTATGAAAGTATGGCCCAGTTTCAGTAATATTCCGGAGGCTAGGTACTTTAAAGACATACTTATCTTTATCAAGACCCGTGACTTCAAATTTACCTAAATCTAATGTTAATTTTTTGGGTATTGTATTTATTCTTCCTAATTTCTGAAAAATATTACCGCCTATATTTCTTCCTTGATGGCAAGTACTACAGCCATAATTGATAAAGTAATTTAAACCTCTCTTTTGTTGATCTGTTAAGGCAGTTTTATCCCCTAATAAATACCTATCAATTGGTGCATTCGGTGTAATTAAAGATTCTTCAAAAGTAGTAATTGCTTTGATAATATTTTCAGATGTTATGCCCTCATAGCTTAAGTCTTGAAATGTTTCGCTAAAATAACTATCTTGTTTAAGCTTTTTAATTATCTCAGGCCAAGTAGAACCCATTTCAACCGGGTTATGAATTGGACCTTCGATTTGCTCTCTAAGTGAGGCGGCTCTACCATCCCAAAATTGTCTAAAATTAAATACGGAATTAAGTACGGTGGGGGAGTTACGTACACCTTGCCCATTATTTACTCCAATTGATACAGGAAAACTGTCGTCACCTCCAAAGTCCAATAAGTGGCATGATGAGCAAGAGATTGTATTATTTTTAGATAACAAAGGACTATGAAATAGCGCTTTACCGAGGATTAACCACTGTTTATCAATTTCTAGTCTGCGTGGAATTGGCTGAATAGGGCTATCAACTTTCTCAAAATAGTAGTGAGTTTTTGTATGTGACTTTTCTGCTTTTTTTCCTATCGTTGCCATGTACACAGTTGCAGGAACTACTGAGCAAATCAGAATGCCAGAAATTATCAATATATAATATTTTTTGTACATAACGAGTGTCTTAATCCCTTAAGTATTTAGCTAGAACAAAAAGCTATCACTAACGTTATTATATAATAGTTCAATATTTGAAATATTGTTTGTATACATATCAAAAAAGGTAAATTAATTACTCCAATTCTCATAAATTGTATTACCTATGAGTCCGAAGTGGCACTATACATTTAGCCATAGATATGAGGTTATCAGCCTTTATCTTTTGCTTTTTTTAGTTAAGTCGCTCACTCTATTTTGTACAAAAGGGGTTAGGGGACTTAACAGTTATTGTTTGATTCATTCCACGAAAAGCTAGCTTCTAATATTGTCAATTTCAGTTTGCTTTGACCCAACTGTACGATTGTTTATCTAAATAATAAAAAACCTATAACAAATAGAAATAAAACCAATTAATTACTTTGTACAATATATGATTAGAGATGAGCTTTGATACTGTTATTTAAGGTAATCAAAATCCCAATAGAATTACAGATGGTTAAACGAATGCTGCAATAACTTTAAAAATAAACTAACGAGTATCTTTGTCGCGCTATATAATTTTTATGTACCAGGGAAATGACTCCTGAGAGTCTGTGAGGCTATGTGTTTTGGCAATTTATGCACCTCTGTTTAAATTATACAGGCCAAGTTCTTAGTAAAAGTCGCAGATTTCACGTAGCGACGCCTAATTATTAAGCATTTTCTTATTCGAGTTAGCTTGTTTAATAATTGTCTTTTTATCTAAATACTAAACTGTTATTTATTATCTATAAATTTCATACACTTAATGTTAACTAGTATTAATAGGTAATGATATTCAGTTTATAAAGAACACCAGAAAACATGCTTCATTAACTTTAGTGTCAGTTTTTGTGTAGTAAATCAATACATGCATGCGGAGTTAACAGCTTACTATATGTTTTCAGTTCGATCTGTAGTTATCTTGCTGAGGGCATAGTTATTGGTACAAGGGCAAATAAAAATCTCATTGCGCAGTAAAATCTCGATCTAAGTGGCAGGGCTTGAAAAAATTTTTTACTATAACTAAACGTTTAAATGCCATTTAACATAATATACATTGTGCGCAGTTGTGTATGGGTATTTTTATATGCTTTTAAAGCTACATTAGACAACTAACATAGCTTTTAAATATGACCTTATTTTAAATTCTGAGCCATATTACCTTGATTATATCTTCAGATTTCACATAGCGTTGCCTGTTAAATATGCATATTTGATGACATTAATTAGCTAAATGATTAAATGGTTTATTTTGTGCACTTTGATCACGTTCTGTCTGGCTAGTATGTAAATATTGTGACGTGGTATCAATACTTTCATGGCCTGCATCAGCTTGAACATGTGATAATGGTCTTTGGTTTAAATTGATGTCATGAGTTATACCGGTATGACGAATATTGTGTGCGGTTAGTTTCCTCATGAGTTGACTGTCATAATCAAAACCATCTTCAAACGCTTTATCTGCTGCGAGATTTATTAAGGTATTAATTTCTTCACGAATTTGTCTTATCCCTAGGTTAGCATTTAGCATTCCAGAATCTCGACCATGACCAGCGGCTTTATGTCTAACAAAAATCGGATGCGTTTCATTGGCACTTGGTAATGCTGACAGGCCTAGATATTCTCTATAGGATTTAAGACCTGTTAGTAGTGATTTCGAAATAGCAATATTTCTTGCTTTGCCACTTTTAGAAAATGGTACATAAAAATACCAAATACCAGTATGCGGATTCTTTTTAAATTGACTCATTAATGGCGAGTATCCAGCTCTAGCGCTGATTTCAGAAATTCTAAGATAGCAACTATAGAGTAAATTAATTAAAAACAAGCTACGTTGATGTTTTTCTGGCTGCGATATTGCTAACTCAGAAACTGTAGAAACCACGTATGACCATTGTAGTTCAGTAAAAGCATGATGATTATCATCGTCATCTTTTATGTATTTTTTCTTAACAGCAAAACGACTGTATTTGAGCCATAATTGTGCAGGATTTTTCTCTGTGTATTCTTCACTAATTAAATAGCTATACATAGATGATACTATTGCTATTTTGGTTTTTAGTGCGTTATCACTCAAACTATATGGTTGTGGTTTTCCAAGTATTTTTTTACCTACAAATGGCCGCCATTGTGGATTTGGTATTCTTTCATTTATGCTTTTTTCTAGCTTAAATTGTGGCACATTAAAATAACCAATAAATTCGTTGGGAGGTGTTTCGCAGTATGCAATATACCTGGCGATATCTTTTCTAGTTACCATTATTGGCGATATTACAGCCACATCAAAACACCAATGTAGAAATGTGGTTAATTCACTTCGGTAGGCTTTATAGTTATTTTCACTATGCCGTTGCTCATATAACCAATCAGAGCAATGTTCAATAATTAAACCGGCATCAGTTACATTATCAAGAGAAATTTGAGTGATGTATTGATTAACGACACTATTACCTTCAAGTAAGAAGTCAGCAGAGTCAAAAAGCGGTAATACTGGTGGTAGAGTGTAATCCATATATTTTATATCTAATTAAAACATGTACTTATTCTAGCATTATCATGATGCCGATAACGTTATTTATCGGCATTAAAATCAATATTTTACTACTACAATCCCATTATTTGCTTACGAATCTTTGATTTGTAAAATTCCACGTTTAACTAATAAGTCCTTTATTCTTAGTGTTTCACTCTCAATTGTATGCAGTTTTTGTTTGATATCGTCAATTTTTGATGCGTTTTGCTCAATCCATTTAAACGTTTCCCCAATAACAGCAGCACCTGTCGAAAACGATATCCCTTTCAATGCGTGCGCTCTGGTTCTTATCAAATCAGATTGCCCTTCCTCTACTGCTTCAATCAATTTTTTAGTGTCTTGGGTAACACTATTCCAATACATTAATAAAATTTCGTCAGTTATTGTTTTATCATTGGTACCGATAATTTTAATTAAGTGCTTAAAATCAATACTATCATTAGCCTTATGGCGCTCAGTACAATCTACAACCTCCCCTATAGCTTGTGTGTTTTTGTCCCGACTCATATATTTACTTAGGGCAATTTTGAGCATTTTTAATTCAACAGGCTTAGCAATATAATCATTCATCCCTGCCCTAATACAATTTTCAAATTCACCGACAAGCCCATTGGCAGTTACTGCAATAATCGTCGTTGGGCTTAGCCCTTTGCGACTTTCTTCTTTACGGATTTTTTTTGTTAGCGCAAATCCATCCATATTAGGCATATGACAATCAGTAAGTATTAAGTTGAACCTGCCTGTTATCCATAATTTATATGCAGCATTTCCATCTACTGCTATTTCATGTTCATATCCTAGACTTTCCAATTGATTACTTAATACTAATCTATTCGTTGGCTCATCTTCTGCGAGTAAAATCAGATTACGATTTCGCTTTTTATCTACTTTAAGCGCTACCTCTACCCTATGGTTTTCCTCTATTTCTTTGTTTAGATCTAGTGTTGGGCTTTCAAGTTCACATAAAATAGCTAAACCATGGATTAAGTCGCTGGGTTTTAACGGCTCACACTTGACGACATAGGTCAGTGGATCAATGTAGCCATTATTTTTTATCTGATGTGGATTTAAAATTATTGTTTTTAAGCTTGTTGATTCTAAAATATTAGTTTTATCGACTGCAGATGTAATCACTACAACTTGTTCATCTTTTATGGCGCACAAATTCTCTAGCTTATCAATTCCAACTTGGCTGACATGTAAAGGGTTTAATTGGGCTATAATGTCCTGACAACACTTCGAAAGTTCTTTTGATTCATGAATAATATAAAAACGGTATTCACTAAAATCTAAATGTTCAAATTCATATTTCGTATTTTTATTTTTAGTTATAGGGATTGACAGTCTAAAACAACTGCCCTTTCCTAATTGACTTGTTAATTTAATTTCACCACTCATTAATTCACTAAATGATTTACAAATACTTAACCCTAAACCTGTGCCACCAAATTTTCTTGTAGTCGATGTGTCAGCTTGAATAAAAGGTGTAAATAATTTTTTTTGTTGTAACTCTGAGATCCCAATACCGTTATCTATGACATCAACAACCAAAGTAACACTAATCCAATCAAATCTTGTTTTTATAATCACAACACCTTTTCTTTCTAAGCTTGAAAATTTTATCGCATTGCCTACCAAGTTAAGAATTATCTGTCTGAAGCGTACGGCATCAATTTTAACTTTATCTGGGATTTTTAAATCAGGACAAATATATAGCTGTATATTTTTATTATTTGCATTGATACAGAGTGCATCTACAGCTCTTTCTATTAAAGAAAGAATGCTTACTGATGTCAGTTCTAGTTCAATTTGTCCCGATTCAATTTTTGAAAAATCTAAAATGTCATTAATAATATCTAATAACGAAAACGAAGAATCCTTTATGGTTGCCGTCATACGCTTTTGTTCTGTATCTAAGTGAGTTTGTCTGAGTAAATCAATCATACCGATTACACCATTCATTGGTGTTCTGATCTCATGACTCATAGTTGCTAGAAATCTAGATTTGGCTTCGTTAGCATGTTTTGCCGCTTGGGTTTCTTTTTCTAACTCGATTTGAATTAATTTTTCATGGGTAATATCAATATTGATGCCAAACATCATTGTGGGTTTATTATTTTCATTACAAGATACATTCGCCGCGCACCGAACCCAAACTAACTCATTGGTTTCAAGGTTAAAAACTCTAAACTCAATTTTAAAAGAGCAGATGTTATGAATAGCAGCTAAGATATGATGTTTAATTTCTTCAACGTCTTCTGGGTGAACAGCATTAAGCCAATCTTGGTAAACAAGCTGTTGGTCTAAATTGATCCCATATAGCAGTCGCGTACCTTCATCCCACTTTAATTTATTCGTAACTAAATCTAACGACCAATTATTTACACCTCCTGCCTCTGATGCGATAGTGAGTCCGGCTAATAGCTCTTCTCTTTCTTTACTTATATTTATTAGCGCTGTTTCTATATTTTTTCTATCTGATATATCTTCAATTACAGCGATCATATAAATAGGTTGGTTTGTGACATTATCACACACTAATGATACTGATATGTTAGCCCAAAACTCACTTTTATCTTTCCTAACATACTGTTTATCTAGGTTAAAAAAATAAATTTCTTTACGAAACAGTTGCCTAATTAGCATCTCTGATTTTTCTATATCAGTATCAACAGTCAAGTCTTTTATTGATAACTTACAAAACTCTTTCTCGCTGTAACCAAAAATTTTGCATAGCATTGGGTTAACTTCAACAATGTATGAATCAACATTTACTCTTGCGATACCAATTGCAGCTTGATTAAAAGCTGATTTGTAAATCATTTCTTTATTAAATAGTTTTACATACAAATCTATTTCGCGTTGTAATTGTTCTTGTTCCGCGGTGATATCTCTTATTAGTGCGAGGTACAATGTTTCATTTTCATGTGGTAGTTTACTAATTGAAATTTCTATAGGGATATATAATCCAACTTTATTTAAAAAATATAACTTTTCAGGTTTACTCACTAATTTTTTAATCCGCGCAATCATAGTGTCAGTTGATTTTTGATGAGTAGGTTCCGTAAAAAACAAAAATAGTGATAAATGGCTTGTTATTATGTCGTCTTTACAACAGACCAAAATCCTTTCCACTCGTTCACTAACATTCAAAATAACACCGTCTTTGTCTATTAGAATATAACCGTCTTTACTTAATTGTGATAAAACATTTTTATTAAAAACATAAAATATTTTCTCTATTAGGTCGTTATTCAGTTTTTCAGGAATGACTTCTTTCCTACAATGGGTAGTTGGAGTTTCGATAATAGCTAGCTCATGCTTATTCAATTTACTTAAATGTAGATAAAGGATTAGCAGCCAACATGTAGCGAAAAAAGTGAGTGTTATCATATGGCCAGCTAAAACAACAATAGCAGCAAGTAACAAAACCCCATATATTATAAAAATGGACCCAACCCTTTTAAGTCCGTTCACATGTTAATTCCCTTTGAAATTTCACCCCGTAATCAAGCCCCTCCTTATTAATAACCGTTATTATTTTATTGGCTGGAAAAGGTTTACAGAAATAGAATCCTTGAGCAATATTGCACCCCAGTTTCTTAATTACATCTACAGTTTCTTTTGATTCAACACCTTCTGCAATCGCTGTCATTTTAAGATCATTGGCAAGTAAAATACTTCGTGTAAACAAAGCTTGAGACTTAGTATTTGTAACAATATTTTCAACAAAGCATCTGTCTATTTTCAGTTCATGAAAAGGTAACATATGTAATTGTTCTAGTGAGGCAAAGCCTGTACCAAAGTCATCGATTGATAGTTTAAATTTCATCATGCGTAATCTCAGTAAAGCTACAATCATCACTGATGGGTTTGAAGGGATTGCAGTTTCAGTTAGCTCGCAAGTAATCGAATTGCAAGATATTTTATTTTTACTGGTTACTTCTTCTAACCAAAAAGGTAAGTCCTCTTCATCAAGCACTTTACCTGAGATGTTAATTGATAAACTCAACGAACGATATTTTACATCCAATTTAACAAAGTTTTTTATGGCATCTTCAACAACAGCTTTGGTAATACGTAGAATAAATTTATTTTCTTCTGCTGCATGTATAAATTGAGAAGGCGAAATCACTTTATCACCATCAACTATTCTAGCTAATGCTTCAAAGCCACAAATTTGCATGGTGTCAAGATTATATTGTGGTTGTAAGTAAGCGCGAACATTACCTTTATTTAAGTGATACTCTAATTGTTTAGATGTGAGGGTTGCTATGACTTGTGTTTGAGGCATGCTATCAGCATTAGTGGCTTTAACCAAAAACTCACTCAGCATTGTTGCGGTGATGGGTTTACGAACTACACCAAGAATATTAAGATGATAATAAGTGGCTAATACTTTAGCAGAATTAAGTAAAGTTTCACCTTCTCCGCTGAATAATACAATAGCACTGGTATATTGAATTTCTATGAGTCGTTGAAGTAAATATAATCCGTCTTTTACGGGCATATTTAAGTCACAAAATATCAAATCAAATTGTTTTTGTTTGATTAAATTAAATGCTTCTAATCCATCAGCCGCCTCGATAATTTCATAAGTCCCTAGTTGTTCTAGACTTCTTGTGAAAATTCGTCTAACTATTGGCTGGTCATCTACTACTAAAATTGAGTTAATGTGCTTTTTCACTCAGATTTCACCCATCGAATGTCCATTTCTTACTATGAGTATAGACCACTTAAACAAAACAGGTAGATAAACTAATTTCTATATTTTTAGTATTTTACAGGCAGCAAACATACCCGAGTATTCTTTAAATTAATTAACGAATTTTAAATAATCATTATTAATAACTGCATGTTATTAAACATTTATTTTTCTAACCATGCTAACGCCTTTGCTTTTTCTTCAAAAAACTGTACCTCACCACTCATAAACCAAGCTGCAACTTTAGCACTATAATTTTGCCAATTTTTATTACCCCAAATAGCCACTTTTTTAAATTCATTATTATGTTGCAGGCCAAGTTTTAAATCATCCCAGGCTGCTCGAAGTTCCCAGCCATCAAGTTCAGTTCCATCAATAAACACGTTTACTTTCGGGTGTTTTACCTCAGCTAACGCCGCATCGAGTAATGGCGTTATGACTAAATAGTCGTTATGAGTTAAAGTGCCAGTCGCCTTTAATGATAAGTACACATCGTCGTTAACCCGTTCTATACCAATACTCAATCCATGTGTTTTTACAGATGACATAATAAACCCCTTAGTTTATTGTGGGTATAATTAAATTTAGCAGCTTTTAAGCATAATTAAAGCTTTTGTTAGCTTTTAATGAGCACCTGATTGATAGAGGTTTATTTTAAGAACTGACTTTAACACTTGTAAAAATCTAGCAGCTGTAACAATAAAATCTGTGATTGTTGTTAAGGGTTATATCATTTTTAAGGCAAGTTAGAAATATAGAAGAACTTCGGGTTACTCATTGAAAAGTATTGTCTTTTTATATAATTAACCCCACTCATTGAGGCTGTGGCCGCCTCGTAAGCTATAATTAAGTTATTTGTCTAGCTTAACAATATGGGTTCTTTCTTGTTCACACTCATAAGACCCCATTTCAAACTCACGGCAAATCCACGGTCTATTTTCATAAATAGTACACATTAACGTTTCTCTATCTACTGCAGCGCACCATCCATCATCTAATCGTTTCATGGTTTGGCTACCCCAGCTGTCTTCACTGATGTATTGCTCTGGTACACCGGTGTCAGAAATAATCATCACTTCAAGTTTGCAGCAGCATGCTTGGCAACTTGAACAGGTGATTTCTGGATCAACAATGGTCGTGATATCAATAGTCATAATTTACAGCTTATAAGTAATGGCAAGTTTGAAGTGGCTTTTGAGGTTATGTTTTACGTTTTGGTAAAGCATAGAGTGTTAAACCTAAATATACAGCGGATAATAGCTTAACGAAGTGTTATTCACTATCGCAATTGTCATTTAAAGACTCAATTTAGTGATGTTTTATCATTGACAAGCCAAGCTGATGAAACATCCATCAGCTATTGAACGAATTGACCTCAGCTTCAGTAAGGTAACGCCATTGATTACTGGAAGTATTTAATTTTATCTCACCTATTTGCTCACGATGAAGCTGGGTTACTTTATTGCCCACAGCAAAAAACATACGTTTAACTTGATGGTAGCGACCTTCAGTAATACTTAGTAGTACCTGGCTTTCGTTTACTGTTGTGATTTTAGCTGGCAATGTCGGTTTGGTTTCACCGTCCAGTAAAATCCCCTGCTCTAACTGTTTAATCGCTTGAGTTGATAGCGATTTAGCTAAATGTACCCGGTATAGTTTCGCGCAGCTCATTTCAGGGCGAGTAATATTAAAAGACCATCTGCCATCATCAGTAATGAGCACTAAGCCCGTTGTATCTGCATCAAGCCTGCCAACAATATGTAATTCGTCTTTATTATCGATATCAATATCGTTAAACAATGAAGGATAATGTCCATCGACATTTGAACAAATCTTGTCTGCCGATTTATGCAAAAGTAGATATCGAAATGGCCTTGGAGTTAACGTCTGACTATTTAACTGTATGAGGTTATTCTCATGGACTTGGTGTTTTACATCCTTGATAACCCCATGATTGACACAAACTTGCCCTGCTTCAATTGCGGTTATCACCTGAGTTTTAGTCAGTGCAGTACTTCTTAATACAAATTTATCTAAACGCATAAGGTCCTAATACAATTGCCAATAATCGCTTCAAATAACTCGTTTAATTCCAGCTTTGTTCAATTGCGGTCGATAACGCAGAAGAGTAACTTGATAAAATTGCAGTGTGGCCAGCGGTAAACATGGCAAAAGAAGCATCTATAGGTTCTACAATACCTGTGCTCGTTACATCAACATTTAAAGTTGGAAACAACATCGTTTTAGATTTGATTACGATATCTTGTGCTTCCGTTAGTGAATACTCATCATTAGAGAATGCGGCATTAGACAAAATCGATAGCTCTGAATCTGAAACTTCTTCTATACTTGTGGCATTGTCTAAGGCAAGTACTGAATCTTCACTTGAGTCTGCTAAGTTTGCGATTTTATAATCTTCAGGCTCAGACCATGTGTAGCTATAACCACTATCAAAATCATAAATTCGACTATTTTCAAACTCGATTTTTGCTATCGCACCATCAGCAGGCAAATGAAAAATTACTCGGCTAGCATTGGTACTTTTGGCATAACTATTTTTTAATAACACATCATTAAACGTGTATTCTACTCTTAGTTCAAGGGCACTTTCGTCATTGTAATTGCTGACACAATGAATGCTTATGTTGTCGGTAGCATTACATAAACGTTTAACCGTTGTCTCTGATAAACCTAGTTGTTGAGCATTACTGCTAAAGTTTTTATCTATTTTTGAGTCTTCATCATCGTCTCCGGGATGTAAAATACCGTCGATGAGATCACAACCGCCAAGGTTCAAACACAACACGCTAAAAGCAACGAGCTTAATTTTTGAATCCATTTAACTACTACTCCAATATCTAATATCACCTCATTTTGACACGATAGCATTGTTTTTATAGGTTAAATAGTAAAACCTTAGCTTCATCATGCTTGCTTTCAAAGCTTTAAAATTAAGTCAACATTCATGGTTATTTCAGCTCCAACATCATTAACGTTTAATTCCTATGGTCTAAATATCAACCAGCTCATTAAACACAGCCTATATATGTAGGATTCAATCCTTCATATGGCATTCAGCACAGCGTTAATGATTGATTATGATGTATTTAAACAAATCATCGTAAAAACTTAAAACAGTAGTTATCGGCCTAATTTTAGGTGATTTTAAACATATTTTACGAATTAAAAATTTAGGGTAATAGAATGAAAAAGACATTGGTTGCAGCATTACTTATTTCACTATCTGCAGGTGTTTCTGCAGAGACATTGAACGAAGCAGCCCATCATAAATTAGACTCAGCAATGGAGCAGTTAATAACATTAGATGAGCAAACTGATATTCTTATCACTGTTGATAAAAATGCTAATTTTGAACGCGTTACCTATCAAGGATTTGTCAAAGACGTTTATAGCGAAATTTATACCACAAGCCACAAAGCTAAACAGCTTGGGCTTGAAAAAGTGAACAAATTCTATGTTTATAATGAATCTAATATAGATAAGTTAAGTGATAAAATTGCCGTAAAAATTGATCAAGATAAACCAAAGGCATTCTCAGTTGATTTGTACCGAAACTATCGCAATGACTCTGGTAAATTTAGCTATATCGCTCGTATTATTGAATACAAATAGACTTTTTATTTACCGGTGACTTTTTATTAAAATTAGGCAGGCTGTTGAATATCAGTCTGCTATATCCTTAGCTATTTCAATAGCTCTTGCTTGCACATTCCATTTCGCCTCTAGCTTAATAACCTGTTCAGATAACGCTGTTAACTGCCCTTGTTGTTCTTGCTTTGGCTGGATTTTATTTTGCATTAAAACAACTTTTTGTTGATTGCTCCACCAGCAAACCAGCATGAACTCAACTTTTGCTTCTACGTTTGTATCTTCTTGGGCACTAGCTTGTGACTTAAGTGAGCGACTAAGCCTTAAAAGCTGGCAATCAATCAACCCCTTTGATGAGCAGTTGTCAAAGTAAAGTTGCTGCAGTTGCGCCATTTGCGCTAAATCAGCCACATAATGACTAATGCTGATAATCTCTGAGTTGAGGTGAGCCACAACTAAGTTTGACGATGTTGGCAACATTTCAAAATACTTAACCTGGCAGGTTTGGTAGGTTTTACCCTGATGATTAGTGGTAAATATTTGATCGTGCGTAGTTTGCATGAAGGCAGTAACATCTTCAACTGACTGCCAAAACCCGAAAACCACGGCGGTATTTATGTTTTTATCATGCAACGGTGCAGCATAATTTTGCAAAGGTAGTTTATTTAAATCAGCGCGCCAGCCACCCGCTTGTGCTAAAAATCCGCTACAATTTTCTAATTGCTGCCAAGCACATTGGCTTGCTGTAAAAGCGGCAACATTATCATCATCTACAGTGCAGCTAATTAGTTTTAAAATTGTCATTACCCATCCTTATGCATTGAATTTAATCAGTTACATTATTTTGCTAATCGCTTTGCATAGCGATTAGCTAACAGTGCACAATAAAAAATCTGTATTGGGTGATACAGCATGATGGGTAACAAAATCATTCCCAATGCGGGATCAGATCCAAAAATAACCTGCGCCATCGGTACACCAGCTGCCAAGGTTTTTTTAGTGCCGCAAAACACCGCGGCGATTTCATCTTCCTTATTAAATTGACATCGCTTAGCGCCCCATTGGATCCCATGCACCATAAACAACAGCACTAGGGTACAAATGGCAATACAATACAGCAGTAACCAAGCTGAAAATTCACTCCAAATACCATTAATAACCGAATCACAAAAGGCATTGTAAACAATTAAGATGATGACGATTTTGTCTACTTTGTTTATCACGGATTTATGTTTCTCTATAAAGCGCAGTAATAACGGCCTTAAAAGCTGGCCAACAATCATTGGAATTAATAATAGTTTGGCGATAGAAAACACCGAATCCATCAGGTTTAATTCAGCGCCATCGAGATTCATAAACAGCTGAATAAATAATGGCGTTATAAAAACGCCTATAATACTTGAAAGCGATGCATTGAAAATTGCCGCAGGTATGTTGCCTTTGGCTACGCTTGTCATTGCTACTGAAGAAGATATGGTACTTGGCAATACGAATAAATAGCAAAAACCAAACGCTAGCGCTGCAGGCATAAAGGCTAAAAGTGAATCCCCAAAAAGTAGCCACAGGATCGGGTAAGCAATAAAAGTGGCCGATTGAATATAAAGGTGTAGTCGCCAGTTAGTAACGCCCGCTTTTATTGCCTTAGGTGACAGGTTAAGCCCATGTAAAAAAAACACCATGGCAATACCAATAGCCGTTACTTGATCAAGCTGTAATATCCCGCCAGACTTGCCCACATCAGCTGACACCATAGCCAATGCAATCGCTGCAACCATAGCGACTAAAAACCATTCTTGTTTTAATTTACTCATTATATTCATATCAAAAAATTTAACCTTAACAACTTAAAAACGTAAACTTATTAAAAAATCTCTTTACTGCAATGATTCTTAGGTTGAATTTTTTTCACGACTTTTTGATGTGCCGAATGAAAAGCGAACCTAGGGGCTCAAACACTGTTAGCAAGCATGACCAACAGCAATTTAATTTAACAGCCAATATATAAACTTACGACCATTAAAATTGCACTTTTATAAACTATTTCCTCGTTGAGGCGTATAACTATGCATCTTCTTTCTAACAGGATTCACCTATGTTTGGCATATTCAAACGAGATCCCATTAAAAACTTACGCAAGCAATATGATTTAACGCAAGAACAAGCCATGCAGGCACAAAGAAAGGGGGATATAAAAAGTTATGCTAGCCTTTCCTCTGCAGCAGAGAGTATTTGGCAACAGATTGAATTAGCACAACGACAAGCTAGTAAGTAGCTTTAAAACTCCAAATAGTTTAAATAGACAGAAGCTATGCATCATCATCTAAAGTCATGGCCTCTTTTATTTCATCACTATCAAAGCCTTTTCGAGATAAGTAAGCATAGGCTTTGGACTTTTCTTTATAGTCGGATAAGTCATAACGCTTTTTAGCCAGCTGACTTTTACAACTGAGATAAAAGTCTAACTCTTCTGTTAGGCTTAGTTGGTATATCAGCTCTTCGAAATCACTGACATCAAGAAGCCGCTGTTTTAATTCTTGCAAGATCAGCGTTTTGCCTTTGCCTTTATTATACAACTTGATAATTTCAGACTTCAGGTCAGCCTTGTCTGCTTTTATGGCTAATTTACTGCGCAGGGTGTCAACTTGAGGGTGTTGTGATAGTGCGTAATCAATTTCAGCGCGAGAAAACCCTTTGGTGGTCATCTGTGAATAAACTTTTTCTTTATTAGTGCCATGAAAGTGTTCAAATTTGTTTTGCAATCGTGCTGTCGCCATTTCAAATGAATCGACATTTTGCTCATGCATGACTTGTTCAATTGCGGTATCAATTTCAGCAACTGATACGCCTCTTAATTGTAATTTACGTTTGATAGCGCCTTTACCCGTCTCATGACTAAAGGCCAGTTCGCAATAGCGAACGGCAAAATCAAAATCATTTTTCAAATAGCCACTTTCAATGAGTCTAGCGAGAACAGTGTCAATCCATTGCTGGTTATCGGTTTTACGCTCAAGCTTGGTGCGAATTTCATTGATAGTAAAATCTTGCTGACCAAGGTGCCAATAGGCACTGTTGAAAACATTCTCGATTGTTTTGGCTTGACGAAGTGGCTTACTTTGCATAAAAAATTTTAATTGATTAGAAATGACAAAGGCAGTTTAGCAGACCACTACTCTGTTCAGAACTAGAAGTTCTTGCCACGGTAAAATGTCTGCTTTATTCGTGGTAAATATTAATCGCTTTATGAATATTAACTATGCCTGTACATCTTAATTATGACCGTACATCTTAATTATTTGCGTAGTGGACACAATCATTCTTTTTAGCCGTTTGTTGCAGCAGTTGTTTTAACTCTGTTTTTCCACCGCTTTTAGTATCATTGATTTGTTGTTCAATGGTTTGTGTTTGCATGACAATTTTTTCAATCGCTGTTTGTCTTGCGCCCTCTTCTGACTGGCCTGATAACACGAGTTGTTCAACAAGATCTGAATAGCGTTCGTAGACCACTCCTTTATAATAATCGGCCTGTGAAGTCATCGGAGTGTGGGCATATATAATTGAGCAGCTTAAAGCACTATTGATTTGCGTGAATGAATCCTGAATTTGAATGACAACGGGCTTTTGAGTCGATGGGCTAGCGCTCGCGCCAAAAGATAATATTGCTAACATTGAAATGATAAATACTTTTTTCATTATGTTTACTCCCGTTGATGAACAACTGAATTCTGATACTGATAATAAGCTTTAAACTTGCCTCTATTTTACCTACGTAAGCTAAACGTAAGCTGAACAAACAATTAACTTTTAACGTTTTTCCTTAAAGAATGCTTATTAGGTTATTTTCGGCTAATGGTTCGACAGCAGCTCGATAATAGTCGCCACTCAATCTTAAACACTCACGCTTACCTTGCTCATAATTTAGTACTTAGCAATGCTGTTTAGTTCAGCTCACTCAGCAAAGCATTCCCTCAATGACCCATAACAGATTAAATAACCAACAATTCGCACGCTTATTCGACAACCTTACGGAATTTATTGCCAATTTTACGGGGACAGCTATAATACTGTATAAACATACAGTACTGTTGGGTGTCGATTGTTATGAAGGTTATTCCTATTTTTGCTTGTGCCGGTATTACTGGTTTTGAAAGTCCTGCTGCTGAATATCGGCAACTGCCATTAAGTTTAGATGAGCTATTGATTGAACATCCCAGTGCCACTTTTATTGGCCAAGCTAGCGGCGACTCTATGGAGAAAATCGGCATTTTTGATAAGGATATTCTCATTGTGGATCGCCATGTCAGTGTCGAAAACCATGATGTGATAGTGGCAAACTATAACGGCAACTTTGTCTGTAAGCTCATTGATATCAAGCGGCGATTATTATTATCGGCAAATGATCTTCACCAGAGTGTTACGATACAAGAGTATGACAACTTCAGTGTTGAAGGCGTGGTGATCCGTTCAATCCGTTGTCATCGCCAAAGCCCTATATTAGTTAATAACTAATGTTAGCGGATTAAACTAACGACTAACGGACAGTTAAATTATGTATGCACTCGTTGATGCCAACTCTTTTTATTGCAGCGCCGAGCAAGTGTTTCGCCCAGAGTGGCGTGGCCGTCCTATCGTGGTGCTGTCCAATAACGATGGTTGCATTGTGGCGGCTAACCGCCAGGCAAAAGCATTAGGAGTGGGTAAATTTGGTCCTTACTTTGAAGTGCGCGATTTTTGTGAAAAAGCAGGCGTGATTGCGCTTTCCTCCAATTATGAGCTTTATGCCTCTTTGTCTCACTCTATGATGGAAGTGATTGGCCGCTTTGCACCTGAGCAACATATTTACTCTATTGATGAGTCATTTCTGTCATTTAAACATTGTTACCCTGCGATCCCGTGTTTATTAAGCCATGCCGCTATGATCCGCCGCGCGGTATGGAAAGAAACCCGTTTACCTGTGTGTGTCGGTATTGCTGCCACCTTAACCCTTGCCAAAGTGGCCAATCATGCCGCTAAAAAGCTCCAGGGCTATAACGGGGTATGTTATATCCAATCCATTGAGCAAAGAAATGCCATTTTAGCGACAATGAAAGTCACCGATGTGTGGGGGATCGGTTCGCGGATCGGTAACAAATTACATGCCATGGGGATCACCACCGCACTGGATCTGGCTAAATTACAACCAGGCATTGCTCGTAGCCAATTTAGTATTGAAATCGAGCGTACAGTCAGAGAGCTCAATGGCGAGGCTTGTAAAGGCTGGGATAGCGCCAGAGCAGATAAACAGCAGATCTTTTCAACTCGTAGTGTCGGTGAACGTATTAGCGATATAGACTCATTATTACAGGCGCTCAGTAAGCATGCTGGTATCGCGGCAGCCAAAGCCAGAAAGCAAGGCTCTGTGGCTAGCACCATACTGATCTTTGCCAGTAACTCCCCTTATGATGAACAGCCTAATGGCTTTAAATATCATTACCGCTGTGCATATCCAACTAATGACAACCGTGAAATCATCAGTTACGCAGCAGAAATTGCCCGTAAGCTTTATAACCCCAATACTCGCTACTATAAAATCGGGATTGGATTGTTAGATTTATCACCGGTCAAACATTTGCAAACAGACTTGTTTGCCCCAGTAAAAGATCCTGCCTTGATGCAGGTTTTTGATAAGTTAAATCAACGCTACGGTAGTGATGCAATATTTGTCGCCGCCCAAGGTATTGGAGGTAAATGGCATATGCGCCGTGAGCTATTAACCCCGCAATACACCAGCTGTTGGCAAGATATTCCGCAAATCCACTGTGGCTAAATTGGTGATAAATTGATTTGCGTGTGCTGGTTTTTATTCTGACTTGGTTCAGGTTTAGTTGTGGCTTTAAATTAGCGTAAAATGGACAACTAATATCAAACCCAAGCAGTACATTAATCGATCTAAAGCTCAACAAAAATACAACTTAGTCAACTCTAGCTGTTCAAAAAACACTCTCCAGTTCACAGTTTTATATCTAATCACATGAGCGAGGCTATTATGCGATTTTAGCCATTGTGTTATTGCTGAAAAAAACGACAATACGCATCCTTAATTTTCTTGGATTGTGCTTGCCTGTGTTAGATTTTTCCGCATTTGATTTTCAGTTTATTGCCGAGCCCCTATTTTACTTTCAGCTTATTGGCTTTGTCTCAATGGCCATTGGCTGGTGGGCAAATAGCCAACAACAAGATTGCAAATTTATTCATGGCAATATGATAGCGTCAGTACTTACCGCAATCCATTTAGGCTTATTAGGCAGCTTTCTCGGCATGGCCAACCAACTAGTTAATGTTATTCGCTTTCGTTTATGTCAAAGTTTGAATAGCAATAACCAGCAAAATCTTGCATCGACTGCCTGGTTAACATCGCCTTTAGCCATGTCACTCAGCTTTAGTATTATTGCCATGACGCAGGGTTTTCTGTGGGCTGAGCATTGGAGTGAATGGTGTGCGGTCATCGCTGCAGTCGTAATGAGCTTTAGTTTATTCTTCTTAGCGGGCAGTCAACTAAGGTTAGCTATGGTTGCCAGTAATGGATTAAACCTGATGCTTTCAATATATTTGATGTCATGGTCAGGAATACTCTACCAAGTAATGACAATAGCAATATTGGCACTAGGGCTTATGCGCGAATTTAGCGACTACTATAACGACCAGCTCAACCAAAACTTTGAGCAAAATAGTGCCCTTGAAAGCTGTAATGAAACACAAGTGGCACTGTCTAAAGGTTAAAGTAATTAGCTTGAATCAATTCAGTTAGGATGAGTAAACCCTGTGGTAATAAGCAATTAAGAGCGAGTCATATTACTCACTCTGCTAATGCTAATACCAATGACTCGCAACGAAAGCACATTCACTAGAACGCATTCACTAAAGCGCATTAAGGTACGACTTTAACGCTTTAAGCCTAACAGTCGCCGCGCCAATGATATCCATAAAGCCCAATGCTGGATGGGGTTTCTCAGCAGAAATCCAAGCTGAGCCGGTTGCCCCAATCGGTAATGAATAACCTTCAGGTTCTTCAAACTCAATAACGACTGTACGACCATGAGAGCCGCCATTGTTACCCACATGCTGGCGCACATGTTGACTGCCACTCATGGGGTTAATCATGGCTTCGCCCGTACCTGAAGTAATGCTGTGCACTCTGCCTCTAAAGATTTCTCCCGGATAAGCATCCACATAGAACTCGGCAAACTGCCCAGGTTTTATATAGCGATATGATTGATCGGCAATGCGCATTTCTAAAAATTTCTTACTGGTATCAAACAAGTGCATATTACCCAAGCGGGTGCCTTCAGTTACATTGGTAATGGCAAGCTGCCCATCATATTGAGCCCGTATTTCACGACGTGAATCTGTCCATTTAGCCGATTCAATATCAGCCTCAATAGCTTGCATTTGCGCTGTTTGCGCGCCCAACTGGGCAATATTGGCAGCCACTTGGGCACGATTGGCATCAATCTGCGCCTGTAAATTATCGCGGTCCACCTGACTTGCATGCTCTTTTAAGGCCGTTAGACGCGCTAAATTACGCTCATCATTATTGATACTGACATTTAAAGCGTTAATTTGTTGGATTGCGGCAGCGTGCTGCGCTTGTACTGCATTTTTACTGGCTTCAAGGGCTTTGATTTGTTCCGTGCTATCCACTGATACTAAGGTGTAAATCAAGTCCCCTTTTTTAACGATTTGGTTATGAGTCACATAGACGTTTTCAACTTCCTGACCAATGAGTGGACTTAGCACTGCATGAGGCGCTTTAACGGTTGAGCTATCGGTTAAATCAGCGGGTGACCAAAAGCGATGGCCAGTAAACAATGAAAAAGCAATAAACATTCCTAAACCAATGGTGCGTACCGCATTAGTAAGGTTCCATTGAATGACCCCTAATTTGACTAAGAGCCATATAATTAACACATAAGGCAACATGATCTCTTTCATGATTTAACTCCTTTGATGCCATTACTAATGATGCTTGATAACCGTTTAGATAGGACATCCCAGCGCCCAAAAGCAATGATTATCGCCAGTACCCACCAGGTCTTATCAATAAACAAACCACATAAAGATAAAGCAAACACAATTTGGGTATGGGCACTCGACATGGCTTCTGCCTTATGAACTGCAACTTCATGTAATTTCCAAAATAACAGCAGTACATAGCAAATGATCAAAATGGTGACCACAAACACAAAGCCCATAAAAAATTCAGAATCTAATAGGGTTAAAATGCTGGGGTAGCCATTAACAAAGTAGCCTTCAGGTAATTGCTTACCGTGTATTTGAGTGAGTAATGAGAAGCCATAACTTAAAAGTCCGATAACCGATAACGATAAAATAAATGTGGTCATTTTTCGCACATAGAAAGATAACTTATTGCTCAATGATGGTTGAACCGTGTCGATATCAGGTAATTCAGTCATAAAGATCCTAAAAACATGAGATATTTAACAGGGAGAGTAACAATGTCTCGCTGTATATGAGCTGAATACTAGCAATAACTCACTGTGATAACGGAATAACCGATATTCCAAATGAACTATTTACTTTAGTCCCAATGTACGCTTCGAATTTATAGTGTAATATATTGTTAAATTGCACTTATTTATCGGTATCTCATGGATTTGAATGCACTGAATGTGTTTGTCACCCTGTATAGATCAGGCTCGACCCAAAAAGCCGCCAAGCAACTGGGCCGCTCACAATCATTTGTCTCAAAAGTATTGGCTCAATTACGTGAAGAACTAAGCGACCCGTTATTTATTCGCACCGCTAATGGCCTACAACCCACCAGTTACGCCGATAAAATCGCCCCGCAAATCCAAAGTTCTATCGAGCAAATTAGCTTAGCCCTAGAACCAGAATACTTTGACCCTAAAAACCTGCAGTTCATTTCGGTGCACTTAGGCGAACCCTTGATGGTATTAATGGGTAAAAGCCTAATCAATGAATTACGCAAACAAACCAATGCCACCATAGAGTTAAGACAATGGCGAAAATCCAGTAATGATGGCTTGATCGATGGCTCCATTGATATCGGCGTGCAATCATTGCGAGACAGACCGCAGCAGCTGTATCAGAAAAAAGTGGCTTCTGGTTATGTTACTAAAGTGGGCAATGAGCAAGGGGAATTTGTAAAGCTATTAGTTGATGATTTAAATGAACATGTTGAATATTTTCGTGAATTAAATGAAAACCATAATCCGACAATCATTACCGACAACTATAGTTTACATCGCCAATTACTGGCCGATCATTACTCCTATAATTTTAAAATCGATGCTGAATTGCACAAAAAAGAAGTCGCCATAGACATGGCGATTATTTGTAGTTCATCGCGGCGCCATGAAGCTAAAATAGTATGGCTATCAGAGATATGTAAAAACGTCTTATTACAAGCAATTACCACGCGTTAATGATTATGCTGAGGGTATTATGAGCCAAAGAAGTATTCACACATTATTTAAACCCACTTCCATCGCCGTTATTGGTGCCTCAAATAGTGAAAAGCGCGCGGGGCGCGTGTTGATGAAAAACTTATTGGCCAGCGGCTTTTCAGGGCCCATTATGCCCGTAACCCCTAAATATTCCGCCGTTATGGGCGTATTGGCTTATCCCAATATTGAATCGCTGCCCATTAAACCCGATTTAGCCGTGATATGTACTCGCGCCAGTCGCGTACCTGGTATCGTCGAAACATTGGCGCAGTTTGGCTGTAAAATCGCGATAATTATGGCCTCAGGCATGGCTGATGAGTTTGATGAACATGGTGTTAGCCTGTTAACTCAAACGCTGCAAAATGCAAAACGTTACGGCATGCGAATATTGGGATCAAATAGTTTAGGGATGATTATTCCCACCATTGGTCTTAATGCGAGCCTAGCGCATACCGGCGCTAAAAAAGGCAAAATTGCGTTTGTGTCACAATCTGCCGCCATTTGTACTACGGTGCTGGATTGGGCTAATAATAAAGACATCGGCTTTTCATCGTTTATATCTTTAGGTGATGCATCTGATATAAATTTTGATGAATTGCTCGATTATTTAGGTCGTGATAGCCGCACCAGCGCCATTATGCTTTATATTGATTCTATTAGTGAAAAGCGTCATTTTTTATCCGCAGCGCGCGCAGCAGCCCGTAATAAACCCATATTTGTGATTAAATCGGGTCGCAGTGCTGAAGGTGTTAAGGCCGCTATGTTGCACACAGGCGGTAAAGGCGGCAATGATGCCGTCTACGATGCCGCCTTTAAGCGTGGTGGTATGTTGCGGGTGCATGACTTAATTGAACTGTTTGCCGCAGTTGAAAGTTTGGCCCACTCCACGCCATTAAAAGGTGAGCGAGTCGCCATAATCAGTAATGGCGGCGGCCCTGCAGTATTGGCCGCTGATGAACTCATTATTAAAGGCGGTAAACTGGCACAGTTGTCAGATGACACCATCACTCAATTAAATCGCATATTGCCAACAACCTGGTCTGGTCAAAATCCAATAGATATTGTCGGTGATGCTGACAGTAAACGTTATAGCCAAGCACTAACTATATTGATGGATAGCCAAGAAATGGACGCTATTTTAGTGCTGCATTCACCATCAGCATTAGAAGAAAGTGACCAAATCGCCCAGAGTTTAATTGATGTCATCAAGGGCCATCCAAATCGAAACAAGTTAAATATTTTAACCAATTGGAGTGGTGAGGATTCAGCCTACACCGCAAGAAAGCGATTTAGTAAAGCCGGGATTCCGACTTATCGAACCCCTGAAGGCGCAGTAAAAGCCTTTATGCATATGGTCGAATACCGCCGTAATCAAAAACTATTGCAAGAAGTGCCGCAATCTATTCCAGATAATATTCCCACTGACACTAATACAGCGCGGAATTTATTACAAAAAGCCCAAGCCAATAATCGTTTTATTCTCGAAACCCATGAAGCCAGTGACATTTTAAAAGCTTACGGTTTAAATACCATAGATACAGAGTTTGCCAGTAGCGCAGAGCAAGCCGTTAATATCGCCACCAAGTTGGGCTTTCCTGTGGCACTAAAAGTCCAATCCCCTGACTTGATGTACAAATCTGATGTGCACGGTGTGGTACTAAACCTCAATAATGCTGAAGAAGTGTATCAGGCAGCGCTATCCATTACTTCCAGAGTTAAGGACACCAACCCTGACGCTGAAATCAATGGCATGATAGTGCAAAAAATGGCATTAACCGCTGGCGCTCAAGAAGTGCGGGTCTCTGTGATTAATGATCCTGTTTTTGGCCCTGCAATTTGCCTTGGTGAAGGCGGCTCAGAATGGGACCCGACACGTGATGCTGCAGTTGCCCTACCGCCACTTAATATGGCACTGGCGCGCTATATGGTCATTCAGGCGTTGAAAACTCACAAACTTAGAGACAGACATTTACCCCTTGGTTTAGACATGAATGCAATATGTGTGATGCTAACCCAAATATCGCACCTGATTATCGATTGCCCTGAAATCGCTTCTTTAGACCTTAACCCAGTGCTCGCCGCAGGTGAAACCATTACCCTGCTTGACGTTAACATGAAGCTCAATTGTACAGATATTGATCCCAAAGCGCGCTTAGCGATCATGCCATACCCAAAAGAGTTAGAACAAAAGGCCACCTTGAAAAATGGCTTGAAGGTCATGCTCAGGCCCATTCTTCCTGAGGATGAGCCAAAGCATTTAGCCTTTGATAACTCACTCAGTGATGAAGATCGCTATAAACGCTACTTTGGCGTTCGTTCGAAAATGACCCATGAGGAAATGGCGGTTTTAACACAAATAGATTACGCCAGAGAAATGGCATTTATCGCCACTGCAGAAGATGAAAATGGTGAGGCAATCACCTTAGGTGCGGTGCGAGCATCGACAGATCCTGATAATACAGAAGCAGAATTTGCTATGGCGGTGCGCGGCGACTATCAAGGAATTGGTTTAGGTAAAATGCTATTAGAAAAACTGATTAACTATTATAAAACCACTAATACTCCTGTGTTAGCGGGCTTTACCATGTTTGAAAACCGCAGTATGGCAAACCTCGCCAAAGGGCTTGGCTTTACGGTATCTTTTGATATGGATGAGCACCTGATTAAGATGCATATGGACTTGCCCCAATGTGAAGCTAACCCGCAAGCTAAAGCGGGTATAGACTCTGCCGATAAACATTAGCCTTTAACACAGTTGCGACCTGATGATTTCGCTTGATACAGCATTTCATCAGCGCGACTTAACCAGGTATCACTATCATCTCCAGGGTGGATTTCAGCAGCCCCTATCGATACTGTGATATTGCCTAAATGCTGCTTTTTTTCTTTACCAATGGTGAGCTGCTTATCTGCAATACGATTTTTAATTTGCTCAGCCACCGTTAAGGCATCTTGTAGCTCAGTATTAGGCAATAAAATCACAAACTCTTCACCGCCATAGCGGGCAACGAAATCATTACCTTTTACCGTTTGTTTTAATGCAAAAGCCACAAATGCCAGCACTTTATCGCCAACTAGATGACCATAAGTATCATTGAATTTTTTAAAGAAATCGATATCTATCATTAATAGGCAACAAGGTATATTGCTATGGCTAAACAAACTGACTTGCTCTAAAGCAAACACCTCATAGGCACGGCGATTATTTAACGAGGTTAATTCATCGGTCATTGCCACTTTACTTAAACTGGTCATTTCATCTTTTAAAGTCGTTAATTCATTACCCAGAGAGTCTATGTCGGCTTTCATTAAATCGTTGTTTAATAGCACCTTCTCCACTTCAATACTAATATTGACGATTAACTCGTTAAGTAATTGTGGACTTGGATTTGACTGCAGTTCCTCGTTTAAAGAATGTAAGCTCGATGAAAAGTTACTAGTACCAGAAGAAAGCTGACTGATCTTACTGTATAAGCTATTGATGAGTAATTTGGTTTCAATTTGAACATTATCAATGACTTCTGGAGACTGCTCTTGAATAAAGTTGTTATAAAGGCCTTGATTGACCGCGGCGGTAAACTCAACTTTATTGGCAATTAAACCATCGATCGCACGTTTTAAGTCTAAATTTGTTTCCGCATAATACTGATACCAAATGGCATAATTTTCTGGGGTAACCGGTATATGCAGCGCGGACATTTGCGGCACTGCCATTCTTAGTATTTGTGCAGAATTTTCTAAACTCGTCTTCAATTTCACGTCCTATGATTTATATAAGTCAATGTAAGCCCAGCAAAGGTAACGCTATACTTAAATGCTAAAAAATTAAATTTAAAAAAATATAACCCTTTTACGCATTTGATACGTTTAAAACAATAACAAGCATAACAATAACATTTTACATAAGAGAAACCATATGAAAATTTTACTAAAAAACCAATTAAATAAACTACCTATGGCAACGTTATTAAGCGTATCGGCGACAGTAATAGTACCCGCTTATGCCACTAGCCCTGTGCCTAACCAATTTAGTCAACCCGCAATGATAACCATGCATAAAAATACTCATGAAAATTATCAGCTAATTGACAATATAAAGATGTTTCCAAAGCCAGCGACTAAGCAAGTGCAACATATACTTGAATTAGCACAGCGTGATGATGAGGCGAGTTATAAAATTGAAATTCAAATTGGCCAAAATAAGCTGGTAGATTGTAATCACCATAGACTAAGTGGCAAATTGGTCGAGCAGAATTTATCAGGCTGGGGATATCCGTTTTATAGCGTCGATAGTATAACGGTAGGGCCAAGTACGATGATGATGTGTAATGAACCTAAAACGGCTAAATTTGTGCCAATGGGACAAAGCTTGAGCATCAATTATGATAGCCGTTTACCAAAAATATTTTATCTACCTGAAGATGCAACGTTAAGATACCGTATTTGGCAAGCTAAAGGTGATTACCACTATTCAAATTAATGTGTGGGACCATGGCTAAACAGCGTTATAACAAAGCGTCAGCAGATAACCCAAATAACCATGGTGCATCTGCTAACGCTGTTTAATATTTAACTGGATCCAAGGTAATAATTTAACAACGTTTAACCCGAACAACCTGCATAATCTCTACGCTAAATCCAGCCACAGTATGCTCTTCAGGGTAATACACTAAACTCACAAGTTGATCCTGCAAGCTCTTATATTTTTTAGTACGCTTAAATTTAAATGCTACATCGTAACCCGCTAACATCAAGGTATGGTAAACCCACTCTTCTTTTTCACGCTGAGTATGGGAAACAACTTTAACCCCTTCAATATGGTTAAGTTTTTCATGCTTTTTAAGTAGTGCATCTACGGCTTTCTTCTTCATATTAACCTGGTCCCATATCTGAGTTATTACCGTTTATGTGATTGATATAATCAACGATGTCTTGATATCGATACTGACTGCAATAACCAAAACCTGACAGTTGCTTTACTTTGTTGCGGGTAAAAATCGGCACACTAATACCTGCTAAAAATTTAGTTTGAACCGCTACAGATATCGGCATAATGCCTTTTGCGTTCATATGAGTGCAAAACTCATTAAGATACTGCTGCAATGACGCTAATTGAGTGATTGGCGCTAATGCCTGTTGCGGCAACAATGCTATCTGCCCACGACAGACACTACAATGACCACAATGACTAGGTGCTTGCTGATCATCAAAATAACGCGCCAATTTAGCAGTAATACACTCAGTTGATTCAAAAAAACTAATAAGCTGATTTAAACGTTTTATCTCTTTGACTTCGTTACTTTGGAAGTAATCAGACAAACTTACAATAAGGTTTGGATTACTTAAAGCATTGATATCAACATTAAACACTTGGGTTATTTTTTTGGTTTCTAACTGGATATATTGTTTGTCTGCTAGGTAGTCTAACGCCGAAACTACCCGTTGCCTGTCTGCACCATATTGCTGATATAAGCTATCGAAATCTAGTTGACCCCATATTTTCTTAAAACGAGTATGCTCAAATATTTGCTGCAGAAACGCTTGGCGCTGGGGATCAAAACTGGCCAGCAACTGCTGTTTATCAATCAAAAATTGATACTTAAACTCAGCAAAATAAGCAAAGCTTGGTTGCACCACGTTGGCTAATTCAAGTTGAACTAACAGGGTTTTTAACGGCAACTGTTTAATGTTACAGCTAGTTGAAATCGCATACTCTTGCATTTCCCAGCGGCCATATTCAACTTCAGCGCTAATATGTTCTATTAAGTTGGTAATCGCTGAGGGTTCTGGCGTATCGCCATAAACAAAGTTTTCAATGGTATTTAAGCCATCTTTGTTAGCTAGCGTAATACAATGAGACAATTGCCCATCTCGGCCTGCACGGCCGATTTCTTGGCTGTAGTTTTCGATAGATTTCGGTAAATCGTAATGAACCACAAAACGGATATTGCTTTTATCTATTCCCATACCAAAGGCAATTGTGGCAACAATTACGTTGATTTGGCCGTCCATAAATTGCTGTTGGATGCGATTTCTGAGCTCTGAATCAAGTCCTGCATGATAAGCGGTGGCTTGAATATTGTTAGCACTTAAAAAAGCCGCGATATCTTCTGCCGTTTTTTGCAAGGTCACGTAGATAATCCCAGCACCTGTGCATTGCGATACTGTGTTGACTAATTCCAATTGCTTAGCGGCTTCAACAACAGGTTTGATACTGATATCTAAATTACTGCGATAAAAACCCGTTTGTACCACTTGCTCAGGCAAAATAGCAAAACGGTTGGCCATATCCAGCTTTACCTTTTCAGTGGCTGTGGCGGTTAATAACAACACTTGGGCAATACTAAATTGCTGCACATAAGATGGGATTTTTAAATAATCAGGCCTGAAGTTATGGCCCCATTCAGAGATACAATGAGCTTCATCAACGACTAATAATGAAATATCAATACTGCTAAGAAACTGCCTAAAACGTTCATTTTTAAAACGCTCAACTGACACCATTAAAATTTTTGTATGCCCGCGGCGAACATCACGCATAACCTGCTGTGTTTGCTCAAAGGTTAAGCTTGAATCTATGCTGGCGGCATTTATTCCCTTAGCATTTAAAAAAGCGATTTGATCTTTCATTAACGCAAGCAATGGCGATACCACTAAGGTGACATTAGCCAGTTGTAAGGCGCTAAATTGATAGCACAGTGATTTACCTGAGCCTGTAGGAAAAATGGCTAAAGAAGATGCTCCTGACAAAATATGTTTAATTACATCAATTTGCCCTTCTCTAAACTGATTAAATCCAAATTGCTGCTCGAGCTTTTGAATTAAATCGGCGTTGTCATGTAGTAATGGCGAAGGACTATCAAACGATGGAGTTTGCATACTGGAGCCTAGATTGATGATTAAAGCGAAGGCAATTATACGCTAACACGAATAAAATTGAAACTCTGAAGCTTATAAAACAATAACTTATAAAATACTTACCCGAGGTGAACACGGCTTTATTCATCAAAAGAATAAACAGTAATATCGGAGCATAAAGTTGAAATAAACAAGGTCGGTTAGCCTTTACGTGATAGGTATTGATTGATTAACAAGGTTAATTTGTCTTCGAAGGTTTCTTGAGCTTGCTCTAAATCATCGCCAAAGCGAACCATAAATTTAGTGGCTTGCTCACGAGATAACATGTTATTGGCTAGACAGTACGCCATTTCATCGAGTTGTTTGTTGTAACGTGGCTCTAAAAACCATTGGCATGTTGCAGTATCAAGGCTTGCCAGCATTTGCTGTGCTAAATCACAAAATATTTGTATGTGCTCCATACCATCGGGGCCCAAACAACCGGGCTCTAGACGATATAACACAATCAACTTACTTTCTAACATAGAGTAACACTCGCATCCGCTGCTTTTATGATGGTATTTAAACGCTATTTAGCCGCTGCGTTTAGCATTGCTTGTTCAAACTGCTGAATATAACTTTCAATCGGAATGATATCTTCTTTTAAACGACGATTTCTACCCAGTAACGACGACTCAACAAATAAATTAAACCACGAGCTCAATGCTTTGGAGTTTAATGGCTCGTCGATGGCTTCAAGGGCCAGAGCTGCCACTTCAGCAGTTGATAGCTGAAAATCATGGCTGCCTTTTCTTAATTCGTAATTAGCTAAGGTTTCAGGACTAAAAGAAAACAATGGCAATCTATGTAAATAAGGGCTTTTACGAAACATTTTGATCGCTTGACGCCAGCTACCATCTAATAAAATTAACAGCGGTATTTTACCAGTGGCGGCATTGTCACATTGACTAGGATGACTAACCACCATTTGCCCTTCTTGGGCATACTGCTCAGGAAATATCAGCATTGGCTGATATTTGGGGTCGTTGATCGCTTCAATCATTTGTTTATTGGGCTCAGTACGAGACCATAAATAAGCGCTAGTATTAGGGACTAAATCAGCAATTAAACGGCCACTGTTGGTTGGCTTTAGCACTTCATCATCATACATGACTAGCATGAAGTGGGCTTCAGTATTGATATATTGTCTATGTTGACAGGTACAGAAAATTTCTCCTAATAAACACCACTGGCAGCGAATGAGTTTTTTCCCTCTGGCAGCAAATGGTTTAGTTGAAATAGATTTTCGGTATTGATACAAACGATGAACTGCGTGTTGCTGCTCAGGAGGTAACGCCAACATGGGATTATTCTCGGTTACACGTTATAGTTTATAACGTTCAAAAAAATTCATCACCCAATTGGGTGATGAAGTTACTATAGAATTCTTTTTAGTAAAAGGTCAGCTTTTAAGCGCTTTATCCTGGTCATAATCTTTTTCACAGGAGCCGGATACTTTTGCACGGTTTCAATTTGACTATAATGGAACAGTTTTTCGGTATGCTGCAGAATAAATTCTTGTTCCGCCTCAAAACTTTGCTTCCACACACCACTGTCATCATGCAATAACAAACCATTTTCTAAATCCAACGCCCACGCTCTTGGGTTTAAATTAGAACCAGTGATGAGATGCTTTTTGCCATCAGCACTAATCCCTTTTAAATGATAACTATTGATACCGTCTTTCCATAAGTGGATCCGTAACTGACCGTTTTCAATCGCCCATTGCTGACGTTTTACAAACTTACGTAAGGTTTGTTCGTACATGTAAGGCAATGCGCCAATGGTAGAAAAATCTTTCTCTGGTGGGATATAAAAATCATTGGCGGTTTTATCACCCACCACGATATCAATACTCTTTCCATTACGTAAATGACGCGTCAACGCTCTCACTAAAGAGTTTGGTGGGTTAAAATACGGCGTACAGATAAACAGTGACTCGGTTGATTCATCAACCAATTTTATCACCACTTCGTTTAACTTATTCTTCTTGCGGCCTAAGCCTACAAGCGGCGTAACACGATTGCCAATACGGGTACTTTCAAACTGATAATCTGAACGTGATAAGCGAGTTTTAAAGGTGCGCATGTCATTTTTATCAGGGCATTTTTCGTCGCTGCTGTCTTGAGTCAACGGACAAACAGCCGGATCGCTAATTAGATGTTGCTCAATGAACTCACCCATACTGCGAGCAAGCTCAGCAGATTCCAGCACATGATAACGATCAAAACGGTACTTATCGTTTTGTTTAAAGTAAATGTTATTAATGCTAGCGCCGCTGAATATTACTGCATCATCAATGATGAAGCCTTTAAGGTGTAATACCCCTAAAAACTCGCGAGACTTAACTGGTACACCTAAGATGTCAAAAGGTGCCTTCGCAGCAGCCATGGCTTTGCGGTACATGATGTAATTACCACTATCACCTTTATGGCCAATTAGGCCACGCCTAGCTCTATGGTAGTCCACTAGGACAACTATTTTTAACTCTGGGTTAGCAGCTTTAGCTGCAAGTAACGCCTCAAGAACTTCTCGGCCCGCTTCATCATCTTCTAAATAAAGCGCAGCAATATATATCGCATTCGTAGCATTCGCGATGCGAGTTAACAATTCTTGTTTAAATTGAACCGGGGTTAATAACCACTTTAACGATTCATTTTGTAATGCGATACCACCAAGCTTATCCAGCAAGGCAACCTCCTTGAACTTAAACAGTTAAATGCTATTAACGTCGATATAAATTGACTAGGTAAGTATTTATCGTTTGTTTCTAATTTTGAATAATAAATACTGTCACTTAAAATTTATACTTTGTCATCGTTTTAACTGAATAACAAAAAATATTAGGAGATAGAAATTACCGACTTAGCGGCTTATGAGCAAGGCTTTTCTGATGTTATAGCCCTATTTGATGGGTTTATGAGGCTCAAGTGAACGATTTTGGATCAAACTTTTAAAGTGATTGTTAAGGCCTGTAGAAAAAACAACCTACGCTATCTTGTTTGAATAAATAAAAATCAATTATGTTGAGCAAAAAACAAACACAAAAACTGACGCTAAGGTCTAACATCAATTTTTATCGCTTCATCACTGTAATAATCCGTTAGATCACGTATTTTAGAGAGACTCAAACTTTTACTACTGGCTAGTTATGTATTTACTAATACGTATATTAATTGTTTCTTTATTTAGCTTACCTGTGTGGGCCGATGAATACTTAGCCAATGTGATGCAACATATTGCGCCTCCTCAATCACAACTGGCTATAAACATATGGGATATTGAAAAAAACAGCAGTGTTTACAGCATTAATGAGCAGACATTAATGCAACCCGCGAGCATCCAAAAGCTACTTACTGCCGTTGCAGCTACAAAGCAATTAGGTACTGATTTTTATTATGAAACCCAAGTATATATTGATGGAGTTGTAGTACAGCAGCAACTCAATGGTGATGTGTATATTAAATTTAGTGGTGATCCTAGCTTTACTCGTGAACAACTAAAACAACTACTCACCACACTTAAAACTAAGGATATACAACATATAAATGGCAATGTGATCTTAGTATCACCGACCAGTGAAAGTCTTAGAGCACCTGGCTGGGTATGGGATGACCTCGGTATTTGTTACGCAGCGCCAGTGTCCGATTTTATTATTGATAAAAACTGTGTCAGAGCAAGCCTAAGTCCACTAGCAGATAACGCATCTGAAATCATAATAGATGCACAATACCCAGTTGAAATCAGCACCAAGGCGGTTTTTAAACCTAATATAGACGTTACTCAAGCTAAGGCGCAATTTTGCGAGTTACACATGCAACGCTTTGACGGCAATCGCTATCGAATTTCAGGTTGTTACCCAGGCAATCAAACTATAAGTTTAGCCGTTGCTGTTAATGATCCGTCTCGCTATGCCAAAGATGTGGTCAAAGCCATACTCAATGACAAGCAAGTCAATTACGCTAATTTGATCATAAGTAAGCAAAGCATCCCGCCTAGCGCGCAGTTGTTAGCCACGCATCAGTCTGAAAAGTTACCCAAATTATTAAAGATCATGCTGGAAAAGTCAGATAATTTAATTGCCGATAGCTTATTAAAAAACATTGGCCAAGATTTTTACCGGCAAACGTTTAACAGCGATAACATAGAGGGTCTTTATATTAACGGCTTTACTATGGCCGCTAAAGCATTACAATCGATTTTAATCGAATTGAACTTACCATTTAATGATGCCAATCTCGTTGATGGCTCAGGCTTGTCTCGTTATAACTTACTGACTTCAGCACAAATGTTATCTGTGCTGCAACTCATCGACAGCGATACACGTTTTCAATACCTAACTGAGTTTTTACCTATATCTGGTAAAAGCGGCACCTTAAAATACCAACAACATTTCAATAAACCGCCTTTGAAAGCGGCAATATCAGCAAAAACAGGCACCATGCTAGGGGTTGAAAACTTAGCGGGATTTATTCAGGCAAAAAATGGTAAACACTATGCCTTTGTGATTATAGAAAATGGACTCACTCCTGATGCAAAACAAACAAGACTAGCCCCTTTTAGCGCGCTATTACTGCGAAGATTATATGATTTACAGCCATAAAAAAGCGCATTGTAAACTATGCGCTTTAACTCTCTTTCTCAAGCAGAAAATTGAACCAATTGGTGTTTAAAATAACTCTGCTGGCATAGCCATTATTGCATCATCACCTTGACTGACTTGAGCAATATGAAAATCTGCTTTTGGCAAAATTTTATCCATATAGAATTTAGCCACATAACGCTTTTGCTCACTAAAGCTGCTGTCATCATGACCAACTGCACGCTCTGCCATGAGTAATGAGTAATAGCCATATAGGATATAACCAAAGGCATCTAAGAAATCTACCGCACTGGCGTTGATTAATGCTGCTTGAGTAAGCTTGTTGTCATTGATGTAGTTTGCTAATGTCAGCAAATTATCAAAGCGTGAACTGATAGCTTTTCTGTCAGATTCAGAAACATGCTCAAAGCCCGCTAAATCAGCATTGATATCTGCCACAAACGCATTCAAAGTAGCAAGGTTATCACCAGTGACTTTACGGCCTAAGAAATCAATTGCTTGGATACCGTTCGTACCTTCATAAATTTGTGCAATACGGGTATCACGCACAAACTGCTCAATACCAGTTTCACGAATATAACCATGCCCACCAAATACTTGTTGCGCCATGATAGTGGCGTCTAATCCGCGGTCAGTTAGAAACGCTTTTGAAACCGGTGTCAGTAAGCCCACATACTTGGCTGCTTTTGCCTGAACATCACCTTCAGCATGCTTTGCTAAATCCAATTGTTTACCGGTAAATACTGATAACGCACGGCCAGCATCGGTAACCGACTTGATGGTTAATAACATGCGGCGCACATCGCCATGAACAATAATGGGGTCAGCCGCACTGCCTGTTGGCGAACCACCTGCTGCAATACCTTGCACACGTTCTTTAGCATAATCAGCAGCCATCTGATAAGCGCCTTGAGCACTACCAAGGCCTTGGATACCAATAGCTAAACGTTCGTAGTTCATCATGGTAAACATGCAAACCAGGCCGCGATCAGGACGTCCAACGAGGAAGCCTTTGGCACCATCATAGTTCATTACACACGTCGCTGATGCTTTTAAGCCCATTTTGTGTTCAATAGAGCCGACCGTCACACCATTAGCCCCACCTAAGCTACCATCATCGTTAACAGTGATTTTTGGTACTAGAAATAATGAAATACCTTTAGAGTTAGGAAGTTTCGCTAACACTAAGTGGATAACGTTTTCAGTAAGATCATGGTCACCACCTGTGATGAAAATTTTGCTACCAGTAATCGAGTAGCTACCATCATCTTGTGGTTCGGCTTTGGTGCGAATATTGCGTAAATCAGAACCTGCTTGCGGCTCTGTCATGTCCATGGCACCAGACCACTGACCTGAATACAAGTTAGGTAAATATTTAGCTTTTAATTCATCTGTCGCGTGTGCATTAATACACAGCGCAGCACCAGCAGTTAATGAGCTATACAGGGTAAATGAGTTACATGCGCTGTAATTCATTTCATCAACCAAAACACCTAACATTTTTGGCATTCCCATGCCACCAAAATCAGGTTCGCCACATAAACCTACCCAACCGCCTTCTGAAAACTGCTGGTAAACTTCTTTAAAGCCATCTGGTGTGATGACCTTATCATCTTGGTGCCTAACCCCTTGCTCATCACCACTTCTATTTATAGGATGAATCAAATCACGACTAATCTTGCTTGCTTCATCTAAAATAGCAACAGCAGTGTCCATATCAACCATCTCAGCGATATTTGGCATCGACTGCCAAGTATTCGTCGCATCGAATACGTTTTCTAACAAAAACTGCATGTCCTTTAAAGGGGCTTGGTAAGGGTTCATAGAATGCTCTTAAACAGATAATTAAAACAGTTGTTTCAATTTATACAAAAACCGCACTAAATACAAGATGAATCTAGTATTGTTATTGATTAATTTCTAGTGATAGAACAAACATAAAAGCATATTAAATACTGATAAATAAGTAACTTAGTATAAAGAACGCCTACAAAGAGTACAATTTATAGGCAAAGATTTGGATCTTACAAATAAGCGATTTAATTATTAAGCTTGCGCTCAAAGGCTGCGCCTAATAAAGCAAAATAATCGATCATCGCTGAGAATATTTGCGATCTGTGCTGCGCTGCTGGATACATCAATTGTGTCGCCAAATCCTTTTTTAATGTACCAGAGACTAAGTAATTGTTTTGTATATCACTACAAGCTTCAATCGCCGATTCAAATGCCCGTGCCATCAGTTCTGTGGGCTTAGAAAAATAATAACAGCCTTGCTGCTTATCAAGTTTGATTGCATTAGTGACATACTCACTGGGCTGTTCGCCATCATCAGACAACAACACCACTTTAAACAAAGCAGATAAATTGTCATTAAGCTTATGAGACTTTAATAGTGAATCATTTAGCCACAAGTCACTGGCGCATTGATATTTTTTAAATGAAAACCGGGGTGATACATCAAAAGCCTTATCGACAATATAATGATCAAATGCATGCCAAAACTCATGGGCTAAAGCCCCCGCGCCCGCATTTTTAGCAAGAGCTAACTCGCGAGTTAGCGGAGAATAATGGGCCTGCACACCTTTTTGACCACCACGACCGAATAACAAATTTAGCGTTTTACGAAGGCCAATAAGCTCTGTGGGTACTTGCAGTATTTGCGATAAATCTGCCATTGAATCAAATACTAAATTAGCGGCAAGATCAGATTCTTCTTTGGTTACCCATTTACCCACACTGATATGATTGAGGCCAAAACACTGTTTGATATCAATAAAATTAGCTTGTTCACCAGAGCGGTAATCGGCTCCATTTCGAAAATAGCGGGCTGTTTTTAACAAACATCACCTCAAAATTTATTCTACAGCTATGTAAATATCTGCAATAAAAAATGCCTCTTCATGAGGCATTTATTTCTGTTTTATCCCAAGCATTAGCTTGGGTTAAAAAACCTTACCACATTAAATCATCAGGAATAGCGTAATCAGCATAAGGATCGTTTTCTTCACTGGCCTGTTCAACTTGATTATCAGCAGATTCTTGCCATAAATACCCACACCACTCAGGTACCAACAAGTTAACTCGTTCAGCAAGTTTATGGGGCACAATATAACTTTTGTCTTCAAAACGCACGATACCAACAACACCCGTTTGTAATTGGCCTTGTAGTTTTTCATCCACATAAACAGATAAAATTTTATTCTCAACTGTAAAGTTAAATTTTATCTCGCCGCCTGCAGGTGCTTTAATCGCAAACTTAGTAAATTCAGTGATTAAACCACGTACCTGACCTTTTTCTGACGCTTCAGCAAAGCGCTGCTCGTTTAAGGCTTTGTCCTTCGCTGCTTGTTCAAGTTTTTGCTGGGCAATTTGTTGCTTTAACGCTGCACTGCCATCATCAATTTTCGCTTTCTTTTGTTTACGCTTTTGTGTTTTCACATCGCGCGCTTTTTGCTTACTGGCAAGTCCTGCTTTTAGCAGCTGCTCTTGTAATGCGTTTGCCATTTAAATCACCTATAAAAATTGTTCATATTACTGTGGTAAATGTTTTGCTAATGCATCCATTGCAGCGCCTGCGCCACCTAAAGACCAACCGCCATCGACGGGCAAAATGGTGCCTGTGATGTAGCTGGCCATGTCAGAAGCTAAAAATAACGCTGCATTGGCAATATCTTGTTTTTGACCATTGCGCTTTAATGGCACACTGTCTGCTATCATTGATTTTAAAGCTTTACTGGGCGCTAAGCGATCAAAACCTTCTGTCTCTTCGATTGGGCCAGGTACAATCGAGTTTACCCGTATCCCTTCAACGCCCCACTCCATTGCTAAAGTGCGAGTTAACATATCAACGCCGGCTTTAGCAGCGCATACGTGCACTTGCAAAGCCATTGGCACGTAAGCCTGAGGTGCAGAGATTTGTATCACGCTCGCATTGCCTTTAGTCAACAAAGGGTAAGCTTGCTTAATGACTTGAAAGCTACCTAATAAATCAATATCCATCACTGATTTAAAACCATTAACGGAGAGATCTTTTGCCCTTGAAGGGAAATTACCCGCAGCGCCGCTGATGAGTATATCAATAGTGTTATATTGATCAGCGATGCTATTGAAACCAGATGCAACTGCGTCTGAATCTCTGACATCAAAACTGACCCCAATATGCTTACCTTTGGGATTGGTTTGCTGCAGTAAAGCTAGCGCAGTATTGACTTTATCCATGTTACGACTGGCAACAGCCACATTGGCCCCCGCTTTTGCAAAAGCACACGCTATACCTAAATTGATACCACTGGTGCCACCTACAACAACGACATTCTTTCCTTGATAATTAAACATTTTATGCTCCTGCATGTGTGTTATTAATCAGTTTAAAAGTTGCGCTGCTATAGGCTAGTGCTGGCGAAAATGTTCGCTATTAACTGCTATTTAAGCGAGTTAACGATTGCCTGTAACGACGCTAATGGATCTGTCGCTTTAGTAATGGGTCTACCGATTACTAAATAATCTGAACCAGCCGCAATTGCTTTTGGTGGCGTCATAACACGGTGCTGATCACCGACATCAGCGCCAACGGGGCGAATGCCGGGAGTGACTAAATTAAAGTCTCCGCCAAATGTTTGTTTTAGCATAGTTGCTTCTTGAGCTGAGCACACTACACCATCTAGGCCTGCTTGCTGTGTTAACGCTGCTAGGCGTTTAACATGTTCTGAAGCTGGCACATTGATCCCTAATAGCGCGAGGTCTTCATCACTCATAGAAGTCAGCACTGTCACGGCGATTAATAATGGCGCATCTTTACCATAATTCCCTAATGCCGTTTTAGCAGCTTGCATCATGGCTAAACCGCCGCTTGCATGGACATTGGTCATCCAAACACCGAGATCGGCAGCTGCTGATACCGCTTTAGCCACAGTGTTAGGGATATCATGGAATTTTAAATCAAGAAATAAATCAAAATCACGGTCATGGATATCTTTAACCAGTTGTGGGCCGAATAAAGTAAACATCTCTTTGCCTACTTTTAAACGACACATAGTAGGATCAAGTTTATCGATTAAAGCAAGCGCCTCATTTTTATTGTCATAATCTAAGGCCACTACAATCGGTTTATCTGCCATGTTCACTCCAGTAATATAAAAAATCAGTTATTCGCCATCTAGCCCTTTTACGCGTTTTATACTTCCCCACTCTTTACATGATGGACAATGCCAGTAAAGGCTGTGTGCAGGGAAACCGCATGAGCTACAACGATAACTAGGACGAAATTTAATTTGTTGTTCTACTAACTTTTCAAGCATTGAAAGACTTTGTTTCGCTTGGCCATCTTCAGCTTGCTTGATATGCAATTGCATTAAATGTTGGAAACCTTTCATTGTTGGATGTCGATACAAATGATCGAGCACCATTTTTTCGGCATTTTCACTAAAGCCTTGCTGAATTTTATGCTGAGCTAACGCAATAATTACTGACGCGCTAGCGCCTTCTTGTAAAGCTTGCTGAAGCAAGGTTTGGTAACCTTCAAGATCGTTACTGTCGCGGTAGACTTGCTTAGCAATACCAATGGCATCAGCAAATAACTCTATATCGGCAAGTTTTAACTCGACTAAGCTTTTTTTACATAGGCTTACTTGGTTAGCATCAAGATATATCTTCGCTAGCGTTAACCAGGCACGGCCACATTTATCATCTAATTTAATGGCTTGTTGGAGATATTTGATTTTTTCAGCGTTTCCAGATTCTTCATCAGCGAGTTGACAATAAAAATGAGCGGTTACATGTTTTAAAACTTGCTGGCGTTTGCGACTTAGGCGTTTAGTAATATTAATGGCGTTTTGCCATTCTTTAGTGACTTGATAAATTGATATTAATGCAGTTTCAGCTTCTTCGCTGTGATCATCTTGACTAACAAGATTAATAAAGATTTCTTCAGCTCTATCGTAAAAGCCGGCGGCTAAATAGTCTTTACCTAACTCCATCATGGCAATATCGCGTTGCTCTGTGGTCAGGCTTGGTCTAGCGATGAGGTTTTGATGTATTCTAATGGAGCGGTCTACTTCACCGCGCTTTCTAAATAATGAACCTAAAGATAAATGGGTATCTATGGTTTCATCGTCAACATCTAGCATGGTAATGAACAAATCAACCGCTTTATCTGATTCATTAGACAACAAAAAATTAAGCCCTGTAAAATAATCACGGCTTAGTTTTTTACTTTGTTGTTTTTGATTCTGTCTTATACTTCTTCGACCCATATACCAGCCATAGCCGGCCGCGATAGGTAATAACAGAAAGAGGATTTCAAGCATATTACGCTACAGTATCCTGTGACATTGGTTGAGATTGTTGTTCTAACAGTTGCTCTGTTAATTGGGCAATTTGCTTTTTGTTTTTTCTTAATATGATTTTGAATTTTAAAATATAATAAGCAGCAAATAACCAGCTTATGACAAAACCACTGAAAAAAACAACAGCGAGTACGACGGGTAAACGATACTGACCTTCTGCAATAAAATAACTTACAGTGACAATTTGTTCATTCTTAGCACCAAAAAGTAAAGCTAGGACAAAGAATAAACCAACAATAACAATGGCAATAAATGATTTCACGTGAGTCTCCATTCAACGTCGCAATATAATTGATTATCCAAGATATTTGCTAAAGTAACCAGCTTTGCAGTGCAATAGATACAAAAAAGCCTCCAAAAGGAGGCTTTTTAATCAAGCGTTAATTAAACATTAACCGCATCGACACGTTCACGCAGTTCTTTGCCTGGCTTAAAGTGCGGTACATATTTGCCTTCCAAGTCAACTGAGGTTCCAGTTTTTGGATTACGACCAACACGTGGTGCACGATAATGAAGAGAAAAACTACCAAAGCCACGGATTTCAATACGATCCCCGCCTTCTAATGTTGTTGCCATTTGCTCCAACATTTCTTTAATAGCACTTTCCACTTCTTTAGCCGACAACTGCGACTGCCCAGTGGCAAGCTTTTCGATCAGTTCGGATTTAGTCATCCTTTACCCTCTATAATCAAGCCAAAACAGTCGCCTAATGGGGAGCGAACTCCCCAAACAACAGGCGATATATTACTTACGAGCTGCCTTGAACGCTTCAGCCATTGCATTACTAATAACAGCATCTTCTTGCTTGTTAATAGTTGCCATAGCTTCTTTCTCATCTGCTTCATCTTTCGCTTTGATAGATAAGCTGATAGAACGATTCTTGCGATCTACGCCCATGAACTTAGATTCAACTTTGTCACCTACAGCGAATACTGTAGATGCGTCTTCGATACGCTCGCGAGAGATATCTGCAACGCGAAGGTAACCTTCAACAGTTTCAGCTAGTTCAATTGTAACGCCTTTAGCGTCAACAGCAGTAACTACACCATTTACAATAGTACCTTTCTTCTTATCTGCCAAGTAGGCATTGAAAGGATCGTCTTCAGTTTGCTTAACGCCTAAGCTGATACGCTCGCGCTCAGGGTCAACTGAAAGTACTACTGCATGGATTTCGTCGCCTTTCTTGTACTCAGAAACAGCGTCTTCGCCAGTTCCGTTCCAAGAAATGTCAGAAAGGTGAACAAGACCATCGATGCCACCGTCAAGACCAATGAAGATACCGAAGTCAGTGATAGACTTGATCTTACCAGAAACTTTATCGCCCTTGTTGAAACGAGTAGCGAAATCATCCCATGGATTAGTCTTACATTGCTTAAGACCTAGAGAAATACGACGACGTTCTTCATCGATGTCTAATACTAGAACTTCAACTTCATCACCTAAGTTAACAACTTTAGATGGGTGAATGTTCTTATTAGTCCAATCCATTTCAGAAACGTGAACAAGACCTTCAACGCCTTCTTCGATTTCAACGAAACAACCGTAGTCAGTTAGGTTAGTTACGCGACCAGTTAAGCGTGTGCTTTCTGGGTAGCGCTTGCTGATTTCTAACCATGGATCTTCGCCAAGTTGCTTAAGACCTAGTGATACGCGTGTACGCTCACGGTCATACTTAAGAACTTTAACGTTGATTTCGTCACCAACATTAACGATTTCAGATGGGTGCTTAACGCGCTTCCAAGCCATATCAGTGATATGTAGAAGACCGTCAACGCCACCTAAGTCTACGAATGCACCGTAGTCAGTAAGGTTCTTAACGATACCTTTAACTGCTTGACCTTCTTGAAGGTTCTCAAGAAGAGCATCACGCTCGGCACTGCTTTCTGATTCGATAACAGCACGACGTGAAACAACAACGTTGTTACGCTTCTGGTCAAGTTTGATAACTTTGAATTCTAATTCTTTGTACTCTAGGTGAGCAGTATCGCGAACTGGGCGAACGTCTACTAGAGAACCTGGTAAGAAGGCACGGATACCGTTTAATTCAACAGTGAAACCACCTTTAACTTTACCATTGATGATACCGATTACAGTTTCAGCATCTTCATACGCTTTTTCTAGAACAATCCAAGCTTCGTGACGCTTAGCTTTTTCACGAGATAATTGAGTTTCACCGAAACCGTCTTCAACAGAGTCAAGTGCAACATCAACTTCATCGCCAACAGCGATTTCTAAAACACCTTGAGCGTTTTTGAATTCGTCAGCAGAGATAGGGCTTTCAGACTTAAGACCAGCGTCAACAAGTACAGTACCGTTTTCGATGCGTACTACTACGCCACGTACGATAGAACCAGGACGGAACTCAAGTTCATTTAGGGATTGTTCAAATAGATCAGCAAAAGATTCAGTCATTTTATGATTACTTTCTTTTATAAACCACCATCCATCCTAGATGTGGAGTCAATTAATTGATTTACATCTTCCGTGATATAAATGTTGTTTGATAAATTCTCAGAATTAAGAAATTACCTTAAGTTTTTATTGATGTGTTCAAGCACAAGCTCAAGCACTTCATTAATACCTATGCCACTAGTATCAATAACTAGCGCGTCATCTGCAGGCACTAAAGGTGAGACAGAGCGATTAATATCGCGGTCATCACGCTCAATGATTTCAGATAAAAGGCGATCGATATTAACATCGAAGCCTTTGTCCTGCAACTGTTTATAGCGTCGCTGCGCCCTTTCCTCTGCGGATGCAGTTAGGAATATTTTTGCGGGTGCGTTAGGAAAAACCACTGTTCCCATGTCACGCCCATCGGCGACTAAACCCGGTTCAGTACAAAAAGCGCGTTGTCGTCTCAGTAATGCTTCTCTTACGCGAGGTAAAGCAGCGATTTTAGATGCTGCATTACCACATTCTTGAGTACGAATACTGGTTGAAACGTCTTCACCTTCTAAAATGACTTTTACAAGGTCACTGCCCGCTAAGAACTGCACGTCTAAATGAGAAGCAAGTAAGGTGATCGCCTCTTCATTTTCTAATTCAACATCGTGATGAATGGCTGCAAGGGCTAAAACACGATAGATAGCGCCGCTATCTAGTAAGTGCCATTCAAGTCGCTCAGCGACGAGTTGGCATATGGTCCCTTTTCCTGCACCGCTTGGTCCGTCGATTGTGACTACTGGAGCACGTTCAGACATAAATTCCTCCGAAAAAAACAATCTTCCATGAATATAAAAAGGTTCATCAAAATGAGCGGGCGGCATTGTACAACAATTTACAGCAAAATACTGGAGAAAATTTACGATATTCAATCAAGATCAAATGACGGCAGTATATTGACTGCCGTCATATTTAAGACTTAAACCAAGCGCTTTACTCACCGATACGTGCAAATTCAGTAAAATAGGCTGGGAAGGTTTTAGAGGTGCAATCTGGATCATTAATGGTAATACCGCAATCAGCAAAAGCCAGCATTGAAAAACACATCGCCATTCGGTGATCGTTGTAAGTGTCAATTGCTGCTGTATTTAAAACAGCTGGTGGCGTAACGGTAATATAGTCATGACCCTCGTCAACGGTTGCACCGACTTTACGTAATTCAGTGGCCATTGCTGCAAGACGATCGGTTTCTTTAATGCGCCAGTTGTAAATGTTTGTGATACGTGTGGTGCCTTCGGCAAATAATGCCGCAGTTGCAATGGTCATTGCCGCATCTGGAATGTGATTCATGTCTAAATCAACCGCGGTTAATTTTGCTTGGCGCGCGATAATAAAATCGTCGCCCCACTCGATGTCTGCGCCCATTTTTTCGAGTACATCAGCAAATTTAACATCGCCTTGAATACTGAGTTTACCGACACCGGTCACTTTGACTTCACCGCCTTGAATTGCGCCAGCAGCAAGAAAGTATGAAGCAGAGGATGCATCGCCTTCAACTAGCACTTTACCTGGGGAAGCATATTTCTGACCTGTAGGTATTTCAAAACGGCGGTAGTCATGATTGATCACTTCAACACCAAAACGGGCCATTAGTGCGATAGTGATATCAATATATGGTTTAGACACTAACTCACCTTTAATGGTGATATTAACCGTGTCTTTGGTTAATGGCGCTACCATTAACAAAGCTGTGAGGAACTGACTGGATAAATCCCCCGCTATCTCAACATCACCGCCATTTAAACCATTGGCATTAATCGTCAGCGGTGGAAAACCATCATTTTTAAGATAGCTCACTTCAGCACCGAGTTGACGTAGTGCATCAACAAGATCGCCAATAGGACGCTCTTCCATACGTGGTTCGCCCGTTAAGGTGAACTCGCCACTGCCCAGTGTCAATGCCGCGCATAAAGGCCGCATTGCTGTCCCCGCATTACCTAAAAATAAGCTTTGCGCTTGTTCCGCCGTAATAGGCTTACCTAAGCCTTGTAGCTCACATACGGTGTTATTTTCAGATAATTGGTAATCAACGCCTAATTGCTTTAATGATGCCAACATATAGCGAATATCATCTGAATCAAGCAGATTTGTTAGCGTGGTTCTGCCTTCGGCTAAGGTTGCTAATAACAGCGCTCTATTCGAAATACTCTTAGAGCCAGGAATATTGACAACGCCATTTACTTTTTGGATCGGATCAAGACGCAATTGTTTCATTACAAGTTCTTCTTAAATGTCTTCTCCCTGCTACGGAAGAATAAATGTGTATGGGCTAAAGAGAAAATGACGTCTTTGTCAATTTATCTATACGAATTAGATGGTATAAACTTAATAAATTATTCTTGAATACAAATTTACTGATTGCAGCCAATGATTCAAGGGATAACTGAAATTAAATGACAGTTTTACGCTGAACTTGAATTATTTGCGTAAAAAAAGCGCAACTCGGCCATTTATATGACCCAAACAGCCAACTTCATTAAGCAAATAAATGACTTTTTTGGTAAAAGTGTAAACTTTAAACTATGTAAAATCTTTATTTTAGGTAGTTTCTAGAAATAGCCATTTCAATCCGTATTTAAACCACGTTATGCTAAACAAAACCCTACTTTTATTTTTAATACTATAAGGTCAATGGCCATGTTTAACGCGTTAACTGCAATGCCTGCAGATCCCATTCTTGGTTTACTTACTCAGTACCGCCAAGACACTCACCCACAGAAGATTGACCTCGGGGTTGGTGTTTACAAAGACCCAATCGGCAATACGCCTATTCTTGATTGTGTAAAGACAGCAGAGCGACTGCGCACTGAGTCTGAAACGACTAAGGTTTATATTGGCCCTACTGGTTCTCCTCAGTTTAATACTTTGATGACAGAACTAGCATTTGGCGAAGCTCACAGTGCATTAATTGCTGACCGTATCCGAACGGTATCAACGCCTGGTGGCACAGGTGCCCTGCGCGTTGCTGCTGAATTTATTAAAAGCTGTAATCCTAATGCCGTGTTATGGGTGAGCGATCCAACCTGGGCTAACCATACTGGCTTATTTGAAGCCGCTGGCATCACTGTAAAAACTTACCCATATTATGATTACGATGCGAAAACTCTAAAATTTGATGAAATGAAAGCGGCATTAAATAAGATCGGTAGTAACGATGTGGTACTACTACATGCATGTTGTCATAACCCAAGCGGCATGGATTTAACCAATGCCCAGTGGGATGAAGTCATCAGCATTACCGCTAAGCAAGGTTTTACCCCATTAATTGATATGGCATATCAAGGGTTTGGTGATGGCGTTGATGAAGATGCTTACGGCGTTCGTCAAATGGCCGCTCAAGTTGAAGAAATGATCTTATGTAGTTCATGTTCTAAAAACTTTGGTTTATACCGTGAACGAATTGGTGCTTGTAGCATTATGGCTAAAGATAGCACTAAGGCGAATATTGCTTTTTCTGTACTCTTGTATGTAGTGCGTTGTATTTACTCAATGCCGCCAGCTCATGGCGCTGCCCTTGTTGAAACCATTTTAGGTGACGCACAATTAAAGCAGCAATGGTTAGATGAGTTAACCGTTATGCGCAACCGCATTAATGGCAATCGACAAATGTTGGTCAACAAATTAATAGAACAAGGGGTTAAACAAGATTTCAGCTTTATTGCTAACCAAAAAGGCATGTTCTCTTTCTTAGGGATTAATGCTGAGCAAGTTGAAACCCTTAAAAAAGAACATAGCATTTATATGGTCGGCTCAAGCCGTATGAGTATTGCGGGTATAAGCGAAACAAATGTTGATTACCTTGCAAAATCAATCGCAATAATTCTTTAACTATCTGGTTGTAAGCCAATAATTGCGTTTAAAAAAGCGAATAATGACTGCTCATTATTCGCTTTTTATTCTGTAGAGCTAAAGCTCAACAATGTAACTTGGTATCGCTTTAGCTATGCTGCTTAGCAAAAGCTTGCATAAAGTCAACCAGTGCCTGCACACCCGCTAACGGCATAGCATTGTAAATACTGGCACGCATGCCGCCTACTACTCTATGACCTTTTAAGGCGACCAAGCCTGCTTGCTCAGCTTGGGCTAAAAACTCACTATCTAAGCTACTATCGCTTAATTGGAATGTCACATTCATCCGTGAACGGTTTTGCTTACAAACACCGTTGGTATAAAACGGGTTGTTATCAATACAGTCATACAGCATTTGCGCTTTTTGCTGATTTAATGCTTCCATTGCAGCTACGCCGCCTACTGATGTTAACCAGTCAAACACTTCGGCAGCTAAGTACCAGGCGAACGTGGGTGGCGTATTGAACATCGAGTCATTGGCTTGTGCGATACGGTAATCCATAATCGATGACTGCGGCAAACTGGGTAGCTGCAACATATCATCTCTGACAATCACGATAGACAAACCTGAAGGGCCGATATTTTTTTGAGCGCCAGCGTAAATCAAACCATACTTACTGACATCGATTTTTCGCGACATAATGGTTGAAGACAAATCAACCACGACTGGCCAAGGACACTCAATTTCATCAAAAATTTCGATGCCATCAACGGTTTCATTGGCGCAAAAGTGCAAATAACGATAATCGTCACTATGCGCGCTAAAGTCAGGCAGCACCACCTGATTTAAACCATCGAAATTTTCAATGATATTGACTTGATCAATGTTGTTTTCACCAACCAGTTTTATCGCTTCTTTTACCGCAGCCGTTGACCATTGGCCATTAACTAAATACAAGGCTTTACCGTTGTCACCTAAGAAATTATTAACAACATTGGTAAATTGACCTCGTCCGCCGCCATGCATAAACAAAACGTGATAGTTTTTTGGAATATCCATCAAGGTACGTAAGGTTTTCTCGGCATGTTGGGTTAACGCCATAAACTCTTTACTACGATGACTAATTTCCATTACGGACACACCCAAGCCATTCCAGTTAATTAATTCTTGCTGCGCTTTTTGCATCACAGCTTGAGGTAACATGGCAGGTCCAGCACAGAAATTATAAATAGCGCTCACAGCATTGTCCTTATATCGTTTTTAGTTAACACATTCATAATGTATCGAATTCTCAGCAGTATATCGCAACTGTTTGGCAGCTAAAATGAAAATTAATCATCAATGCTGATTCTGTCGAGCTTTATTGCTAGTTAATGACAATAAACGACAACGCTATTTTAAAAACTAAGTGCTATTTATCACTAGTAAAGTGAGAAAAATTACACAACAATAGTCATACTAAAGCATTAGGTTATAGTCTCTTTGGAGATTGGCCTTGTGTCAGTGTTAACTAGAATAATAAATACCGTAACGCGGTCATGGATATTTACATGTTTTCAAAATCGGCTTTTATCGTAGGCACGCTTTCTTTAGCAATAAGCACTGTCCTTGTCAGTAAGCCAACACATGCTTCAATTTATAACGGCGTATCTGATAAATTTAAGCAAAAATTTCATCAGCAACTTAAAAAGAACAAAGTCCCGGGCGGTGCGTTTGTTATTGTCGAAGGCGACAAGATTCTAAAGCTCAGTTATTACGGTAAACGCAGCAAAGGTAGCGCTTTAAATGTAAATGCCAATACGGTGTTTCGACTTGCATCTGTATCTAAAACCTTTGCAGGTACTCTGGCCAGTATGTTAGTCCAGGAAAATAAACTTGACTGGCAACAACCGATAAATGCTTATCTTCCAAGCTTTGTATTAGCTGATCCTAAAGCCAGTCAGAAAATTAACCTAGGCCATATTATCGGTCAAAGCACAGGCTTAATGCCAAATAGCTACGATAACTTAGTCAATGCCAATGTAAGCAAGGATAAAATTCTAAATAAGTTTTCAGAAATAACCCCAATGTGCAGGCCTGGCGTTTGCTATAGCTACCAGAATGTAGCCTTTTCATTTATCGAATCTGCCATTGAGCAAAAAAGTGGCCTAAGCTACGAGAACTACATTGAAAAACGCATCTTTAAGCCACTAGAGATGAATAACGCCTCAACAGGCTATACAGCATTTATGGCGGAAAAAAATCGCGCAGAGCCACACATTAAGACTAAATCAGGCTTTAAAAAAGTATCAGTAAAACCAAACTACTATGAACTGGCTCCAGCGGCAGGCGTCAATGCGAGCATTACTGATATGTCCAAGTGGTTAATCGCCAACTTAGGCGAGAAACCTGCTGTACTTTCAAGCGCTGTGATTAATGATGTGACGACGCCAGGCGTTAAAACAACCAAGGAGCTTCGCCGCCGAGATTGGCGTACCTACCTTGATAATGCTTATTACGGCAAAGGATGGCGGGTATATGAGTTTGAAGGCCGGCCATTAATTTATCACGCTGGTTGGGTAGCGGGTTATGTTGCTGAAATTTCCTATTCTCCCGAGCTGAATATCGGCATGGTAATGCTATTGAATGGTGAGTCGAGAGTTATTGCTAAATTGAGTTCTGCTTTTTGGCATGATGTATTTAAACAGCAAAACTAATTCGGACGTCATTATCATCTATAAATGACAAGCAATAAAAAAGGATGCCAATTGGCATCCTTTTTTGTCACTAGAATAACTTATTCGTCATCTTGTGCAGGTGTATCTGTTGCAGGGTTTTCAGCATCAGAAGTAGTTGCAACTACTTCGCCTTCTACTGTTTGACCTTCTGCTTCAGCATCAAGTTCAGATTCATCCATTTGAATTTCTTCGATACGCTGCAAGCCAACGACTTTCTCATCTTCTGCAGTGCGGATAATCGTTACGCCTTGGGTGTTACGACCAATCAACGACACGCCAGCAGATGGTGTACGAACCAAGGTGCCTTTATCACTAATTAGCATAATTTCGTCAGTTTCAGTAACTTGAACTGCGCCTACTACAGCACCATTACGTTCACTTACTTTGATTGAAACCACACCTTTAGTGCCACGGCTCTTAGCTGGATATTCAGCTAAATCAGTACGTTTACCATAACCGTTTTCAGTGACAGTTAGAATATCACCTTCTACTTTCGGAATGATCATCGAAACAACTTTCTGACCATCTTCAAGTTTGATACCACGAACACCTGTTGCTGTACGGCCCATTGGACGAATCGCAATCATGTCTTCACCAGTTTCAGGATCTTTCTTCACTTCACCGGTTTCTGAATCACGTACTTTTTCGTTAAAGCGAACCACTTTACCTTCGTTTGAGAACAACATGATGTCGTTGCTACCGTCAGTAATATCAACACCAATTAGTTGATCGTCGTCTTTAAGGTTAACGGCAATAATACCGTTCGCACGTGGGTTACTGTAAGCCGTTAATGCGGTTTTCTTCACGGTGCCGTGAGCGGTAGCCATAACAATATATTTGTCATCTGCATATTCACGAACAGGTAGAATTGCAGTAATACGCTCACCATCTGACAATGGTAATAAGTTAATGATTGGGCGACCACGAGCGGTACGGCTTGCCAGTGGTAGTTGATAAACTTTCAACCAATACATTTTACCAAAATCAGAGAAACATAAAATCGTATCATGGGTATTGGCAACTAATAGTTTTTCGACGAAATCTTCATCTTTTACTTTAGTAGCAGCTTTACCTTTACCACCGCGGCGCTGAGCTTGATAGTCAGTTAACGGTTGGTACTTGGCGTAACCCATATGAGAAAGTGTTACGACTACATCTTCTTCATTGATTAAGTCTTCTAGACTCATATCAACTTCGTTTTGGTTAATAACAGTACGACGTGGGTCGCCGTATTGCTCAAGCATTTCTTCTAATTCTTCTTTGATCACTTCCATCAAGCGCTCAGGACTACGAAGAATGAATAATAAGCTTGCAATGAACTCAAGTAACTCTTCGTATTCTGAAAGAATCTTCTCGTGCTCTAAACCTGTTAGGCGATGTAAACGTAGCTCAAGAATAGCTTGTGCTTGTTGCTCAGTCAGGAAGTACTTGCCTTCACGGATACCATACTCTGGCTCTAACCATTCAGGTCGAGCAGCATCATCACCGGCTTTTTCAAGCATGCCTTGAACGTTACCAAGATCCCAACCTTGTGCCACTAATTTTACTTTCGCTTCCGCAGGGGTTGGCGATTCTTTAATTAGTGCAATGATTGGATCGATGTTAGCTAATGCAATAGCCAATGCTTCAAGAATATGAGCACGTTCACGGGCTTTACGTAATTCAAATACAGTACGGCGCGTCACCACTTCACGACGGTGAAGAATGAAGCACTCTAGCATTTCTTTCAGGTTAAACAGTTTAGGCTGACCATTGGTCAATGCCACCATGTTAATACCAAAAGAACATTGCATTTGAGTTTGCGCATATAAGTTGTTTAAAACAACTTCACCGACTTCGCCACGTTTGATCTCGATAACGATGCGCATACCGTCTTTATCAGATTCATCACGTAGACCAGTAATACCTTCAATCTTTTTATCTTTAACAAGCTCAGCAATCTTTTCGATCAAGCGGGCTTTGTTAACCTGATATGGGATTTCAGTAACAATAATACGCTCACGGCCATTATTGTCTTCAATTTCAGCTTTTGAGCGCATAATCGCACGGCCACGACCGGTCTTATACGCGTCAATGATCCCTTTACGACCATTAATGCTGGCTGCTGTCGGGAAATCAGGACCTGGGATGTAATCCATTAATTGCTCAATAGATAACTCAGGTTCTTCAATTAATGCTAAACAGCCTTTAATCACTTCTGAAATGTTATGTGGCGGGATATTTGTTGCCATACCAACCGCAATACCAGACGAACCATTAATTAATAATGTTGGTACACGAGTAGGTAAAACCGCTGGGATAAATTCAGTACCATCATAGTTAGGTACAAAATCTACGGTTTCTTTTTCTAAGTCAGCTAATAAAGAATGTGCCAACTTACGCATACGAATTTCGGTATAACGCATCGCCGCTGCTGAATCGCCATCAACAGAACCAAAGTTACCTTGGCCGTCAACGAGCGTGTAACGCATTGAGAATGGTTGTGCCATACGAACAATCGTATCGTACACGGCCGTGTCACCATGTGGGTGATATTTACCAATTACGTCACCAACAACACGAGCTGATTTTTTATAAGGCTTATTGAAGTCGTTTTTCAACTCGTTCATGGCAAATAACACACGACGGTGAACAGGTTTTAACCCATCACGAACGTCAGGTAATGCACGACCTACGATTACACTCATTGCATAATCTAAATATGAATTCTTTAGTTCGTCTTCGATGTTAATTGGCGAAATTGATGATGCCAGATCAGTCATAAACTGCTCGTTCCCCTAAAATTAGCGCACAATAATTATTCCATTTTATTGTGTAGCTCAAAAACGTGATTTGGCATTCTAACACAGATATTTAAAGAGGCTAGACCCTAGAACAAGGAAATATTAACGCGAGGACAAAAGCTGTCAAAAAATCTTTAAATTCAACTATCTCTATTACATTATTTGCGTATTTCATTTTGATAAATTGCCCCATAAAATACTGATGTCGTTTTTATGGGCAGACATTGAGCAATATTCCGTCAACCAAAGTGAAATCTTGCTTCATCTCACTATGTTTATTCAATCCAATGGTTATAATACCTGCAATAAATACTAATAATTAATGGGTTCTCGACATGTCTAACCAAGAACAAACCACGCCGCAAAATGTAGATCATCAAGAAATAGAAAAATTTGCCCAAATGGCCCAGTCTTGGTGGGATCCTAATGGCAGTTTCAAGCCTTTGCATCAACTTAACCCATTACGCCTTAATTATATCGATCAAACCAGTGGTGGTATTTTTGGTAAGCAAGTATTAGATATCGGTTGTGGTGGTGGTATTTTGTCAGAAAGCATGGCTAAAATTGGTGCCAATGTAACAGGTTTAGACATGGGTGAAGCGCAAATTGAAGTGGCTAAACTGCATGCATTAGAAACTGGCATCGATATCCAATATCAAACCATGACCGCAGAAGAACATGCACAGCAACATCAAGGCTATTATGATGTGGTCACATGCATGGAGATGTTAGAGCACGTCCCTGACCCATTATCAGTGATTAAAGCATGCTGCGATATGATTAAACCTAACGGTTATGTGTTCTTTTCAACCATTAACCGTAACCTGATGTCATATATTCAAGCAATTGTTGGCGCTGAATATGTTTTAAAGATGCTGCCAGTTGGCACGCATGACCACAGTAAGTTCATTAAACCGTCTGAGTTAATCAATTTGGTTGACCAAACAGAGCTTCATTGCCGTGATGCTCTTGGGATAAGCTTTAATCCTTTAACGGGTGTATATAAGTACACGAATAAAGTTGACGTTAATTATATGATCGCCACCCAAAAAGCTGATTAGTATCACATCGTCATCTTTAATAGCCAGCCATAAATAGTAGAACAATATTAAAGTAGTAATACTGCAGTGAATCAGTGACATTACTACTTTAATCCTTCACTTAATTCATAATCGGATTAAGTAATCGCTAATAACTTCAGCACGCTTAGGATAACTATGAACAAGATTAAAGGTGTACTCTTTGATTTAGACGGTACATTAGCTGATACAGCCCCAGATCTTGTCCATGCATTAAATTTAAGTTTGCAAGAGCGCGGTATCGCTAGTAAAAGTATTGATAACTTACGCTCTGCTGCCTCCCATGGTAGTTTGGCGCTTGTAAAAGCCGGTATACCTGAGCTTTCCCATGAGTTACAAATCGAAGTTCAGCAAGCTTTGTTAGTGCATTACCAACGGGTCAATGGTGAAAAAGCATCATTATTTAGCGGTTTTGATGATTTTCTGTTGTTATTAGAGCAACGTGACATCCCTTATGGTGTTGTTACTAATAAACAAGCCCGTTTTACTCGGCCATTGGTTAAGGCCTTAAACATCGAGCACAAACTCACTGCGATTATCAGTGGTGACTCCACCCAGCACTCCAAACCACATACCGCGCCAATGTTACTTGCTGCCCAGCAAATTAATTGCCTGCCACAGGACATCCTATATATAGGTGATGCTGAAAGGGATTTAATTGCCGCCCGTAATGCTGGGATGAAAGGCGCTATCGCATTATGGGGTTATTTGTCAGAGCAAGATAAACCCAATGAATGGCCGAGTGATTTTCAGTTCAGCAAGGTTGCCGACTTACATCAGGCTTTCCTTAACAAATCTTAAATATAAATAGCAAATAATTTTGTTAACAAAACAATCGATCGCCGAATATTGTAGCGATCGAGCTCACGTTTTTTTTCGGCTAAATATTAATCTTAACCAACAAAATATCGTGTATTTTGACCTAGCAGGTTAGCCTTCACTAACATTGGCCACTATACATAAGATATCCACAACTTATTCACTAAATTGCTGCTTGCAAATCGCCCCAAACCTCACTATCTTGTATGTAAGTTTTAATTAAACACCATATCTTGTGTGTGACATCAGAACAAGACACAAGGCTTTTTCTGCTTTGGGTCTTCAAATAACACTCGTATTTCTTGGATATATTACGTTGTTAGTGCTTATGGATGATCAACTTACAAGGGAACGTATTGTGATTTAATGGCGATCGTAAACGAGACGATTAAAAAAGATCCAAAATTTAAATCACGCAAACTATTTTACAATCAAGGCTTTTTTAATGAACAGCAATATGACAGTCACAAAACGCAGTGGCGAACGCGAAACAATCGATTTAGACAAAATTCATCGCGTTATCGAGTGGGCAGCTAAAGGATTGAAAAACGTTTCAGTCTCAGAAGTTGAATTACGTTCTCATCTACAATTCTTTGACGGTATTCCAACTGAAGCAATCCACGAAACCATTATTAAAGCAGCAGCAGACTTAATCTCACCAGAAGCGCCTGATTATCAATTCCTCGCTGCAAGACTTGCTGTTTTTCATTTACGTAAAAAAGCTTTTGGCCAATTTGAGCCACCGAAGTTAGTTGATCAAGTCACTCGCTTGGTTGAACTTGGCAAATACGATAAGCATATTTTAGAAGATTACACGTCAGAAGAATTAACCATTTTAGATGGTTATATTGACCACTGGCGCGATATGAACTTTTCTTATGCTGCAGTTAAACAGCTTGAAGGCAAATACCTAGTTCAAAACCGCGTCACTAACGAAATTTATGAAAGTGCTCAGTTCCTGTATATTTTAGTGGCAGCTTGTTTATTTGCGCGTTACCCAAAAGACACCCGTTTAGATTACATCAAACGTTTTTATGACGCGGCTTCAACATTTAAGATTTCTTTACCAACCCCAATCATGGCAGGTGTACGTACTCCGACACGTCAATTTAGCTCATGTGTATTAATTGAATGTGACGACAGCCTTGACTCTATCAATGCGACCGCATCTTCAATTGTAAAATACGTTAGTCAACGCGCAGGTATTGGGATCAATGCCGGTCGTATCCGTGCATTAGGTAGCCCTATTCGCGGTGGTGAAGCATTCCATACCGGTTGCTTACCATTTTACAAATACTTTCAAACAGCGGTTAAATCGTGCTCTCAAGGCGGCGTACGTGGTGGTGCAGCTACCCTATTCTACCCGTTATGGCATTTAGAAGTTGAATCGTTACTGGTACTTAAAAATAACCGTGGTGTTGAAGACAACCGTGTTCGCCATCTTGATTACGGTGTACAGCTAAACAAATTGATGTACCAACGTTTAATCAAAGGTCAAAACATCAGCCTATTCAGCCCATCTGATGTGCCAGGTTTATACGACGCTTTCTTCGCTGATCAAGACGAATTTGAACGTCTATACCTTCAGTATGAAGCTGACTTAAGCATTCGTCGTAAAGAGATTAAAGCAGTTGAATTATTTTCATTGATGATGCAAGAGCGTGCATCAACAGGCCGAATCTACATTCAAAATGTTGATCACTGCAATACTCACAGCCCATTTGATCCGCAAGTTGCGCCAATTAAGCAATCAAACCTTTGTTTAGAAATCGCTTTGCCAACTAAACCGTTGAAGAATATTGATGATCCAAATGGTGAAATTGCCCTTTGTACATTATCAGCATTAAACCTTGGTGCTATCAAAGATTTATCAGAGCTAGAACCATTAGCTGACTTAGCAGTACGTGCATTAGATAACTTGCTTGATTATCAAGATTACCCAATCATTTCAGCGCAACTTGGTTCTATGAATCGTCGTACTCTAGGCATAGGTGTGATTAACTTCGCTAATTACCTTGCTAAGAATGGCATGAAATATTCTGATGGCTCAGGTAATAACTTGACCCATAAAACCTTTGAAGCAATTCAATTTTACTTATTGAAAGCATCAAACAATTTAGCAAAAGAGCAAGGCGCATGTCCTTTGTTCAATGAAACAACGTACGCTCAAGGTATTTTACCCATTGATACCTATAAACGTGACTTGGATAAAATTTGTGACGAGCCATTACACATGGATTGGGAAGGTTTACGTGCCGATATTAAACAGCACGGCCTGCGTAACTCCACTCTTTCGGCATTAATGCCGTCTGAAACATCATCGCAAATTTCTAATGCAACCAATGGCATTGAACCACCTCGTGGCCTGATCAGTGTTAAAGCCAGTAAAGATGGTCAATTAAAGCAAGTTGTACCTGACTTTGATGAACTTAAAGATAAGTATGAATTACTTTGGAATATGCCAAATAATGAGGGTTACTTACAGTTAGTCGCTTTGATGCAGAAGTTTGTGGACCAAGCAATCTCATCAAATACCAATTACGACCCGACACGATTTGATAATCAAAAAGTGCCTATGCAAACCTTACTGAAAGATTTGCTCACCGCTTATAAGCTTGGGGTTAAGACCCTTTACTATCACAACACCCGTGATGGTGCATCGGATCAGTTTGATGACATCACTGTCGTTGAAAAAGAAGACGATGGTTGTGCAAGCGGCGCTTGTAAGATTTAATCACTAATTAGCATATCAACGCGGGGAGTTTTCCCCGCTTTTTTGGGATATAAAAATGGCTTACTCTACTTTCTGTCAAACTCCGAACAACCCAATGTATGAACCTATGTTCATGGGACAACCCGTTAACGTTGCACGTTACGATCAACAAAAATATGAAGTGTTCGAAAAGTTAATTGAAAAACAATTATCCTTTTTCTGGCGTCCGGAAGAAGTAGATGTAAGTAAAGATAAAATCGATTATCAAAGTTTACCTGAGCATGAAAAGCATATTTTTATCTCAAACCTCAAATACCAAACCTTACTTGATTCAATTCAAGGCCGCTCACCAAACGTAGCATTATTGCCATTAGTGTCGTTACCTGAGCTTGAAACTTGGATTGAAACTTGGTCTTTCTCTGAAACTATTCACTCTCGTTCATATACCCATATTATTCGTAATATTGTTAATGATCCTTCAGTAGTTTTTGATGACATCGTCGTCAACCAAGAAATCTTAAAACGGGCCGGTGATATCGCTCAATATTATGATGACTTGATTGAATTAACCCAAGTGATGAATCTACACGGACAAGGCACGCACCTCATCAACGGTAAAGAAATTACCGTTAATAGCCGTATTCTTAAAAAATCATTGTATTTATGCATGATGTCAGTCAACGCATTAGAAGCAATTCGTTTTTATGTTAGCTTTGCATGTTCATTTGCTTTTGCTGAACGTAACTTAATGGAAGGCAATGCAAAAATTATTCGTTTGATTGCCCGTGATGAAGCATTACACCTTAATAGTACTCAGCATATTTTAAATATTATGCAAGGTGGAAAAGACGATCCTGAAATGGGTGAAATTGCGGCTGAATGTGAGCAAGAAGCCTATGACATCTTTTATAAAGCTGCAGAACAAGAAAAGCAGTGGGCACAGTACTTATTTAAAGACGGTTCAATGATTGGCTTAAATGAACAGATTTTATGTCAGTACGTTGAATATATTACTAACCAGCGCATGAAAGCGGTTAATTTAAAACAGCCTTATGCTGAGCAAACTAATCCACTTCCTTGGATGAAAAACTGGCTTGAAAGTGATGCGGTACAAGTTGCCCCACAAGAAGTAGAAGTCTCTTCTTACTTAGTAGGACAAATTGATTCAGCTGTTGATAGCGATGAGTTTTTAGATTTTGACCTATAATAGACATTTAAAAAAAGCCCCCATTGTTAGCTTAAATGGGGAACCTGTGTTGCTGTTTAATCAACAGCAACACACGCTTTTAGAAGTATTAGAAATAAAAAAAGTCAACGTCTTCTCTGAATGTCGACGTGGTTTTTGTGGTGCCTGTAAAACCAAAATCATTAGTGGTAAGGTGAGCTATATCACTGAGCCACTTGTTGAGTTAGAAGCTGATGAATGCCTGCCATGTTGCTGCGTACCCGATAGCAATATTGATTTAGATCTCACCACAGATGAACCCAGTAATATTTACGTTCAACAACGCAGACATTTATTAGTGACTGAGTAATATCACTAATTAACGCTAAGTCATGACCTGACTTTTAGTAATAGCATCTTTGATAGACATAAAAATTGAATTATATTCTTTCTTTTTTAGCTGCGATGAACATTTTTTCCACCTCACCAAACATCCAGTTCATTATGTGTCCCGCACCTTTATCCCGTCGCTTCACTAATCCCATTTCAATGGTGAGTGAATCCGATATGTGATAACAGCTTAACTCAATTATCTCGCCTGTATACCAATCTGAATGGGCAATATGCTCCGGTACTAAGGCCCAACCTAAACCACGGGCAACGAGAGAAGTAATATAATAATAGCTGTCCACGTGCCAACAATTAGCTGAAATAGGTTTACCTGTGGTTTCTAAGTCACAAATAACAAATTGTTTATACATGTTTAATTGTGAAATATTTGGCACTGGTATTGACGCTAACGGATGTTTCGGTGCAACAATTAGAGATTGATGAAAACTATCAATGGTAAAGAACTCTAAACTGTCACTCAGTTGTTCACCCAAGAACAAAATACCTAAATCAGCCTTTCCTATTTCAACCCACTGTGCAATATCGTCTCGGGTTCCATTTAAGATAGTCAGTTTTAATAATGGAAATTGGTGAGCGGTTTTATCAAAGAAATCTTCGAAAATAGAGATAGGTACAGCTTCGTCAATAGCGATTGTTAGCGACAATTCATCATCAGTCATTACCGACATAGCTCTAGCGTTTAAACGCTCACATTGTGCTATAACGGCATTGGCTTCAATATACATTTGTTCGCCCTGCTCTGTCAGCACAGGTAAACGCCCAGATCTATCAAATAATTTAAAACCTAAATCAATTTCCAAGTTAGCTATAGCACTGCTTATCCTTGACTGCGCTTTTCCTAAAGAACGGGCAGCAGCAGAAAATGAACCTAAATTCACGGCAGTAACAAATGCTTGTAATTGCTCTATAGACCAATTCATATTCATACTCTTAATTGAATCATTAACAATCTATCCGTTTAGCGGATAGTAACCAACTTTAGTCTATCTTATATGGTGCGATAATGATGCTTCATTCTCAACAAGCCTTAAAAAAATGTCGTTAATCATATCTCAAAAAGTTAACCCTAATAATGTGAAGCAACATTATTGGAAATATGCAATTCCATCGATTAGCGCAATGCTAGTCAGTGGCTTATATCAAATCATCGACGGTATCTTCGTTGGCCATTACATTGGTTTCGAGGGGCTTGCTGGGATCAACCTCGCTTGGCCAATTATCAGCGGTATTATTGGTGTTGGCATGATGATAGGCATGGGTGCAGGCAGCTTATTATCGATCAGCCGTGGCGAGAATAACCCTATAAAATCAAAACGCATTTTAAATAATGCCATCGCCCTGCTCATTGGCTTTAGCATAATGGCTGCGCTGTTCATTCAATTTTTTGCTAAAGACTTATTGTTATTACAAAAAGCTGAAGGTGAGAACTTATCTATGGCAATGGCCTATATAGACGTTTTTGTTTATGGCGCATTTTTTACAACCGCAGCTACTGCAATACCACTGTTAATTCGTAATGATGAAAACCCGGCTATCGCGACACAACTTATGGTGCTAGGTGCCTGTGTAAATATCATATTGGATTACCTGCTGATTGTCCTTTACCCAATGGGCTTGCATGGTGCTGCGTTGGCTACCATGATTTCTCAAACCTTAGTCGTGATATTAGGCGGCTGTTATTTTATGTCGAGTAAATCGAATACTAAATTACAATTTTCTTTGAATGTCATTAACGTTAAGACTATGGGTTCTATAATGGCATTGGGCTTATCCAGTTTGTTTATGTTCATGTATTTTAGCTTTATTATTGCCTTACATAACTACTCATTCATGGTTTACGGCTCGGCTGTGCATGTCGCCGCCTTCGCGATTATCGGCTATATCGCCACAATGTTTTATCTCATAGCAGAAGGGATTGCTGGGGGTATGCAGCCACCGGTAAGTTATTATTACGGCAAAAAACAAATAGCCAACATCAAAACAACGGTGATTCTTGCGACAAAAGTCGTTTGTATTTTCGCACTGTTATTGGTTGTAGTATTAAACTTGTTTCCTAGCAATGTGCTGCAGCTGTTCAGTCATGGCGATGGCGCATTAATGGCTGAAGCTTTAATCGGAATTCGATTACATCTGTTTGCGTTAATCTTGGAAGGTATTATCTTTGTGGCCACAGTGTATTTTATGGCCGTTAATCAAGGCCGTAAATCCTTAACCATTTCGATAAGTAATATGCTGATCCAACTTCCATTTTTGATGCTTTTGCCGTTGATGATTGGGGTCAATGGTATTTGGCTGGCTGTGCCACTTTCCAATATAAGCTTATGTCTTTTACTGATGCCGATGGTATTTAATGAACTAAAACGCATTAAAAAGATCGACGAACAACACCAGCCTGTAGCGGTAGTACAGCAAAGTCCCCAAACAACGAGTGTGCACGCGTAAGCGCTGTGCAAATATACAAAAGGACTGCAAATGCAGTCCTTTTTAGTTTATTCGATTGTAGACTGTAGGCCTAAATCATTAAGGGCTTAACCGTAGGTGTAACTTGCACCAAGGCCTAATGGGAAACCAATTGACCAATAGATCAATAACCAAGCGCTCCAAATAGACAACAATGCCAAGCTAAATGGCAGCATCATAGAAATTAACGTACCAATGCCTATGCCTTTCACATAACGTTGACAGTAAACTACCACCAACGGGAAGTATGGCATCAATGGGGTAATGATATTAGAGCTTGAATCGCCCACTCGGTAAGCGGCTTGGGATAAATCTGGGCTAATATTGAGCTGCATCAACATAGGAACCAGTACCGGCCCAATCAGTGCCCATTTAGCCGACGATGAACCAACAAATAGGTTAACGAAACCAACTAAAATTACCATGCCAATAACGGTAACTTCAGCAGGCAAGTTCATGGCTTTTAAGCCGCCTGCGCCTTCTACCGCAATTAACGCACCAAGGTTTGACGCTGAAAATGCAGCGACAAACTGGGCACAGAAAAACGCCATTACAATATAGTGCGCCATGCCACTCATTGATTTTGACATCGCCTGCACCACATCGGCTGAACTTTTAAAGGTGCCAGTCATAAAGCCATAAACCAAACCTGGCAATACAAAGAAGATAAAGATTAACGGCACAATTGATTGCATCAATGGCGCACTAAAACTGGTTAACGAACCACTAGCATCGCGTAAGGTTGAGGTTTCTGGAATAGTTAACGAGAAAAAGCCGACAATCGCTGCCAACATCACTGCAGAAGCCACTCTAAATGCGTTTAACTCTTTTGAAGTGACCTCTTCCATTGCAGGTAAATCAACATCTTCACACTTTACTTTGTGGCTACGATTAAGTCTTGGCTCAAGTATTTTATCGGTTAAATACCAGATTGTTAAGGTGATAGGAATACACGACGAAGCAGCAAAAAACCAATTGTTAAGTGGATTGACCTGAATATCAGGATCAACAATTTGAGCCGCCGACTGCGTAAAGCTTTGTAGTAATGGGTCGATACCAGAAGGAATAAAGTTGGCGCAGAAACCACCTGATACACCGGCAAATGCCGCGGCAATACCCGCTAGTGGATGACGACCTACGGTATAAAATATTACCCCAGCAAGTGGGATAACCACCACGTAACCTGCATCTGTTGCAGTATGTGAAATAATCCCCACTAACACGACCGCTGGCGTTAAAAATTTAGCGGGAGTGATTTTAAGCATTTGCTTCAGCGCGGTATTGATAAAACCCGATTGCTCTGCAACGCCGACACCTAACATGGCAACAAGGACCACCCCTAATGGGGCAAACGCGGTAAAGGTAGACACCATAGAGGTTAAAAAGTGCGTTAATGCTTCAGCGCTAAGCAAATTATTAACCACGATTGGACTATCGGTTCTTGGATCAATTGCCTCAAAACTTACCCCAGACAATAAAGCTGAAATTCCCCATACTGCAAACATCAAAATTAAGAATAGCATTGCAGGATCTGGTAATTTATTACCCACTCGCTCAATACCATCTAATGCTCTTCCTAAAAAGCCGGGTGCTTTTTCTGAAGACTCACTTGTAGTTGTCATTTTAGCCCTACCTTCATTGATACCTTAATCCATTAGCAAAGCATAAATGCCATCAACATTTATCGCTAGTGGATAGAGGTTATATCTATTTTTGAATTTTTGTATTTTTCAGTTTATTAAACCAACCTTTAAGCAAACTTAAAAAAAGAGCCACAATGCTTATAAAAAAAGCATCAAACACAATATTCAGAACTTTATTCCGCAGTTTAGATATATTGACAATTACAGCACTACTAAAAAAAACAGACAGACCCAAGGTGGCAGCATAACAAACAACCCATTAACATCAGTAACTTGCGGTATTTTTTATTATAAAAACACTCATCACTCAGGGTCTAAATCTGTTAACCTTTAATAAAAATAGTTACTATAAAATGAGTTGTTGAGGGCACATGAGTCAATCAAAAGACAAATACAGTATTAATAATACTGACTACGAAGTGGGACAAGATAATATCCAGAAATGGGGTTTTGATATCCACAATCCTGTTTTTGGTATCAGTGCAGGCTTAATCGCTGTTTTTCTAATTGCATTACTTTCAGTCGATGCAAGCACTGCAAAAGCAGCACTCGATGGCGTTAAATGGAAAATAATCAATAATTTTGATGTGCTTTTCATGTGGTCTGCAAACTTTTTCTTACTATTTTGTATCGCCTTAATTATTTCTCCCTTTAGAAAAATCCGCCTTGGTGGCAATGACGCAGTACCCGAATATTCCATATTTTCATGGATGGCGATGCTATTTGCAGCAGGAATGGGCATTGGGCTGATGTTTTGGGGCTTAGCAGAACCTGCAGCTCATTATACTGGTTGGTTTGAAACGCCCGGTGGTGTCGAGCCATTTACTGATGAAGCCATTAAAGCTTCTCTAGGTGCTACCATGTTCCATTGGGGTCTACACCCATGGGCAATATATGCGGTAGTAGCATTATCAATGGCCTTCTTCACATTCAATAAAGGCTTACCCCTGTCTATGCGCTCTGCGTTCTACCCTATTTTAGGTGATAGAACTTGGGGTTGGTTTGGTCATATCATTGATATATTGGCAGTGCTTGCCACTCTGTTTGGTTTAGCAACATCACTAGGCTTGGGCGCTCAACAAGCTGCCAGTGGTATAAGTCATGTATTTGGGATCAGTAATGGCATTTCAACTCAACTTATTATTGTTGCATTTGTTACTTCATTAGCCATATTTTCAGTGATTCGCGGTATGCACGGCGGCGTTAAAGTTCTCAGCAATATTAATTTACTGGCAGCTTTTGCTTTATTGTTATTTATCATAATAATGACTTTTTCCGTCACTCTGACCTATTTACCGATTACTATCATGGGCTATATTGAAAATATTATTCCATTAAGCAATCCACATGGTCGAGAAGACGAAGCTTGGATGCATGGCTGGACAGTATTTTACTGGGCGTGGTGGATATCTTGGTCACCATGTGTGGGGATGTTTATTGCACGTATTTCTCGCGGTAGAACAGTAAAAGAATTCCTACTTGGCGTACTATTGATACCAACAGCGATTACTATTTTTTGGATGGCAACATTTGGCGGCAATGCTATTGATCAAATCATCAATCAAGTCGGTGAATTAGGTGCCAATGGGCTAACAGATATCACGCTAGCGTTATTTCAGGCTTTTGACGTAATGCCAATGACTTCGATAATTTCGATTCTTTCAATCATATTGATCATGGTGTTCTTTATTACTTCATCTGACTCGGCTTCACTGGTCATAGACAGTATTACATCCGGTGGTAAGATTGATGCACCAGTGCCACAACGTATCTTTTGGGCAACCACAGAAGGCGCTATTGCTGCGGTATTATTGTATGTTGGTGGTACAGAAGCGATACAAGCCCTTCAAGCGGGCGCTATATCCACAGGACTCCCTTTCACCATTATCTTACTGACAATGTGTGTAAGCTTAACAATGGGTTTGAAATCGGAAATGGATATTAACCAGAAAAACTACGCTAAGTAATAATTGTAGTTCTAATTAAAATTCCATTAAGTAGAATATAAAACCAGCAAAATACTATTAAAAATAGATTTACTGGTTTTTTTTGCATTAAAGCTGACTATTATTTCACCGGTTAAGGTTTTTCGACATTAACGCCTTTACTACTTGCTCGAGTAATAAAAAACTTCATTGATACATCGCCAGTATTAAATATGCCGTGTAAGTCCCAGGGGGAAACATACAATACATCGCCAGTTTTTGCAGGTGTTTCTACGCCGTTTAACGTCCAAATACCCGAGCCTTCTACAATGTATAAATACTCCTCTTCAGCATGTTGGTGAGGCGGATGAATTTCGTTGTTAGGTTCTATAATTGCCAAACCCACAATTGTATCCTTGGTGCCTATTGTTTCGCCGTAAAAATAGGTGTAGAAATCACTACCATCGTAAGCTGTCTTATGGGTGTTTTCAAAGTTAACAATACTAGATTGAATATGACTATTTGATTCATTATTTATAGCGTTAGTTTCATTCGAATCTGTATTTTTTACAAAGGCACACGACGTCAGAAAAGTTATAGATATCGAAATAATTAAGTAAAATCCCGATACTTTTGCCATTTTTGACAGATTATTTTTCATAGCTTGTTCCTTATCGTAAATAAATTGCCAACTTTAACTTAAGCACTTTCATAAAAAAGTACTCAGCCGGCTACCTATTTATCTGATCCAATAGCCCCTTCACCAACTTGTTAAATTTTCAGGTATTAATATAACCAGAGACACATATATTCTTATCTGTGATTCAGATTAACTTATCAATTTTAGGTATATTGCATTGTCATTATTAAGCTATTTATCATTATTAAAAATAGCATCGAGCTTAATACGTTCAACTGAATTTAATTCGGGTGATCCACCCTGCATACCAGAACCTGAGGCAATCCATAGGTAGCCATTTGCTTCGATAACACCACTCCCGTGTCTTCCTTGAATTAAAGAAGGCTTTTTAAGCCATTGTTTTGATTGGCTATCAAATAAGTGAACTTCTTCATGAGCTTTATTGGGATCGGCACTTTCTCCCCCGACTACTATCAATTTATTTTGATGAGCGAATATTGCAATGCCAGCTCGTGGGATTGGTAATTCGTTTCGCACTACTTGCCATTGATTAGTCTCGATATTAAATACATCAAGTTTGCCTTCAACTAACTCAAAGACTTGATTGTGCTTGCCTAGAGTTCTTCGTCCCCCTGCAACATAAATATGATTATTTATTAGCGCAGCTTGAGCATGGTCTCGCGCGTGTGGGGCATCATTTAGAATAGTCCAGGTATTGGTCATAAAGTCATAGCGATCAACCCAGTTAACATTCCCATCTAGGTGACCGTTAGTAATACCGCCAATAAGGTAAAGGGAATCGTTTTTAACAACAGCAACGGCACTACCTCTTAACCTTGCTGGTGGAATAGCAGGACCTTTTTCCCATTTGTTTTCATTGGGGTAAAAATAATAAATATTTTCAACTGGCGTCTCAGCGGGATAAGCTCCAGTTAACGCCCCTGCAATAACAATTTTGTTTTTCCATACACTTGGTTGAAAGTGATGTAGCTCTATGGGGGATTCTTGTAAAGGGCGCCACATTAACAAATTAGGGTCAAACTCATCAACGGCTTTTATTCCTCTGCCACCAATTAAATAACCCTTATCTTCAAATTTGATAAAGCCCGCTTCGTGGCGTGCAGAGAAAGAGTTCGACGTTGCTATTTGCTGCCAAGTGGTTGTGGCTGTTGCGTTAAGTACAACAAATAGTGAAACAAATAGTGAAACAAATAGTGAAACAAATAGTGAAACAAATAGTGAAACAAATAGTGAAACAAACAAGGCCACCAAAGAAAGGGGGGAATGGGTAATTTTCATGGCTATTTCTCTGAAAGCGTTTTGTTATACTTAGTAAAAAACGCCGCTACCGTTGGTGTGTCTTGAATATCTAATATATAAGTGACTTCAACTAAATCAGAAAAGTCAGTACCGCCAGCTGAAATCGCCTTGTTATCGTAGCGCCCATTAATACCATTATATTTTGTACATATTTCATTGGCCTGTTTCCAAACTTTTGCTGACAAAAGCTTGGTATCTTCAAGATTTTTACTTGAGTAGGATTGATTGTTAAATCCTGGGGTACCGTTTCCTTCTTTGTTACCGTCAGCAATTCTTATGTAAGTGGTGTTTTGCTTAACGTAATTTAATGCATCCACGCTAGTTTCTTGTTCATTCCAATCGGCGTGTTGCACTACGATTATTTGATCTTTGGAAAATGAGATATTGAATTCACTAAGTGCTACTAATATTTCTTGAGTAAAATCACTTTGCCCTGCCTCTACCATCCAAACATTGCCACCTAAAGATAATGTTTTGTTTATCTTTTTGATGCTTCTATAGATAGAGTTTTGTCTGTCGTTATGTGCATCTGTCCAGTTTTGCTTGAACACCATATCGAATAGATTATTTGCCGGTACATAGGCGCCTGCTTGTATGCCGTAAGTGCCGCTAATAGCGTAGTAATTCAAGTTTTTATATTCCTTTGATTGCAGTAATAAATCGAATGCTGCAATGGTATGAACATCATCAACATCCGTTTTAAGATCAAAGTTTAAAAGTAGTAAGTCTTTGTCTATGTCGAACTTTTGTTCCGTGGCAGCGCCATTAAATGATAAAAATAGCGCAATGATGAACAAGAGAGATTGAGTTATGTATTTCATGTAGAGCCTCATGGTTATTTATTATGTTTAGACAAACATTAAGTTATTTTTTTCTATCAAAAGCATTGATTTTTCGACTGTTAGCGAACTTAAACAGCAGGTACAGCTAGAAAGAATAAAGTTATGCTAGCTGTTTTTTTAGTGAACAAATTGACTGTCAAAATACCAACCCATCAACAGTTATGGTTATAATGACCATTACCATAACGTCTTAACGATACGATGTTCAACAACTTTTTATTAACAACTTTATCACCCAAGATTTAACCATTGAAAAATCTACTCTTTATTGCCTTAAACTAATGTATTTAGACTGGAGTGTTATGCTTAATGCGGTCACCTAATTAGATGTGAATTTTCAAAGCTCTAGTGGTCAAAAAATATTGGCAAACCTCAGCAAGATTAGCAATCTATACATTGGTACCCCTCCTTTAAACATTAAATAATTAGCGACTTACTTAGCAGAACTACAATGTGTCACCTATGCTTTAGATAATCTGAATATAAATCTGTAGGTTGTACATGACTGTGAGAAAAAGCATCCCCAAGGTTGCCGATACTGTTTTAGTTGATGGTCATTACATAGTTGAGCAACGATCTTATGTTGAGCGCCGCAAAAACAAATCGGCTATCGTTCGTTATGACCGCAGAAAACAGCGAGACCCACGTTTACCGCAATTTAAATCTATTGACGAGGTGGTGTGACTTCAATAGCCGATAGGTCTAAATAATCATTTCAACAACCATCCTCTAAAGACCAAATACCATGTCACTAAATCAAATTATCATTGTCATAATCTTATTCGTTACTATGGCGCTTTTTTTATGGGGGCGCTGGCGTCATGACTTAGTCGCTATGTCTGCCTTGCTTGTTTGTGTATTCACAGGTCTAGTCCCAAGCAGTGAAGCTTTTACAAGTTTCAGTCACCCAGCAGTCATCACTGTGGCCGGTGTGCTGGTATTAGGCTATGGCCTGCAACGCTCCGGTGCTGTCGATATATTGGCAAAGTACTTATTACCAGCTCAAGCGGGACCAACCTTGAGTATACTGGCGCTGATCAGTTTGGCGGCCTTGCTATCAGGGTTTATGAATAATGTAGGCGCCCTTGCATTACTAATGCCTATTGCGATTCAAATGGCTGCTAAATATGACTTACCTGCAGGGAAAGTATTAATGCCACTGGCATTTGGTTCAATTTTAGGCGGGATGACAACTTTAATTGGTACGCCAACAAATATCGTCGTTTCTGGATTTCGTGAATCCAGCGGATTAGGTAGTTTTACCATGTTTGACTTTTCGCCAGTAGGTGTTTGTATTGCTCTGGCTGGAATCGTGTTTGTCGGTTTATTTGGCTGGCATATCGTACCCAGTCGCAAACAATCTTCATCTGGCAGTTTTGATACCGGTAATTACTTCTGTGAAGTTAATATTGTGGCTGGCAGTATTGCTGAAAAAATGAATCTGCGAGAAGTAGATAAATTGCTTGATGAGGCCGATGCTCAAATTATCAGCATGATCCGTCGCGAGGTACACCTCACGGCCCCAAATCCAAATAGAGTGCTACAAACTGGTGATATCCTGATCATAGAAGTCGAACCGGAATCTATCCCTAAAGCACTTTCTAGCCTAGGGCTAGAACTTGAACCAGAAAGCGCTATTACAGAAGAAGCGCAAACTGTAGCAGTGGTTGAAACTAAACTGCAAAAAAAAGGCGACGAATCAACACCAGAATCTGCTAAAGATGATGATAATGACACAAGTAAGCCTGCAGAAATTATCATGCAGGAGCTAGTCGTAATGCCAGGCACCACAATAGTTAATCGCTCGGTATCCGATATTGAATTACGTAACCGCTATGGTATCAATTTACTCGCCATCTCTCGCCAAGGCCACCGCTCAGTAAAACGTTTACGATCTACCCCGATAAAAGCCGGTGACGTATTATTACTTCAAGGTGATCCTGAATCTGTATCAGGTTTTGCATCTCAGTACGGCTGCTTACCTTTGGCGGCGCGTGATATTCGCGTCCCCAAAAAAGGACATGCACTAACTGCGTCACTGATCATGATAATTACCCTCATTACTGTAGCGTTCGGAATACTGCCAGCAGCGGTAGCATTTGTAGCAGGCGCCCTTGCCTTTACTTTATTTGGCTTAGTACCAATCCGCTCTATTTATACTTCAATCGACTGGCCTGTGATTGTTTTACTTGCGGCTTTACTGCCTGTTGCTAATGCTATGTACACAACTGGCACCGCAGATTTAATTGCCCAGTTTTTACTGGATAATATTGCCCAGAGCCATGCCATTGGCGCATTATTATTGGTGTTAATTGTGACCATGTTTTTATCTGATTTGATGAATAATGTCGCCACTGCAGCAGTCATGTGCCCGATCGGGATCAGTACTGCTGCCCAACTTGGGGTTAACCCTGATACATTCTTAATGGCCATAGCGATTGGGGCATCATGCGCGTTTTTAACGCCAATAGGTCATCAAAACAATACCCTGATCCTCGGTCCTGGTGGGTTTCGCTTTGGGGATTATTGGCGACTGGGTTTATTACTTGAACTTATTGTGGTGTCAGTGAGCATACCTATGCTGCTATGGGTGTGGCCATTTTAATCAACATTGCTGAATTTCTAATAGCTTCCACATAATGCATTCACAAGCTATATTTTATATCGCTTGTGATCAGCAATGGGCTTTTTAATAATCAGTTTTGACGTTTTGCCTTTAATCTTACCAAGGCAACACTTGACCGTTTGAATGTTTAAATACGCCAGTTTGACTCATATCAAGTTGCGTTATTAAACCTACAATACGCGCAGCTGATTCAGTTGCTGATATATCACCGCCATGATTTACCATATCTGTTTGTACATAACCTGGGTGATATATACCGACCGCAACCTCTTTTGATGCTAAGTCATGACTTAACGACATTGATGCAGCATTTAAAGCAGCCTTTGACATACGGTAACCATAACGACCACCTGAGGTATTATCTTCGATAGAGCCCATTCTTGAGGTTATCATCGCAACTTTACCACCAACATTTAGTTGTGATTGTAGCGCAGCAACAATACGCAACGGAGCCAGTGCGTTTACTTCAAACTGCTGGCGAATCGTATCTATGTTCAGATGAGCTAACTGCTCATCACGTAAAATACCCGCATTGCACACCAATACGTCAATTAACACACCAGCAAGTGAGGTTTTCATATTATGAATCCCCTCATCGGTAGCCACATCAATTTGAGTTATCACGTTAATACCCAAATCGTCGAGCTCATCAGAAGTATGACGGCATAATCCAAACACTTTATAACCTTGCTGCTTGAATAGTTTTGCTAGTGCTAAACCAATACCGCGGTTTGCACCCGTAATAACAACGTTTTTTGACATAGGATAATCCTTAAACACTGAGCTCTGCATTGAAACAAACCTCAATAAGTAAACTTAGTAATTATATTTAATACAAATAGTGAATATTATCAGTAAACAAAAAAACCTAGCAAATTGCTAGGTTTTTTAATTAATACTCACCTTAAGCTTAAATCGCCATGGCCAGCTCAGCGCCTTGTCTAATAGCGCGTTTAGCATCTAATTCAGCGGCAACATCAACACCACCAATAAGGTGAACTGGTAACCCTGACGCTTTCATCTCATCGACTAATGTGCGGTTAGACTCTTGCCCTGCACATAAGACTACATTATCAACCGCAAGAATTTCTGACTGCTCACCGACTTTAATATGTAACCCTTGTTGGTCAAACTTTTCATAGCTAACACCGGTTTTCATATTCACTTGATGCTGCTTTAAAACACTACGATGGATCCAGCCGGTTGTTTTACCTAAACCTTTACCCATTTTAGTGGTTTTACGTTGCAGTAAATACACATCGCGACTTGGGTTATGCTCTGATTCGTCAGTTAAACCGCCAGCATGTTGATAGCTTTTATCAATACCCCATTGCTTTAACCACTTTTCAGGCTGTAATGTTGATGATTCCTTCTCGCACAGGAAATGCGCCATATCAAAACCAATACCGCCAGCACCGATTAACGCAACTTTATCACCAATCTCTACTTCACCTTTTAGCACTTGCTGATAATCAACCACTTTAGGATCATCAAATCCCGGTAAGGATAACGCCCGTGGGACAACCCCAGAGGCAATAATCACTTCATCAAACTTTTCAGTGGCTAATACTGCTGCATCTAAACGGGTGTTTAATCGTAATTCGACATTATGCAGCTTCATTTGATTTTTGAAATAACGAATGGTTTCGTGAAACTCTTCTTTACCTGGAATTTTACGCGCTAAGTTAAATTGGCCGCCCACTTCGTCTTTAGCTTCAAACAATACTACTTCATGGCCACGTGAAGCGGCATATACAGAAAACGCCATTCCAGCAGGGCCTGCGCCCATAACCGCAAGACGTTTTTTACCTGTGGTTGGGGTAAAATTAATCTCAGTTTCATAACATGCACGTGGATTAACTAAACAGGTAGCACGTTTCATTGAGAAGGTATGATCTAAACACGCTTGGTTACAACCAATACAGGTATTGATTAATTCACTTTGATCAGCTGCCGCTTTATTAACAAATTCAGCATCGGCTAAGAAAGGCCGCGCCATTGATACCATGTCAGCCTGACCCGATGCGATAATTGATTCACCAATTTCAGGGGTATTAATACGGTTAGTCGCAATTAATGGCACATTAACTTCTGATTTGAGTTTTTCAGTCACCCATGCAAAAGCGCCGCGCGGCACACTGGTGGCAATGGTAGGTACACGTGCTTCATGCCAACCGATGCCGGTATTGATGATGCTCACACCAGCACTTTCTAGCCATTTAGCCAGTTGCACTACTTCATCCCAGCTTGAGCCATTGTCGACTAAATCAAGCATAGAAAGCCTGAATATTATGATAAAATCGCTACCGACTTTGGCACGAATAGCATTAACAATTTCAACGGGGAATTTAGCACGCTGAGTAAAGTCACCGCCCCACTCGTCGGTACGTTTATTGGTACGCGAACTGATAAACTGATTAATTAAATAGCCTTCTGAGCCCATTACTTCAACACCGTCATAGCCCGCTTTTTTTGCAAGCGCAGCGCTAGAGGCATAATCTTTAATGGTATTACGCACTTGTCTTGATGACATTGCTGACGGCGTAAAAGGGGTAATAGGTGATTTTATTTTGCTTGGCGCTAATGAAAATGGATGGTAGCTATAACGGCCTGCATGTAGAATTTGCATACAGATTTTGCCATCCGCTTCATGGACTGCATCGGTAACAATTTTATGTTTGCTTACTTGCCAAGGAAAACTTAATTGACATGCATGAGGCGCTAACCGACCTCTGAAATTTGGCGCTATGCCACCGGTGACAATTAAGCCACAGCCACCTGCTGCACGTTCTTTATAAAATGCAGCTAGTTTCTCAAATCCGCCCTTTTCTTCTTCTAGACCCGTATGCATTGAACCCATCAATACACGGTTTTTTAACTTGGTGAAGCCTAGATCTAAGGGTTCTAATAAATGTGGAAACGACATTCAAACATCCTTTTTAAACAAGTGATTTAAACTAGCATACAACGACATAATCATAAGCTCAATCATTTAGCGTAGCTATTGTTAAAAACCGTTACAATTCAATTTCCCAAAATCACTCAAGATCAGTTAGCATTACACTATTAGAATGTTACAGGAGTGGCTAATGTCCGCTAAACCCTCATTAATTAAAAGATTCTTTGGATTTATTTGGAAAACCATCAACGGTATTCGTAAATTAATCCTCAATATCATTTTCTTCGGCATCATTGCCATGATCATTATGGCTATGACATCTGAAGAAGAAATCACCATTGAAGATCAATCTGCCTTAGTCTTAAACCTATCTGGCAGTATTGTGGATCAAAAACGTCATGTTGACCCGATTGAAGCGATATTTAAACAAAGTAACACTGATGATCCGGAAGCAGAAATACTTTTAGCCGACATTCTTTACGTCATTGAAAATGCCACTCATGACAAACGTATTAATAGCATCGTATTGAAAATGGGCAATTTACGTAGTGGTGGGATCAGTAAAATGACCGCCATTGGTGATGCCTTAAACAAGTTTAAAGAAGCGGGTAAAACCGTGGTTGCTGTTGGCAATTCATACGAGCAAAATCAATACTTCCTGGCAAGTTATGCGAATACCATTTATCTCAACCATAAAGGTGGCGTGTCACTTGAAGGCCTTAGCAGCTACCGTATGTTCTTTAAAACCGCACTTGAGAAAATGAACATCAGCACCCATGTATTTAGAGTCGGCACTTTCAAATCAGCGGTCGAACCCTTTATCCGTGATGATATGTCAGCGCCGGCAAAAGAAGCCAGCAACGCCCTGCTTACTGACTTATGGCAAAACTTTGAAACAACCATTGCCACTAACCGTCAAATTGCGACCGAGAATATCGTATTAAACCCACAAACCTACCTAGCGGAACTTGATAGTGTTAACGGTGACTCAGCTCAATTAGCGATAAAAATGAATTGGGTTGATGAATTAGTCTCAGATGAGTCATTTAGACTCGCCATGCTTAAAACCGTAGGTCAAGAAGCCAATGGCGACTCATACAAGCAAATCTCTTTTTCTAAATATTTTAATTTAGTACAGCCAATTCCTTCACTGATAGAACAAGAATCTGTCGGCATTGTGGTCGCCAAAGGTAATATCCTCAATGGCAAACAACAAGCGGGACAAATTGGTGGCGAGAGCACTTCAGCACTATTAAAGAAAGCCCGCTTTGATAACAAAGTTAAAGCAGTCGTGCTACGTGTCGACACCCCAGGTGGGAGTGCATTTGCTTCTGAAAAAATTAGACAAGAAGTCATTGCCCTTAAACAGGCTGGTAAACCCGTAGTGGTCAGTATGGGTAGCCTAGCGGCATCTGGCGGTTATTGGATTTCAGCAAGTGCTGATTACATTTATGCCACTCCAACTACCCTCACTGGTTCTATCGGGATCTTTGGCATGTTTGCCACCTTTGAAAAAGTCTTGTCCAATTGGGGCATTAACTCAGATGGTGTGTCGACCTCGCAATGGGCTGGTATTTCGGCGACCCGTGAGTTAGACCCAAATATTTCTGCTGTCATACAACGCCATATTGAACACGGCTATCATGAATTTATCTCGTTAGTTGCCACTGAACGAAACATGTCGTTAGAACAAGTAGACCGCATTGCCCAAGGCCGTGTTTGGTCTGGCACCCGCGCCGTTGAACTGGGGTTGGTTGACGAACTTGGCGATATGGATAGCGCCATTGCTAAAGCGGCTGAAATGGCTGAAATGGTAAAGTTTGATACTAAAGTCATCGAGCAAGAGCTCACAACCGAGCAAATCTTCATGCAAAAAATGCTCGCATCTGCTGCAACATATTTACCTGTAGCAACCACACAGTCACCTATGGTTGAACAATTTATGGGTCAATGGCGCACTGTTGTTGAACAAATGACTCAGTTTGATGATCCCAATGGCCTATACATGTATTGCGAACTCTGCGATTACTAAGCTATTGTGATTGTTTAATCTTGTTAGGCATGAAGTCAGAATAAGATCAAATTGAATTATCTTCAAAAAAGCCCGTTATTCGGGCTTTTTTATTGGGTTTTATTCAGCTCAAGCCGTATAATTTGCAGATTATATAATTTAAGTGGTTGAGAATTCATTACAATGACAAAACGCTCCATATACGTTGCCTATACTGGCGGTACGATTGGTATGCGCAAAACCGATGATGGCTTTGCACCTGTGGCAGGATTTTTAACTGATTGTGTAAAGTCCATGCCAGAGTTTTACCATGAAGAAATGCCAACCTTTGTCATTAATGAATATTCACCATTGATTGATTCTTCAAACATGGCACCACCTGATTGGCAGCGCATCGCCAATGACATCAAAGCCAATTACCATAACTACGACGGCTTTGTGATCTTGCATGGCACTGACACCATGGCATACACGGCTTCTGCCTTGTCATTCATGTTACAAGGGCTATCCAAGCCTGTTATCGTAACCGGTTCGCAAATCCCATTAGCTCAGCTGCGCTCAGATGGGCAAACTAACCTGCTTAATTCACTGTATATTGCGGCGAATTATCCCGTCGCTGAAGTGTGTTTATTCTTTAATAATAAGTTGTTTAGGGGCAACCGCTCAACCAAAGCCCATGCTGATGGTTTTGATGCTTTCGCGTCACCTAACTTTCCTATATTGTTAGAAGCTGGGATCAAAATTAATTTACGTGCAGGTAAGATCACCGAGCCCACCACTAAGCCCTTAGAGGTGATTAACATCAGCCCGCAACCTGTAGGCGTGATCACCTTATACCCAGGTATTTCAACTGAGATTTTTAACAACATCTTAATGCAGCCAGTAAAAGCACTTATCTTACTGACCTTTGGTGTTGGGAATGCGCCTCAAGATAAAGCCTTATTAGATACCCTTAAACAAGCTGATGAACGTGGCATTGTAATTGTTAATCTAACCCAGTGTTTTCAAGGAAAGGTGAACATGGGGGGTTATGCGACGGGTAATGCATTAGCCAAAGCTGGAGTGATTAGCGGCTCAGATATGACCATTGAAGCAGCATTGGCTAAATTACATTATTTACTATCAAAAAATTTAACTTCAAATGAAGTAAAAATCGCAATGCAGCAAAACTTACTGGGTGAGCTAACTGAATAAATTTCTGAAAATAAACATGTAATGTACTTTAGACAATAAAAAGCCGCATCTTTGATGCGGCTTTTTTGCTGAAATAAATTCACTAGAGATAACTAAAAATCAGTTTATAGTTCTGGCTCTTTAAATTCTGCGATAGCTTCACCGCGAAATTGTTTTTTTAACTGTGATTTAGACAGCTCGTTTATCTCGCCACCAGCAGCAATTGTAAAGTGATCAGTTTGAGTTAACTTACGCGCTTGATACAACATCACTACCTGTAACGTTGACTCTTTTTGCTCGCTAGATAGCACTGTGCCATCTTCCCATTTACCCGTTTCTGCCGCTGCGCGTAAACGTTGATAAACCTCATCAGGCATTTCATCTATGACTTTATTAATATCATTCATACACTTTTCCGCTTATGGATTAGACTTATGACTCGAGTAATAATGTAGCCAACAAAGCCAAAAGCAAAACAACTACCTGCAATATATGCATCCGTTCCAGTGGCAACTTCGCCGCCCCAAAAACCATATACTGCACCTGCAATAAATAGCGTTAGAAACAACATCATTTGATTCATTAATTTATTAGACTTCTGAATGTGTGAAATTGTTCTTTTTGAATCACTATCGCCATCAGCAGAAGCCTTACAGTATTGGCACTGTTTTGCTTTGCTCGAAATTCGCTTTTGACACACAGGACATTCGATTAACGCCATAAAACTGCCTATTCTGTTAAATTATCAACCACAGCCAACATCGCAACTAGTGATGCTTCACCTAAATATTCACAGCGCGCCGGTGACCACCCAACCACAGGATCGGCTAAGTTGTCATTGTCTTTAAATGGCATTTCTAAGGTATTCGCTAGACATTTGAATGTGTTGCCGACCCAGTTAGAACCAACGGTTAAGTTCGCTTTTCCTGGCTCATCTTTGTCATAACCATATTTAGTTTGGAAATCAGCACTTGCCATACTTAACGCTGCAAGGAACTGTTCTTGTAACTTGGCCATATGTGGAGTGTAATTTGGTGCGCCTTCACAGCCAGCAACAAACACGTAAGGTAAGCCTTCATCACCATGAACATCATAGAATAAATCTACACCAGTCTCTTTCATCTTATTGGTAACATAATAAACCTCAGGGCTTCGCTCTAAACTAGGTGACTCCCACTCACGATTTAAGTTAGTTCCAACAGCATTCGTACGTAAATGGCCTCTGACGCTTCCGTCAGGATTCATGTTTGGCACGATATAGAAATTAGCTTTATCCAATAGCAGTTTCGAGGTTGGACAATCACTGTCTAATAATTGGTTTAGCAGGCCTTCAATTAACCATTCAGCCATGGTTTCACCAGGGTGCTGCCTTGCGGTAATCCAAATATTTTTCTTTGAAGGATCGTTATCACCAATAGTTAGCAGGCTCATATCACGACCATCAAGGGTTAAACCTAAATTTTCTAGTTTAACTGATGGGTGAAGTTGTACTGAGCTAATCAGATCTAAGTGACGTTCGTAACTGTAAGGCGCAAAGTAAGCAATTTGAATGGCATCGCAATCTAAATCAACTTGGATTGATAATTTACCATCTTGATATGTTGTCGGTAAGCGGGACCAATGCTGGCGATCGTAACTAGCAACGGCTTGATAATTTTCCCAACCTTTCGGGTAAGAGGAACTGCCTGCGTTAACGATATTCAATGTGTAAGTTTGACCAATTTGACCTTCCATACGGAAGTTAAACCATTGGTAAAACTCTCCACCTTCATCAGGTCTAATGGCGAGTTGAATGTCATCGTGCTTGTCTAAACTAATGGTCTCAATGTTGCCGCCATCAAAATTCGCGCTAATACGCATAGGACTTCCTTTATGTAAGGTTATAATCGACGTTATCCCTGCATCTTATCAAAAGCCGTTACGCAATAAAATCAAATCCACAGCATCTGCTCTACATCTATTCAATATGGTGGCTTAATTTTCTGCTGATGAGGGTTATTAATACCAATACAATAAAAAGCCCCTGTAAGATCACATTAGCTAGGTGTTAACGGATACGTTAAATGAGATTAGCTAAATAATGGACTAAAGCAATAGCCCTTACCTCTAACCGTATTGATGAGTTCTCTTGGTAGACTTTCTTTGGCCATTTTTCTACGGGTATTACTGATGTGCATATCAAGGTTACGGTCAAACTCGCCTAACTCTTTATGCAACACACGCATTTGCAATTCTGATTTAGTGACGATTTCTCCTTTACGCTGAAACAAATATTTGAACAAACGATACTCTGTTTGAGTAAGATTTAATTGCTGACCATTAAATGTTACCGCGTTAATATCATCATCAAACTCCACATTGGCACTTTGTTCAATATGTTGTTTTTCGGTAGTATGCTCTATTTGCCCACTGGTTAACTGTGATTCGATAACAGCAAAATCAATATTGGCAACATGAGTCATTGAATCGTGAGTTTGCTTTGTTGTGCGTCGATTAAGCACATTCACACGCAGTAAAAGTTCTTTCACATTAATAGGCTCAGGTAAATAATCATCAGCGCCCAGTTCAAATGCAGCAATACGTTCATCGACACTGGCATTGTTGGTAATAACAATCACGGGTGTTTGACAATGCTTACCCATGAGTAACCAAAAAGCATCCATTTGTGTTACTGAAGAGTCCAGTAAAATCACTTCAAACTGATTACTTTCCATTGCAACTAAGGCATTAAAGCCGTTATCAACAATGGTAATAACATAGCCTAAAAGTTGTAATTGCTGACATAAGGGCAAGCTTTTTTTTAGCTGCTGGTCAATGAGGAGGATCTTTTTCATGACGACTTAATCTAAATGGTAACTATTACCATTTAGATTAGCACTGTCATGATCAAAATACTATATGTGGAGTGTAAAGCTTCTGCACGGTTGTTGAACCTAGCTCACAAAAATGAAAAAGACCTGATTATTCAGGCCTTTTTTAGGTATTACTAATGCAGATTTGCTTAATGAAGCAACTTACATTGATGGCTTATTGCCATAATTAGTTAACCATTAATTGCTTAATATATTTTACTGGTGCACTGCCATAACTTAAAAATTGTTCATGGAAGCTCTTTAAATCGAAGTCTTCACCCTGTGTTTGTTTTAGTTCTTCACGTAAATCATAAATTTCACGATAGCCAGAGTAGTAACTGGTTAGTTGCACTTGGCTTAATGTTGCCCTGCGCCACTTTCCTTCTGCTTCAGCTTGCTGCTGGAACGCCTCGTTAGTCATTAACTCAATGGCTTGTTCTTCTGTCATGCCGTTAACGCTGCGTTAAGGGGTGAGTGCCGCCTAAACCAACTTTCCGCAGACCAATTTCACCACAAAAATCACCGCATACCAAAAATGCCACGCGGCAAGAATCCCTCTTAAACGCTTTGCTATGCGCATCTTCCACGATTGATTTCCGCTATCGCAGAGCGCAGATTATTTACTTTGAACTCTGTAAGTAACACGGTGATGAAAGAGAACATTGCTATTGAAATAAGTGCAGCGTTTGTAAATTTTAAATCATTGTCCGCTAAAACACCGAATAGGCCAAAAAATAGTAAAATAAAAGCCATTATCGCTTGAATCGAGTCATTCGTTTTCACCTTGTATTCATCGGCGGCAATATCTTTCACTATTGAAACTGGATTGGACAGCCCGTCAAGTGTAACCAAAACTTTTCCTTTTCTGACTTTGGCTTTAAAACCGATATCTTGTAATGAGTTTACTAAATCATCCATAATAATTACCTATCATTTCTACAAACGCATAACGCCCTGCTAATAAGTGGACCATATGCTGGCGGGCTATTTGCTCAGCAATGGCATGACAACCTTGGTGAACCTGGATTTAGCAGCTTGTTAGTAGCTGACAGAATAACTTTATGCGCCAGCCATCTTTACTAAAAAAAAATAAAACGAAACAAACTAGACAGCCAATGTAAATCAATAACATAACGACCTTTGCAACGATGTACAAGTGAACACGCTTCATTAAGTAGCCTGTGCCGTTTGGTGGTGGGCTTGGAAGGTTGATAATGATGATATTTGGGCGTTTTCGGCTTAATTTACCGTTTTTAAGCCGTCATTTTGCAACCATGCAAGGATGATGGTTATTGAGTGTTTAACTTTGGTGATATTAGTTATATTGAACCTATTTAACGTGCCTGCTTACTGAAAATACTGGCAGCTTGTAGCAAAGTGGCGTCGCCGCTTTTGTAAATGCTCACAGTATTGTGTTAGCTCTTGCAGTGAGCCCACTGGGCCATGAAATAGCTGACCAAATTCGGTGGTGATTTTAAGCAAGTTTTGTTTCGGAATATTAAGCCTGGTGAGTAACTTCGCACTGCTTTGACTGATTGCACCGCGTTTATCATCACGAATAATGCGCCCTGTATCATCCACTAGTTCAAGGTAATCCTTTAATGAAAATGCAATGCCTTTGGGTTGGTTAGCACGTTCATTACCAATAAATGGCAACAAGGTTTTAGGCTGCTCACCTTTTTATTGCCGCTTTTACTCGTTGTTGGATACTGGTGTAGTCTGATTGCTCTGGTGTGGCGGCCATATTGGCGCGTATAGGGTTTAAGTCCACATAGGCCATACTGGCTAAAACTGCCGCTTCATCTAAAAGCGCTTGAGATTTAAACCTGCCCTCCCAAAATCGACCCGAGCAGTTATCCTCTTGATTGGCTTGTCTGGCTATCGGTTCATTCAAGCAGCGCATAAACCAAGAGATGTCACATAAGCGGCTACGGTAAATAGCGATGCTGTGCTTTTACCTTACTACCTCGTGAGGTTCAATGAGCTGACCTTTAGCAAATTTTTGGGTTAACCCATCGCCTTTAAACAACTTATGCCATTACATCACCACATCGCGGTCACTCCAGTTATTTACTGTTTCAATATCAATGTGTAACACCACATGCAGATGATTAGACATCACCGCATAAGCCGCTACATCAATGGCAAACACGTCTGTCAGTTCAAGAATGAGTGATTCAACCCAGCCACGTCTGTGGTCATAGTTGTTACCTGTGTATTTATCACCACCACATACTCTTTACTCTAAAAGAATGCACGGCCAACCACACGGCTGCAACAATGGCAATAAGGGTTATCTCGTTGGTAATAGTTCTAGGCTAATTTGGCTTCTACGAGGGCGCGGCATCTATTTTACCCACCATTAAAAAGACCTAGAGGTGGTTTTTAGCCGCTAATGAGCAAAGACATAAAATCGACTGTATGACCATGACTAAGCTTTTACAACAGACTTGATTGAATGGTTAAATATTAACGATATTTCGCTGCTATTATTTTAAAACGATGAAAATATTTAGATATTAATACCAGTCTGCGACCCACCAAGCTGCAGATCACCTATATATGCCATATACTAGTTAACATCTATTCAAATCCCCCTAATATCGAGCGAATAATGGAAGTCGAGCTACTTGAAATTCGTAACTTCATCCGCCAGTACCCACCTTTTGATCAATTGCCAGAAGAGGCATTAATCGAAGTATCACAAAGTGTCGAGATATCCTATAGTCGTGCTAACAGTATGATCATTGATTTTAATGATAAAATACACGAACTTTATATGATCCGCAGTGGTGTCGTGGAGGTTTACCGACGTTCAGGGGAACTGTATAACCGCCTTGATCAAGGAGGCTTATTCGGCCAAATGGGGCTACTGACCAATAATAAAGTACGCTTACCTGCAAAATCCCTCAAAGACTCCCTACTCTACTGTATTCCTGAAAGTATTTTTGAAGACTTTTGCGAGCGCTATGACGCCTTTGCTGACTTTGTTGAGGTCGAAGGTAGCATTCGTTTACAGCAAGCGGTTGAGGACAATAGCGACGATGCTAACTCACTCACTACTTCGAAGGTTAAAACGCTACTGAGTCGCGAACCTGTGATGCTACCCATTACTACCACCATTCAAAACGTGGCTAAAACCATGTCTGAAGAGCATGTATCAGCGGCCATTATTAACGACCCCAATCTTGCCGATGAAGGTGGTAATAGCTTTGTGGGAATCATCACTGAGCGAGATCTATGTGCAAAGGTGCTCGCCCAAGGGTTAGATGTAGAAACCCAAGTTGCAGAGGTCATGTCCACCGAGCTTATCTCTTTAGATCATAACGCCTATATTTTTGAAGCCATGCTGCTGATGCTCAGGTATAACGTTCATCACTTACCGATATTAAAAAACAAACAACCTATTGGTTTAATTGAAGTCAGTGACATTATTCGCTATGAATCCCAAAACAGCTTATTGATTGTTAGCAGTATTTTTCAGCAAAACAGTATTGATGACTTAATTATCTTGTCACATCAGCTTAAAGATTGTTTTGTGCGTATGGTCAACGAAGATGCAAACTCACACATGGTGGGTCGCGCCATGTCTGAAATTGGTAGAAGTTTTAAGCAGCGTTTACTGGAGTTGGCTGAAGAAAGATTAGGACCGCCACCCGTGCCCTATTGTTTTTTAGCATTAGGCTCTATGGCTCGTGATGAGCAACTTATTGTAACGGATCAAGATAATGCGATTATTTTAGATAATCAATATCAAGAATCACTTCATGGTGAATACTTTAAGCAATTAGCCACCTATGTATGTGATGGTTTAGCTGCCTGTGGCTACACTTATTGCACCGGTGACATAATGGCAACAAATCCAGAGTATCGAAAAACCCAATCCCAATGGGAAGAGTGTTTTGCCGACTGGATTGATAATCCAAAGCCTCAAGCACTATTAAACTGCTCAATCTTTTTTGATCTTTATGGGGTATACGGTAGACCCAAATGGGCTGAACAGCTCAACGCCTTTATACTCAGAAAAGCAAAAAAGAATAATCGCTTTTTAGCCTGCCTTGCAAGAAACGCCATTAATCGCACCCCACCACTGGGCTTTTTTAAAGACTTTGTCATGGAAAAAGACGGTCGCCATAACAACTCAATTAATTTAAAGCGCCGTGGCACCGCGCCATTAGCTGATCTTATCCGTGTCCACGCCCTCGCCATTGGCTCACAATCGCAAAATTCATTTGATCGCTTAGAAGACATTATCGAAGCCGGAATTTTACCGCCGTCAAAAGGTAAAGATTTACAGCATGCAATGGAGTTTATCTCTTTAGTTCGCATTCGCCATCAAGCATTAGATATTCAATCGGATCAAGAACCTGATAATAATATTGAACCTGAAAACATGTCTGATTTTGAAAGACGTAATTTAAAAGATGCTTTTTTGGTACTAAGCAGTGCGCAAAACTTTTTAAAGTTCCGCTACAGTGCTAGCAGCATGCAAGGATAATTAATGCGACTTTTTACAAACCAAGAAATTTTAAACTGGAAAGCTTTTTTGCAAATCAAAGCCAAAGAAAGTAAAGATAGCAGATTAAAAAAATTCTATAATGCCAGCACTTACCACGAAGAAATCAAACTGAAAGATATTGAATTTGTCGCTGTAGATTTCGAAACAACTGGCTTAGATGCCAACCAAAACAGCATTATTAGTATAGGTTTGGTGCCGTTTACCTTAGATCGCATCGCCTGTCGAAAGGCGAAACATTGGTTTATCTCACCAGAAGATAAACTCAAAGAAGACTCCATCATCATCCATGGTATTACCCATTCAGACTTAAAAGGCGCACCTGATTTACTCCGAATTTTAGAACAACTATTAGATGAGTTGGCAGGCAAAATTGTGGTAGTGCATTATCGCAGAATAGAACGAGATTTTTTTGACGCCGCACTTCGCAGTTTAATAAACGAAGGGATTGTATTCCCTGTAGTTGATACCATGCAGCTCGAAGCTAATATTCAACAGGCAAAACCCCGAAGCTTTTTAGATTGGCTGAGAAACACTCGCCCAGCATCAATTCGACTTGCTAATAGTCGTAGCCGATACAATCTACCCACCTATCCACCACACGATGCATTAACCGATGCCATCGCAACCGCTGAATTACTGCAAGCTCAAATTCAGTACCACTTTAGCCCAGACACACCGATAAAAAAGCTATGGGTATAGATCGAATAAGCCCAGTTTCACTTGAATAATGACAAGTGAAACTGGGCTTTGGTTTTGATTTAGGTTTAGGTTAGCTCCTTAACCCAGGCCTTTTTTCAGTTCGCAGACCCATAATCAAACTGACACACATCACCAATAAAATAATGGTAAATGGTAAAGCCGTTGAAATCGCACCAGCCTGCAATGCTTCAATGGCTTGGGTGCCACCAACCCAAAGTAGACCCGCAGCAATCGCACCTTCAATAAAGGCCCAGAATACACGCTGAGGAACGGGTGCATCGACTTTACCGCCTGATGTGATGCTATCAATCACCAGTGAACCAGAATCTGATGAGGTTACAAAGAATACGAGTACCAATACAACGGCCAATAACGATAATATATTGCCCATTGGCAATGCATCAAACATCTCAAACATCGCTAAAGGCACTTCTGTTAAGCCTTTCTCACCTAAGGTACCAATCTTGTTGACCACTTGATCAATCGCAACGCCACCGAATACTGACATCCACAAGGTTGTCACCACTGTAGGTACAATCAATACAGCCATCATAAATTCACGGATGGTACGGCCACGGGAAATACGCGCTATAAACATACCTACAAAAGGAGACCATGATATCCACCAAGACCAATAAAACACGGTCCAACCATGCATCCAAGCTTCGTCATCACGACCCATTGGGTTACTTAAAGGAATGATATTTTCAATGTAGCCCATTACGGTCATGGGAATGGTACCCATAGAAACCGCAAAACTCACTAATATAACAAATAACATTAATGCCAGCGCCAACAACATATTGACATTACTGATAACTTTTACACCACCGTCAATACCGCGAACCACAGAAACCACAGCAATTAACGTCACTATCACGATAATGCCGACTTGCAGCATTAAGCCATTATCCATACCAAATACATGGTGAAAACCACTGGCAGCCTGTTGAGCCCCAAGGCCGAGGGATGTCGCCAGACCAAATAAAGTGGCAAGTACCGCTAAAATGTCAACAACGTGGCCTGGCCAACCCCAAGTTCTATCGCCCAATATTGGGTAAAAAACTGAACGCATTGAAAGTGGTAAGCCTTTATTATAAGCGAAAAAAGCAAGTGATAGTGATACTACACCGTAAATGGCCCATGGATGTAAGCCCCAATGGAACATGGTGGCACCCAGTGCTAACTTCGCAGCTTCAGGTGTGTTTGGCTCGACATTAAGTGGTGTTTCATACCAGCCAGTAAAATAAGCTACAGGCTCTGCTACCCCCCAAAACATTAAACCAATACCCATGCCTGCGGCAAACAGCATGGCTATCCATGACAACATTGAGTAATCGGCCTTGGCTTCATCACCACCTAAGCGAATTTTACCAAATGGCGAAATGATCATTGCCAAACAAAACAACACAAACAGATTGGCAGACCACATAAATAGGCCATCAAAAGTACCAATGATTTTCCATTTTATGCCGTCTAATACAGATTTTGATGTTTCTGGATCAACCAAGAGAATGGCTATTAAGAAGAGTCCAATTAAGGAGGCGCTGATCCCAAATACAGGGTTGTGGACGTCAAAGCCCCACTTTTGGATGTTATCTTGTCCGACTGTGTAATCGGTATTGTCTATACTATATTTATCGTTATTGCTATTCATTAATCCTCATTTAGAACAAACTTCATTAGTACATGAAAGGTTATTTTACTTTATTTAGCGGCAACTTGCTGTCTATTCTGGCAAAAGCTGCCCTTGATGTGACCTGACACACTATGAGTTAAACGTTCTGGCTAAAATGTCTGCTAAGGTTTAGTCGGATTAGCAACTAAGTTTAAAGTCTAGTTAACTTTAGCGCATAAATGGCCAAGCATTTGAAATTCTGCTTTTAGGGGGATGAGGACTGATTAGCGGAATAACCACCTTGTATTCCTAAAATCAAACTGGCTAAGCCTACAAAAACGATAAAAATTTATGCGAACATATAAAAATCCCCTTTATTAAATACCTAAATCCATTTAACGCCGCTAAAAACAAAATAGAAAGAATAATTAGTTTAGCTAAACCACTGAGTTAAAATAACAAAATGCTAACATACATAATGGCTATATCACTTGAATGAGTGCCGACTAACAAGGGTATAAATAACTTCAATGAGATTAAATATAGCTGCAGAACTACGCGTTGAGACTTGCAAAGTTTTTATGGAGGAGAAATTTATAGTAATGAATAATTACAGATGCCAGTAATCAAGACTAAGCAATAACAAAAAGTGGAGTTCGATTAGTAATCGTGGGAATTTATAAAGTATGAAAAGCTAGGGGAGAATTTGGCGGTGACGGAGAGATTCGAACTCTCGAAAGGTTGCCCTTTACACACTTTCCAGGCGTGCTCCTTCAGCCACTCGGACACGTCACCTAATTTGTTGCATTCATTTTAACGTGTGAGTGGCACGGTTCTATTTATCTATACTGCTATAAGTTAACACTATTGAATATAAGGTAATTATGAAAAACCTTATGTTGTAGAACGAGCGGTACTTTACGCAAATGCGTATTTGAGGTCAAGCAGAAATCGATGTTTTACAAACTCTTGAACGTTTGCTGTTCAAATCGAGCAATTCCGTTGCTCGATTGATTAAATAAAGCACGTTATTAACTCATTAGCGTTGGGAATAAACCTTTAATACCGGCAGCTATCACTTCAATACCAATTGAAAGCATTAGCAGCCCCATTAAACGCGTGATGACGTTAATGCCTGTTGTACCTAGCAACTTAAAAATAATCGGTGCCATTCTGAACAAACCAAAACTCATTAAACCAAAAATAATCACCGTAATGGACATACCTATCATGTCCACCAATGAGTTATTAGTAGAAGAAAATACAATAACTGAACTAATGGCGCCAGGACCAGCCATTAATGGCAATGCCAGTGGTACCACAGCAACCGACTCCATGCCTGATGCTTCACGGTCTTCTTCTTGGTTACGTTTCACTTGGCTCAATTTACCCTGCAGCATAGACATCGCGATGATCGCAATCAAACTGCCACCGGCAATTCTAAAGGCTGATAAAGAGATACTGAACATATTTAAAATATGCTCTCCAATAAAAATCGTGGTTAACAAAATAATCACCACGGCAAAGTTTGCCACTTTACCTGTATGGTTACGTTCTACCTCAGTTTGGTGACTGGTTAAGGTCACAAACACAGGCAATAAGCCCACAGGGTTGATAATTGCTATCAATCCTAAGAAAAACTTAACGTAAAGCATTAAATCCACGAGCTTACCCTCTATATCAATGGTTTTGTGGTCAAAAAAATAATCGCGCAACTCTACTGCTTTTTATGCATTTTACAAATGTATTTTCTTACAAATATGAGCTAGTTAATAATAAACCTAATCTGACCTTAATTTACTTTTACGACAATAGCTTTTCGGAGCCAATTAACAAAATTCAATGTCTACAAACACCACTTACGACATAAATGAAATTTAATGACATAATCGAGTAAAAAAGCGCTATAAAAATTCATCATCAAGCTTTGTACTGTTACAATAAACCTCATTATTGAATGTTAGTTACTTAATCGGCGTTATTAACGACAGTAAGTAGATTGAAATCACTATGGGTAAACACTATGAGTAAACGTACTAGGATCTGTCATAAAAATGGTCATCGAAAAATGACGGGTTCACGCAGAAGATTAACTTACCTTGTATGTATTACTAAAACGGCTCAAAAGTGCCCATCTACAGAACTCAATATAGTCGATAAAACAAGCCTCGAAACTATCTAGCTGAAAAATTACCCATTTCAGAGTAATTAATTTTTCAGCCCATAAAAAAAGAGATGCTAAATAGCATCTCTTTTTTGTTCGCCTAACCGTAAAACTATTTGTTTTCAGTCCAGCGATCCATCCAACCTAGTACGTTTTTGTACCACTGCTGTAGGTTATCTTGATTTAAGATCCAATGGTTCTCATCAGGGAACATTAATAGCTCTGATGGGATGTTATTGCGCTGCATGTATGTAAATGCCGCTAGTCCTTGCCCATAAGGCACGCGGTAGTCTTTCTCACCGTGGATCACTAACATTGGTGTGTTCCAGTTTTCAACATAGTTTACTGGATTGAACTTCTCATATAGTTCTTTATTTTCAGTGTATGTACCACCAAATTCATACTCAGGAAACCAAAGCTCTTCTGTTACGTGGTACATGCTACGCATATCAAATAAACCAGCGTGGTTTACAAGACACTTAAAGCCATCGCTCCAGTTACCTTGGATCCAGTTCATCATGTAGCCGCCATATGAGCCACCTAATGCACAGGCATTATCGGTATCTAGCCATTTTTGTTGCTGACCAACCGCTGCTAGGCCTTTTTGCAAGTCTTCAAGCGGTTTACCACCCCAATCTTGGGTGATTGAATCAGTAAAGGCTTGTCCATAACCGGTTGAGCCATGGAAGTCGACCATAACCACACCATAACCTGCGCCAGCCCAAAGTTGTGCATTCCAGCGACCACTGAATGAGTTACCAAATGAACCTTGCGGGCCACCGTGAACTAAGTATGCGATTGGGTATTTCTTACCGGCTTCATAATTAGCAGGTTTAATCCAGTAACCGTGTACTGTCTCGTTATTCCAACCTTTGAAGTTAAATTGCTGGAACTCACCAAATTGAATTTCAGCTAATTTGTCTTCATTAACATTGGTTAAACGGGTGAGGTTTTCACCTTCAAGGCTAATTTTATATAAGTCGCCCGGCTCAACTAATGATTTGTTGCTGAAAATAAGCCCTGACTCTGTCACTGCGACAAGGTTGTTACTGCCATCATTGTATATCGGACGGACATCACCAAACTGAGTGTTAACTTCAAAGATGGTCACTTGACCTACATCTTGCGCCGTGACATAAAGCGTGCGGCCATCATCACTGAAGGTCAGTGAGCTTGGGCTGCGATCCCATAACGGTGCCACTTCTTTTTCTGCGCCAGTAACTGTGTCACGCAACATAATGCGGTAACGGTCAGCTTCAAATCCAGGCTTACTCATCGCAAGATAAGCCAGTTGACGACCATCTTTAGAATAAGTCGGTTGTGCATCCCATGCTTTATTATCTGGCGTTAGGTTTTCAGCCGTGCCACCAGCAACAGACACTTTCCATAGATCATAGTTGGTCGTCCATGCTTGATCTTTGCTTGGGGCTTTGGCGCTATAAACAATGTGTTTACCATCTGCGGTAAAGGTCACCTCTTCCATGCCTGAAAAAGGCTTTGGCGGGGTTTCAGTATCTAAACCTTGGGTAACATCAACAACATCTGTTACTGGCTTGCCATTTAGCTGACCGACAAACAAATGGTTACGGGCGTGATCTTCCCATGTATCCCAATGGCGAACCATGAGTTGTTTGTATTCACGACCCGTGGTCTTTTTGTTTTCTTCAGCCTCAATACGATCAACCGTACAAGCTAAGTCTTTACAGTCAGGAAATACGCGCATGTTCATGACAACTTGTTTGCCGTCATTTGATAACTTATAGCCATTGATATCCAATGGTAAGTCAGTCACTTGCATCGCTTCGCCACCAGTTAAGGCTAAGTTAAATAACTGACTAGAACCGTTACGCGCTGCTAAGAAGTAAATTGATTTACCATCAACACTAAAAGTTACGTCATGTTCAGTGCCTTTATGTGAGGTAATTTGAACTGGCTTAGCATTTTTATCACTCAGATCCAGTAAGTATAAATCAGAGCTGCTGTCGCCCTGCTCGTCAATTAACTTAACGGCATACACTAACTTGCTGCCATCATTTGATACAGCGGCAGAATGAAGCTTATTCAACTTTACAAGTTGTTGAACATTAAAGGGGGTTTTAGCAGGCTCTGCTGCTTGTACTGACAAGGCAAAGCCTGCAGTTGCAATAGCGAGTAAAATTGACGATTTTTTCATTTGATGAAGTTCTCTTTTTAATTTTTGTTGTGTTACCAATGTCTGTGTTATTTTTTAGTGCTACATCACAGCAAAATGATTAATCGATGAAATGCTGTTATCAAACAGTTTACAGACTGAAAGTACACTGTTTCAAAAATACCAATAATAAGTACTGATAGCACACTACCCAAACAAAAACGCTCAGGCAATAGGATTTTGACACAATCCAAACCTGAGCGAGATTATTTGCGCTATTTGACGAAATTAACCACAAAAACCATAACGTGAAATTAAAATTAACGCTTATTTGTTTTTGGCATTAGCAATATTAACTTTCCAAATTGCCGGACCTGTTTCATGGGCATTAACGCCTTGAGTATCCACAGCCACGGTAACCGGCATATCTTGAACATCAAATTCATAGATAGCTTCCATACCTAAGTCTTCAAAAGCCACCACACGAGATTTCTTAATCGCTTTAGATACTAAGTAAGCAGCGCCGCCGACAGCCATTAAATAAACGGCTTTGTGTTTTTTGATTGATTCAACGGTTTGTGGCCCACGTTCAGACTTACCAATCATGCCCATTAAGCCCGTTTTATCTAACATAAGATCAGTGAACTTATCCATACGGGTTGCGGTTGTTGGGCCTGCAGGGCCCACAACTTCATCGCCTACTGGATCTACAGGCCCTACGTAGTAAATAAATTTACCAGTAAAGTCGACGCCATCAGGTAAACCTTCACCTGATTCAATCAAGGTTTGAATGCGCTTATGAGCCGCATCACGACCTGTTAGCATTTTACCGTTAAGTAATAAGGTATCTCCGCTTTTCCAGGTTTCGATTTCAGCTTGAGTGACTGTGTCTAAATTAACACGATGAGTATTCTCACCTGCTTCACGGGTAATTTCAGGCCAATCAGCTAATGATGGCGGCACTAAGTCAGCAGGGCCAGTGCCATCTAAATGGAAATGCACGTGACGTGTTGCTGCGCAGTTAGGGATCATTACCACAGGTTTTGACGCTGCGTGAGTCGGCACTGATTTAATTTTAATATCAAGTACCGTGGTCAAGCCGCCTAAGCCTTGCGCGCCAATACCCGTATTGTTGGCACGTTCAAAGATATCTAAACGAAGCTTCTCTTCAGTGGTTTCAGCGCCGCGCTCCATTAGCTCATGGATATCAACCGGGTCCATTAACGACTCTTTTGCAAGTACCGCGGCTTTTTCAGCTGTGCCACCAATACCTATGCCTAACATACCTGGCGGACACCAACCTGCGCCCATAGTCGGTAAGGTTTTTTCAACCCACGCAGCAATATCATCTGACGGGTTTAACATCACCATTTTTGATTTGTTTTCTGATCCGCCGCCTTTTGCTGCGATCATGACTTCAATATGATTACCTGGCACCATATCAATATGAACTACAGATGGCGTGTTATCGCGAGTGTTTTTGCGGGAACCTGCAGGATCGGCAACGATTGATGCACGTAAAGGGTTATCGGGATTCAGGTAAGCTTGGCGTACACCTTCATCTACCATTTCCTGAACCGTCATATCGGTTTTGTCCCACTGCACTGCCATACCAATTTTGACAAAACTGGTCACAATACCTGTGTCTTGGCATAAAGGACGTTTACCTTCTGCTGACATACGTGAGTTAATCAAAATCTGTGCGATGGCATCTTTTGCAGCCTCGCTTTCTTCACGATCGTAGGCCTTAGCCATTGCATCAACGAAATCTTTAGGATGGTAATACGAAATATACTGCAGAGAATCAGCAATGCTTTCAATAAAGTCAGCTTGCTTGATCACGACATTAGCAGATGAGTTTGTAGACATATAGGGGCGCTCCAGCAGCCATTGCGGCATAACTTGTTTTATTTTTATATGAATGCAATTTTAAAATTGCCTTCAATTAGCTATTAATCCTTTCAGGGACAATATGATACTCTTTCCAACGTTTTTGGGCTACATCACATTTTAAATAGGTTACAACATGCATTCTCGGGGCAAGCAATCGCTGGCAATTCAGCAACTGGATTGGAATATTAGTACGCACACCTTGTTTGAACATTTCTGCCACAAGCCTTGGGCTATGCTGTTAGATTCGGCCAACGCAGCCCATACTGATGCTAAATATGACATTATTGCTATTAGTCCAATAGCTTGTTTAACATATCAAAATAACCTCAGTAAACTCACTATTGTCGATGAAGCGTTAAGCCCGTTACTAGCGAGCTTTGATAGTCAGCAAGCTGTTTTTGAGAATCTAGCTCAGCTGCAGCAAACACTTTACCCGACAAAACAGCCATGCAAGTTCCCTTTTAGCGGCGGCGCATTAGGTAGCTTTAGTTATGACTTGGGTAGAGTGATAGAAAAACTGCCAGACAGCGCTATTCAAGATATTCACTTGCCTGAAATGAGCGTGGGTTTTTATGACTTTTGCTTAATCTATTGCTATCAACAGCAATGCTGGTTTGGTTTACATTATCAAGGCCAAATTGCCCTTGATACTGCATTGAATAAAATTGAGGTCGCAACTAAAAAAATAACCAAAAACAAATCCACGCAGCCAAAATTCAAACTAACCTCCCCTTGGAAAAATCAAACCACAAGCCAGCAATACCAAGAAAAATTTAATCGGGTGCAACAATATTTGCATTCTGGCGATTGCTATCAAATAAATTTAACTCAGCGGTTTTCAGCTAACTATCATGGCAATGAGTGGCAAGCTTATTGCGCGTTATCTGCAGCCAATAAAGCCCCTTTTTCAGCCTTCTTGAGGTTGGAAAATCACTGCATAATGTCAATTTCGCCAGAGCGATTTATTCAACTTTCTGGTGATAAGATTTCTACTAAGCCTATTAAGGGCACCTTGCCTCGCTCAGCAGATGCTGAAATTGATAAACAAAAAGCCCAGCAGTTACAGCACTCAGTAAAAGATCGCGCTGAAAACGTGATGATTGTGGATTTGCTGCGTAATGACATCAGTAAAGTCGCCACTGCGGGCACAGTTAATGTGCCCAAGTTATTTGATATTGAGAGCTTCCCTGCGGTGCATCATTTAGTCAGCACCATTGAAGCTACCCTCGCGGCTAATTTGTCTGCCATCGATATTATCCAGGCAGCCTTTCCGGGTGGTTCTATCACTGGCGCGCCCAAAATTAGAGCCATGCAAATTATCGAAGAATTAGAGCCATCAAGACGCAGTATTTATTGCGGCAGTATTGGTTATATCAGTCAAGATGGCACTATGGATACCAGCATTACCATTAGAACCTTGCTGACTGAAGAAGATAAGATTTATTGCTGGGCCGGTGGCGGTGTAGTGGCAGATTCTAATGCCGATGCTGAGTATCAAGAATGCTTTGATAAGGTCAGTAAGATTCTGCCTATATTAGAAAAGCTCTAAAACAAGCATATTAATTCAACCATAGTAATAGCTCTGTTAAGGGTTAAGCTGAAGCTTACGAAAGTTAACTCAGCTAAAACTTAACTTAGCTAAGGGTTGAGTTAAATCTCACAATCATCACACTGCCGCTTTACTTAACCTTTAACTTAGTAGTAAAAAGGTATTCAACTGTATAACTGCTGGCGATATTGCTTAGCCACCTGTTGCCAGCTAAAGCGTTCTTGACTGGCATTAATCTCCATTTGACGATATTGCTCAGGTTGCTCATTACTCAAGCTTAAGGCGTTAATTAACACCTGAATAAATTGTTCCGCTTGATGAGCTAAATTATGACCTTCAAATAACCAACCGGTTTGCTGATCTTTAATGGTATCGCGTAAACCACCTACCCCATGGGCAATACACACCTGACCTTGCTTCATGGCTAATAATTGGCTGATACCACAAGGCTCAAAGCTACTTGGCATGACAAACAAATCACCTAACTGATAAAGTTCATCGGATAATTGCTGATCATAGCCATTAATAAACACAAAGTTACTGTGCCTTGATGCGACCTGTTGAAACTCTTTGGCTATGACATGATCGCCACTCCCCAGTAGCATAAACACCCCTTGGGGTTTTAATCGTTTTAACTCAATCAGCATAGCGTCTAATAGGCTTTGGCCAGTACTGTTTGCCTCAACGGGATAGGGTTGACGTAACAGCAACACCTTTTGATCTGTTAACCGCCCTACTGATGTCATTAAGAAATCAATCGAGCTCGCTTGGTTGATTTGTTGCATTTGCCATTGTTGTAAACGCGCTAAAGTTATTTGATCGACACTGCGAGCAGAGTCTGTTTTACCTAACCATTTAATGACTGCATCTTGTGATTTCACTAATAGCTGATTAATCGATTTGTTAGCGGTTTTCTTATCAGGTTTTGCAGTGGTCAATTCACTTTCAGCACTATTAACATCACTATTATTAACACCACTATCATTAACACCACTGTCATCATTCTCATAAACGCAGCCATTGAGTATTCCTACAATGTCACCACGATTATGTTTATCTAACATGGACGCTTCTAAGCCTTCACCACCAAAAAAACCATTTTGATGATCGGATGCCATTAACACCTCATGAGCATAGGTCGGCGATACTAAATGCACCTTGTCACTGAGCTCAATACCCATTTTCATTGGGTTTACACAGTTAGGATATCGTGGATCGCTTAAATGAGCTTTTTGCTCATCTGTTAAAAGGTGCGTTAGCTCAGGAAACCATGCAGCAAATGATGAGACATCATCACGTATTGGTCTTATGCCCTGCAGGGCTAAATTATGAATTGAGAATACACATTGGCATTGCTTTAACATGGCATATTGTGGGTCAAATGCCCGTAACATCACCAGCATTCCGGCGTGCCAGTCATGCATATGCATCACATCAACTTCGGGGATTAAACCATCAATATAAGCTTGGGCTACCGCTAAATTAAATAAGGCAAACTTAGTGGCGTCATCAGCAAAGGGCCTATCATTACTGCCTGCACAATAAACTTGATTACCCTCGCTATTAAATAAATGATGCTCAAATAAGTATACTTGGCTGTTAAGGTTTGTATTGCCGTCAACACTGGTTCTGGGTCTTGGCATCAGCGCCACGCTGACGATTTCAATATTAGCACCAAATTTTACCGCTACAGTGCCGATGTTATTAGCATTATAAGTTTGTGCAATATAGCCATAATTAGGCATAGCCACATCCACAATAATATCTTCGCTTGCTAATGCTGGAGGCAAGTCGCGAATAACATCAGCCATACCACCGACTTTCGCGCCAGATATCGCGTCGTTCTCAGCTGCGATCATTAATACTTTTTTCACTAGTGAATACCTTTTAAATGCTATTAGGTTTTTTATTCGGTGTTACATGATGTAAAATGCTGAGCCGCCAAGTTTAACCAAAGGGTAAACCTGCAGCTCAACTAAATTGAAAAGCCGACTAAATTGAATAAGTCGACTAAATCAATTACTCATAACCCGTAGGTAAACCGAGCATTTTTCTAGTAACTAGGGTTATGCCTTTTTCTGACACCCTAAATCCACGGGCAATATCTTGGGCACGATTAAAGCCAATTTCCATACCTTCAGGAATGATACAACCGCGATCAATAATGGCATTTTGAATACGGCAATTTTTAAGTACCACTACATCAGGTAACAACACCGAGTCTTTCACTAATGAGTATGAACACACCCGCACTTCATCAAACAGCACACTACGCTTGACCTTAGCACCTGAAATAATACAACCACCAGAAACAATTGAATCTACCGCCATACCACGGCGATCATCATCATCGAAAACAAATTTAGCGGGTGGAAGTTGCTCCTGATAAGTCCAAATTGGCCATTTAGCATCATATAAATTCAGTGCTGGTGTGGGTGACAATAACTCCATATTGGCTTGAAAAAATGAATCCAAGGTGCCAACATCACGCCAGTATGCTGGCTCATCAGGTACTGCACTGGTGAACGGGAAAGCAAATATATTGGCGTGCTCGATAATGGACGGAATAATATCTTTACCAAAATCTCGGTCTGAGTTTTCGTTATTGGCATCTTTCTTTAACTGATCGAATAAAAACTTAGTGTTAAACACATAATTGCCCATCGATGCTAAACAAAACTCTTCATTACCTGGGATAGATTTAGGCACGGCAGGTTTTTCTTCAAAGCCGACCACCCGCATATCTTCATCCACTTCCATTACCCCAAACGCATTAGCAGCTTCAGGAATGGGCGTTTCTAAACAGCACACTGTCATATCAGCGCCAGATTCCGCATGAGCGGCCAGTAAACCGGCATAATCCATGCGATAAACGTGGTCCCCAGATAACACCATCACGTATTTAGGTAACTCATGACGAATAATATCGATATTTTGAAATACCGCATCAGCAGTGCCTTCATACCAGTTGCCTGAGGTTTGCTGTGATGCTGGCAAGATTTCCACTGACTCGCCCAGCTCTTTCTTAAAGTGGCCCCAACCACGACTAACATGCCGAATTAACGAGTGAGATTTGTATTGGGTGACTACCCCAACACGGCGGATCCCTGAGTTAATGCAGTTTGATAATGGAAAATCGATAATGCGGAACTTACCTCCGAAATATAACGCCGGTTTAGCACGCCAATCGGTTAACTCATGTAAGCGAGAGCCTCGACCACCAGCTAGAATTAATGCATAGGTATCACGGGTAAGATTACTAATATAACGAGCATTTGACATATATTAAGACTCCTAACTTTAAACTCAGCAACTTGCTGAAAATATAATGGCGTGATTATTTGGCAAACCAAATGTCGTCACGATACGCACTAATAGTGTTGTCACTAGAAAAACGTCCGCTGGATGCAGTATTTCTAATACTCATTTGAGTCCAGTGTTCTTGATTGGCATAGGCAGCAGCGACGTTTTCTTGTGCTACGCGATATGCATCAAAATCGGCGGCGATCATCCATTGATCATATGGGTCTTCAATGGCAGCAATAATGCTGTCAAAAATACCCGGTTCCACTAAATTGAAATGGCCACTTTTAAGCATCTCTAACACATGTTTGAGTGCGGGTGACTGTTGAATATATTGATGGGGGTTGTAGTGAGATTTAAGCTGACTAACCTCGTCAGCATTAAGACCAAATAAGAAGAAGTTGTCATCACCCACTTCTTCAAGCATTTCAACGTTTGCACCATCGAGGGTGCCTATGGTGAGAGCGCCATTCATCATAAATTTCATATTGCCGGTGCCCGATGCTTCTTTACCAGCAGTGGAGATTTGCTCAGATAAATCTGTGGCCGGGCAAATTTTTTCCATGGCGCTGACGTTATAGTTTGGCAAAAAAGCAAAACGTAAATATGGCGTTACCACAGGATCTGAGTTCACCATATGGGCCACATTATTGGCGAGTTTGATGATTTGCTTGGCCATGGCATAACCAGGCGCCGCTTTGCCGCCAATCAGCACACAACGGGGCTGCATCCCTTGGGTATCACCCGCCACAATGCGTTGATATAAATGAATAACATGCAATATATTCAGTAACTGGCGTTTGTATTCATGAATGCGCTTAACCTGTACGTCAAACATCATCTTAGGGTCAAACTCAACCTCACACTCAGCTGCCACTAATTTGGCTAAATCTACCTTGTTATCAAATTTGACGGTCTGCCACTGCTTCAAAAAGGCTTGGTCATCGGTAAAGGCATTAAGGGCTGTTAGCTGGGTTAAATCGGTCACCCAACTATCACCTAAACGGCGAGTAATTAGCTGTGCCAAGCGCGGATTACAATGGGCCAGCCAGCGCCTTGGCGTCACACCGTTGGTTTTATTATTGAATTTGTGTGGCCATAGCTGATAAAAATCATTAAACAAACCAGACTTTAATAATTGGGTATGCAGACCTGCGACGCCATTAACCGAAAAGCTAGCCACAATGGCAAGGTATGCCATTCTCACATGGGGTTCGTGGCCTTCTTCGATAATCGACATCGCCGCTAATTTGTCATTATCCCCTGGCCAATGGTGAGCAACGTCTTCGAGGTAACGGGCATTAATTTCATAAATAATGTCCAAAATGCGTGGCAACATGTGCTTTAACATGCGCACAGGCCAGCGCTCTAGCGCTTCTGGTAACAAGGTGTGATTAGTGTATGCCACGCTGCTTGAGGTAATGTCCCATGCTTGATCCCAATCCAAGCCATAGGTATCCATGAGCAAACGCATTAATTCAGGCACTGAAATACTCGGGTGAGTATCATTAAGTTGCATGGCATTAAGCTCACTAAAGCGACTAAAATCGCTGCCATGAACCGCCACATAGCGCAGTAAAATGTCCTGTAAGCTGGCCGAAGATAAAAAATACTGCTGCCTTAAACGCAGCTCTTTACCATTTTCACTGGCGTCATTGGGATACAACACCATGGTAATTTGTTCGGCCATATTTTTACGGGCCACGGCCTCGGTATAATCACCATCATTAAATTCCGCTAAATCAAAATCATCAGTGGCTTCAGCTTTCCACAGCCTTAACGTATTAATCCGACCGTTTTTATAGCCGGGTACTGGCATATCGTGTGGCACTGCGTTGACATCTTGAGTATCAATCCACACATAATGACGATGACCTTGTAGATCGACATAGGATTCTGTATGGCCAAAAAATGGCACGGTAATGGTGTGATTGGCCAATCGCACTTCCCATGGGTTACCTTCTCTTAACCAGCGATCCGGTTGCTCTATTTGATAACCATCAACCACTTTTTGCTTAAACATGCCGTATTCATAGCGAATACCATAACCGACAACCGCTAGGTCTAAACTGGCGCAGCTATCTAAAAAGCATGCGGCTAAGCGGCCTAAACCGCCGTTACCTAAACCGGCATCAAGCTCGGCTTCTTGTAAGGTTTCTAAATCTACTGCGTAGCTATTTAGCGCCTCACGAGTCTCTGTTGTTAAATCTAAACTGAGTAAAGCATTACCCAAGGTACGGCCCATTAAAAATTCCAGCGATAAATAAGCCACTTGTTTTTGCTGATATTGGTTATCCTTTAAGCGTGTTTCTCGCCATTGCTGCAGTAAATTGGCTTTAACCGCTGACGCTAACGCCCCATACATATCATTGGTGGCATTTTCATCACGGCTTAACACCCCTTGAAGCTGTCGCTTAAAGGTGGCATCTAAACTGTCACAAGGATCGCAATCTAGATGGTCATTACTTTTTGGTTCACTTTTGAGTGTCGATTTAGCCGCTTTAGTGGCCGGTTTTTTCTCGCGGGTTTTCCTTTTAGTGACTGTCATCGATTAATTCCTTATCTTGAACTAGTTGAAAATTGGCATGAAATAACATCAGGCTTCGACTTTGGAGTACTGCCTTACTTTCTTTAATCAATTCACTTTGCGCTAAATTGTCGTTATTAAGGTTTTGGGTTGACAGCAAGCATTGCCAAGGGCCGTAACAATTTAAACTCGGTAAGGTAAATGATTGATTTTCAACATCAGCATTGAGTACCAGTAATAGTGCGTGGGGTTGTTGCGCCAATTCACCGGAAGTTATCACCACCGCCAAACTGCGACAGCTTTGTTCACTCCATTGGCGTTTGGACATAGGTTCGCCATCACGCCCATACCAAACAAAGCCACTATCACGTTTATTATCAGGTACATGAATAAAGTCTTTATGACATAAAATCGGGAAGCGCTGACGTAAGTTAATTAATTGCGAGGTAAATTCAACTAATGACCAATCAATAGTTTGCCAGTCTATCCAGCTAATCTTATTGTCTTGGCAATAAGCATTGTTATTGCCTTGCTGACTGTGACCCATCTCGTCACCACACAAGATCATGGGTACCCCTTGAGACAGCAATAGCGTGGCAAGAAAGTTTCGTTGCTGACGTTGACGAGTTTGGTTAATCACAACTTTGCTGGTTTCGCCTTCTTCGCCGTAATTGGCACTGAGGTTTTCATGATGGCCGTCACGGTTTCCTTCACCATTGGCCAAGTTATGCCGTTGGTTAAAACTGACTAAGTCTTTTAAGGTGTAACCATCATGACTGGTAATGAAATTGATACTCGCCGATGGACTGCGACCATGGTGTTCAAAAAAATCATCTGAACCATGAAAGCGTCTGGCAAATTCAGGTAGCATGCCATGATCGCCGCGCCAAAAACGGCGCATAGTATCTCGGTAGCGATCGTTCCATTCACTAAAGGCAATAGGATAATTACCCAGCTGATAACCCCCAGGGCCAATATCCCAAGGCTCTGCAATCAGTTTCACCTGACACAGCACGGGATCTTGCGCTAAGGCATCAAAAAAACCGCATCCTGGATCAAAACCATAGGTTTCACGGCCTAAGCAACTGGCTAAATCAAATCTAAAACCATCGACTCCCATGACTTCAACCCAATATCGCAATGAGTCCATAATCAATTGCAACACTTGCGGATGGTTGGAATTAAAGGTGTTACCACAACCGGTATCATTGATATACAAACGCTGTTCGTTAGACACCAATCGATAATAGTTGGCGTTGTCGATGCCGCGAAAGCTTAAGGTGGGCCCCAAACGACTGCCTTCTGCGGTATGGTTATAAACCACATCTAAGATCACTTCGATACCCGCATCGTGCAGGCTATCAACCATGTCACGAAACTCAGTAATACTCTCGCCACTCATATAAGCTGCGTTGGGTGCAAAAAATCCGATGCTGTTGTAGCCCCAGTAATTACTGAGGTTCTTTTCGATTAAAAATGGCTCATTGAAAAAGCTTTGCACTGGCAGTAGTTCAACACAGTTAACCCCTAACTGGGTTAAATATTGGATACTGCTGGGGGCTGCAAGGCCAGCATAAGTGCCTTTAATATCATCATTTACTTCAGGATTTAACACACTAAAACCTTTCACATGGGTTTCATAAATGATGGTTTGCTCTAAAGGAATATTAAGCCTTTTAACCGGTCTGTTTCGTAGCGCTCTGTCATCTACTACACAGCATTTGGGCATGTATTTGGCGTTATCTTTGCTGCAAAAAGATAAATCAGAATCAGGGCTATCAATTTGATAGCCATAAGTTGCATCGTTAGCTTCAAGTTCACCAAACAGCTGCTTGGCGTAAGGGTCTAGCAATAGTTTATGATGATTAAAGCGGTGCCCAAGTAAGGGTTGATAGGGTCCATAAACCCGATAACCATATAAGGTACCCGCTTTCGCTTGTGGCAAGTAACCATGCCAAATTTGTCTGGTTTTTTGGGTTAACGGAAATTGTTGTTCGTTAAGCCCAAACTCGTCAAAAAGACATAGCACCACTTGGGTGGCGTTAGCTGAAAATAGCGCAAAGTTCACGCCATTATCATCAACGCTGGCGCCCAAGGGGTAAGGCTTTCCTGTAAGCAAAGGGTTAACCGATTCCATAGTTAATCCTCTTCAGATTCTAAACTGGTGCGGGCGGCCTTAACACTGAGCACAATCGTCGCCAATGGCGGTACAGTCACCAGACCACTGCGTGCCATCCCTTGCCAGTCAACATCGGTATTAATAATGGTGTCATTGCTTACCGCGCTACCGCCATAACACGGGCTATCACTATTGAGCACTTCGATATAATCATTTTCAGAAGGTAAACCGACCCTAAAGTCGTAATGCACTTGCGGGGTCATATTGACCACAAATATTAAATGCTGCCCACTGTCTTTGGCATAGCGAATAAAACTAAAGATACTGGCATCACCATTATCACAATCCAGCCATTGAAAACCTGATGGCTGATGGTCCAGTTCATATAAGGCTGGGCTTTCACTGTATAAGCTATTGAGATCTCTAACCCAATCTTGCATGCCTTGGTGCGGCGCGTATTGCAGTAAATGCCAATCTAGGCTTTGGTTATGATTCCACTCATCACGTTGGGCAAACTCTGTGCCCATAAACAGCAGTTTTTTACCTGGATGGCCCCACATAAAGCCTAAAAAGCTTCTTAAGGTGGCAAACTTTTGCCAATCATCACCGGGAATTTTATGCAGTAACGAGCCTTTACCGTGCACCACTTCATCGTGACTTAAGGACAAAATAAATTGCTCGGTATAGGCATACACTAAGCTAAAGGTCATTTCATGGTGGTGATGTTTACGGTAAATGGGATCGCGACTAAGGTAACTCAAGCAGTCATTCATCCAGCCCATATTCCACTTAAAGCCAAAGCCTAAGCCACCATTTTCAGTGGTGTCAGTCACTCCGCCCCAAGCGGTTGATTCTTCTGCCACCATAGTGACACCTGGGTAGGCGGCATAGATTCGCTCATTGAGCAATTTCAAAAATTCAATGGCTTGAATGTTTTCGCGTCCGCCATACTCATTAGGCAGCCATTGACCAGATTCTCGACTGTAATCGAGATATAGCATGGAAGACACGGCATCGAGCCTTAGCCCATCGAAGTGAAACTCTTCAAGCCAATAACAGGCATTACTGAGTAAAAAGCTTTGTACTTCGCCGCGGCCGTAATTAAATATTAAAGTGTCCCAGTCAGGATGCTCCCCTTGACGTGGATCTTGATGTTCATACAAACAACTGCCGTCAAACTTAGCCAGTCCATGAGGGTCTTTAGGGAAATGAGCCGGCACCCAGTCTAATAAAACCCCAATATCATGTTGATGACATTCATCTATAAAGGCTTTTAAGCCAACGGGATCACCAAAGCGGTAAGTTGCTGCATATAAACCAACAGGTTGATAACCCCAAGAGCCATCAAATGGGTATTCACTGATTGGCATCAGTTGCAGGTGGGTAAAGCCCATTTCTTTAAGATATGGAATCAATTCATCAGCTAAGTCTTGATAACTGAGGTAACTATCGCCCCACTCACCTTTACGCTTCCATGAAGCGAGATGAACTTCATAAACAGACATAGGCAATTGATGTAGTTGCTGTTTTGCGCGCTGCTTAAGCCATTTTTTGTCTTGCCATTTATAATCAGTTTTGTGTGGAACAACCGATGAATTACCCGGCGCTGCTTGCATTTGAATCGCATAAGGGTCGGCTTTTTCAGTTAAAGCGCCATCTTGTGTAGTGACACTAAATTTATAAAATTGGCCTGCATCAGCATTGGGAATAAATATTTCCCAAATGCCATTACTAGGATGAAAGCGCATGATATGGGCTCTGCCATCCCAATGATTAAAATCACCTACTACGGCAACTTTTTGAGCATTCGGCGCCCAGACACAAAAATGAACACCTTCTACACCTGCGATAGTCTTCCAGTTCGCACCTAGAAATTGGTAGCTTTTTTGCTGCTTTCCTTCAGCAAATAAGTAGATGTCATCATCATCCAGCAAGCTGCCAAACTGGTAGGGATCGATTATGGTTTCAATACTCATTGGATAAGTCACTTTTAAGCTATATAAAAATGGCTTAACCCGTCGTCCCATAGTGCCAGCAAATAAACCCTGCTCATCAACTTGGGTTAATGAAGCGACTTTTTTACCATCTTTTAGACTGATCACTTCAACTTCTATTGCACCTTTGACGAAGCATCTAACGATCAAAGATTTGCCATTGTCGGCTTTATGCATACCCAGTAATGAAAATACATCAGTAAAATTACCACTCAGTAATGCGGTATCGGTTCCATGATTAAAATAAGGGGCATTATTAGTCATTTTGCATTGCTCCATAAATGTTTGAATTAATGATTACGCTGTTCGTTATTCGCATTAGCCGTAAACAGCCCATTCAGGCTTGCCGCTGTCATCTATATATCTGCTACGTCTGGTTTTATTGATGGCATCGAGCCTGTTATTGACTGTTGAATCTGCTGAAATTTGTTCTAAAGTGCGACTTAAGCGTCGACACCAATTGGGGTATTGTTTCCAAGTACCGGGAATGTTTATCGGTTTGACTTCATCGATCAGATCGTCAATTTGAATGCTATATAGGGCTGAATTACCCGATGCCGATAACTGGAGCCAAGCAAGCATTAATTGCTCAAAATCAACTTCACCCATCACAATATTGGCTTTGATAAGATGATGCTGACTAAGTAAATCCAGTAGTTGTTGTTTCTCTATCAGCCTTAGCGATTTCGCCTCATCAAGTTGTTGCTCGTTGTCATACAGATTTAACTGATGCCGTAATTCAATATCTGCCGCAGTCCACCACGCCGTTAATGTCGGCACATCATGGTTTGCTAGCATCATCAAACTGTGAGACTTATAAAAGGCGGGGTTCATAAAGCCGTCATGATGTTTAGCAAAGTAAAATAGTTCGTTTGAAAATATTTTTGCTTTAGCTAGGTTGGCGACAATTTCTGGCGGCACTATGCCAAGGTCTTCGCCAATTAACACACATTGGGCTCGCTGACTTTCTAGGCACAAAATGGCTAATAAAGTATCCAATGGGTAATACACATATGCCCCATTGCCTAAACCTTCCTGCTTAGGCCACCACCATAAGCGTAATAAGCCCATGACATGATCGATTCGTAAACCGCCACAAGACACCATATTCGAGCGGATCAAATCAATGAAATGCTCAAATTTATGCTGGGCTAATTTGATAGGGTCAAAAGGCGTTAAACCCCAGTTTTGCCCTTGAGGGGCAAAAGGATCTGGCGGTGCACCAATATTGGCATTGGTACAAAAATTATCGATATTTGCACAGACTTCAGCCCCCGTAGGCGAGGCACCGACTGCCATATCACGAATTAGCCCTAAGGACATGCCTGCAGTTTTGGCTTTTGCCTGACACTGAAGTAATTGCTCATAAGCGATAAATTGTAAATAACACAGAAATTCTGCATCTGTAAAACACGAATTTCGCTGTTGCTGGTGGGTGACATATTGGCTTAAACCTTCACCCTGCTGTTGCTTAAAACAGGCAAAGTCTAGATAGCGTTTACTGTGGTTGTTTTTATGCTCTTTAATAAACGCGTTAAACAGCATTTGATAAATAGAAAATTTAGTTTCATGTATCTCGCAGTAATCAAGCAATCTAGACTGAGCTAATTGATATTGTTTATTTCGCCAAAGCTTAGAAGTTATAACCCCTTCAATGGCAGCGTATTCAGCCACTGACTCGATGTGAATGTATAACGGATTAAGTCGACGTCTATCTGATGGGCTATAAGGGCTGGCACTTTCTGGTAAATCCAGAGCGTGTAATGGGTTTAGTAAAATAAAATCTGCGCCTTTGGCAGCAGCTAACTCGATGAGCTTTTGTAAATCATTAAAGTCACCAATCCCCCACTGGCTTTGGCTAGTAAGGCTATAAAGTTGGGTGCTAAGCCCCCATTTGGCTGTTTTACTGTCAGCATGAACATAGGCGCTGCGCGGCGCAATCATTAATTGACCGGTATATGTTTCACTGGAGCTTGCAGATTCAACAGTGGCACTGATACCGTGATAACCAAGGCCTAGCGGGGCATTAATGTCATCATTTAATTGATACTGATATTTAAGATAACTGATACCATCAATGCCATAATCACCCACAACCCGCATTTGGCCGAGGCTGATTGGAAAATGAAATTTATCACCATGTTCAATTTCAATCTCAACTTTTATGCTGCCAGTAAAATGCTCAGGTAAATGAAACTCAACAATAGGGTCATCCACATAGCTCCATTGAAACCCATGCAGAGGCAGTAACCATGGCGCGGCATCTAATTCAAAAATCCGTTGCTGAATAAATTCATCGCTTAAAGTCGAGCTAACAAAAGAACGATTAGCAGCAATATTATTTAGCGTGTCACTCGTTGATGCACCTTTAGTTGATGCATCATTAACACACATGGATTGTAAAATTCCATTTCTATCTAGAGGCTGGATCTGTACATTGTTGCCAAAGCAATCTATAAACTCAGCGCCTACGCCTTGCAAATACAGTAACTTCCCTAGTCCCATATTTGTCGCCCTCGCGAATGTCTTAACTGATTAATAACCCAGCAGTTACCATGCCAGCACAACATCACAGTTTAACGACAGTTTAATTTCAATCAGGTTACAGAATAAAAAGATTAAATTTCAAGATCTTAAAACCAACTGATTGTAAATTAAATTTACAAACTTGTTTAAAACGAAATTAAAAGCGTAATTAAAAACAATCACTTTGGTGCATTAACGCACAGCAAACGTGCAAAAAAACCAAACCCAATTTTACTGCAGGGCCTATAAAGTAAAATAACAGCCATAAAACTTTGCTTATAAACAGCTTAAAACCGTCAAACTTACGGTTATTGTGCTAATTTAAAGGGAAGACTTGCGCCATTTTATTTTTATAAAACCAATATGATTATCTGGGACGTTTGATGAATACTACGCAGTTCAATATTCACTTTTCATTGCAAACATTAACAAACCATATTGTTTCCCCACCAAAAGAGCTTCGCTCTAGAAAAGCCGCGGTATTAGTGCCTTTACTCGAAGTAGATGGCGAGCTTCAACTGTTGCTAACCAAAAGAGCATTACATTTACGCGCCCACCCAGGTCAATTTAGTTTCCCTGGCGGTAAAGTAGATAAACAAGATAGCAGTATGATTTTTACTGCCCTTAGAGAGGCTGAAGAAGAGATTGCCTTATTACCTGAAAATGTTGATGTGATCGGTACATTTCCGCCCCATACAACCTTTACCGGATTTGAAATAACCCCAGTTATCGGCATTGTTAAACAACCTTTTGAGATAGCGCTAGATCCAGGAGAAGTCGCCGAGGCTTTTTGGGTGCCACTTAAACACTTTTTAAACCCTAAAAATCGACACAGTATTCAGTATCAACGTCATGGCAGCTTTTATGATGTCCATTATATGCCCTATCAAGGTAAATTCATTTGGGGAGTAACAGCGGCAATCATTAATTTACTCTGTTGTCATTTAAACAATTCAGCTAACGTTTTTAATGGTTAATAAAAGAAACTTAAGTTTAGTTTCACTACAAACGAGATGATACCAACCATTCAAATAAGCTAGCGAATTACAAACCCGCTACCTGTGACATATTCAAGTGTTACAGTTAAAGCAGGCTCTCAGAATAATCGGTTCTCAATCCTTTTGAGCTCGCTATATTGGAACTAGCTATAATTTAAATCGCTATAACAGCGGCTTCTATTAGCATAAGTCTCACTAAAATCCCCAAACTGGTAAACGGCTAAGCGCCAGCCACTGATAGCAGCCTAAGTAAGACTTGTATTAGCCTTGGTCATCTACATATCACCGCTAGTTAAGTTTGGCAGGTTTTAAATACATCACTTTGTCATACGCTTATAACTGAATTTTCAGATAAAAAAGTAATATTGCCGCAATATTTTTAAGCAGATTCTGCTGGGTTTGTTAAAACTTGTGAAAATATCTGCCTGCAAGCGGCTTTTACCCTTGTGAAAAGCCCATTTCAAGGTAATATAAAGCCCCTATTTATATCATTGATTCATTGGAGAACTAAGCAACAATGAGCATTACATCTGTCGCTTCTGTATTTAAAGGTGACTTTGCGATCGGTTCGCAAGTTACGGTACGTGGTTGGGTTCGCTCACGCCGCGATTCTAAAGCTGGTATTTCATTTCTAGCCGTTTATGACGGTTCATGTTTTGATCCTATTCAAGGTGTTGTACCGAATAATTTAGAAAATTATACCAATGAAGTGCTAAAGCTTACTGCTGGTTGCTCTGTGATCATGACTGGTGAAGTTGTTGAATCTCCGGGTAAAGGCCAAGCATTTGAAATGCAAATAACCAAGGTTGAAGTTGCAGGTTTAGTTGAAGACCCTGATACTTACCCTATGGCTGCTAAGCGTCACTCAATTGAGCATTTACGCGAATTAGCTCATCTTCGCCCACGCACTAACATTATTGGCGCAGTGGCCCGTGTTCGTAACTGTTTATCTCAAGCTATCCATCGCTTTTACAATGAACAAGGTTATATCTGGGTTTCTACACCACTTATCACTGCTTCTGATACTGAAGGCGCGGGTGAAATGTTCCGCGTTTCGACGTTAGATTTAGAAAATCTACCCCGTAACGATCAAGGCACAGTTGATTACAGCGAAGACTTTTTCGGTAAAGAATCATTCTTAACCGTATCAGGTCAGTTAAATGCTGAAACTTACGCTTGTGCATTATCAAAAGTGTATACCTTTGGCCCGACTTTCCGCGCTGAAAACTCAAATACTAGCCGTCATTTAGCTGAATTTTGGATGGTTGAACCTGAAGTGGCTTTTGCTGATTTAGATGATGCGGCCAAACTTGCTGAAGACATGCTGAAATTCTGTTTCAGAGCCGTTCTTGAAGAACGTCGTGATGATTTAGAATTCTTTGCTCAACGAGTAGAGAAAACTGCCATTGAGCGTTTAGAAGCATTCGTGACCAGTGACTTCGCCCAAATCGATTACACTGATGCCATTGAGATTCTTAAAGCTTGTGATAAGAAGTTTGAGTTTGATGTTGAATGGGGTATCGACTTACATTCAGAGCATGAACGCTACCTTGCTGAAGAGCATTTTAAAGCGCCTGTTGTTGTTAAAAACTACCCTAAAGACATCAAAGCATTCTACATGCGTCTTAATGATGACGGTAAAACTGTAGCAGCAATGGACGTATTAGCACCAGGTATTGGTGAAATTATTGGCGGCGCACAACGTGAAGAACGTTTAGACGTTCTTGATGCTCGTCTTGCTGAGATGAACTTAGACCAAGAAGATTACTGGTGGTACCGTGATCTACGTCGTTATGGCACTGTGCCACACGCAGGTTTTGGTTTAGGCTTTGAGCGTCTAGTATCTTATGTTACTGGCGTAAGCAATATCCGAGACGTGATCCCATTCCCACGTTCACCTAAGTCAGCCAACTTCTAAATCTAACTGGCTCACTCAATAAAAACGCGCTTAATTAGCGCGTTTTTTTATGGCTTAAATATGGCAAAATACCTTTGAATTTCATTCAATAAAAAAGGCTCTCATCAAAGTAATTATCACTTTAAGCCATTATTTAATACGTTTTTTAAGAACTGATATTTTAATCGTTAACTGTTAATAATGATTTTATCTCGCAATTGTTTTACTTCATCTCTTAAGGCTGCAGCTTGTTCAAATTCAAGGTCTCGCGCATGTTGATGCATCTGCTTTTCAAGTACATCAATCTGCTTGGCTAACTCTGCAACACTTAGCACCTTAGTGTCTTTATCGCCATATTCAGGCGATTTCTCTGCAACTTTACCGAAGGCGGTATATTGATGTTTACTGTTACCACGGTGAGGATCGCCTAAGTCCATCACATCGGTGATTTTCTTAACTACCCCTTTAGGTACTTGGCCTAATTTCAGGTTATGCTCATGTTGTTTGGTGCGGCGACGTTCGGTTTCTTCCATGGCTTTTGCCATAGAGTTGGTAATTTTGTCAGCATATAAGATCACTTTACCGTTAACATTACGTGCAGCGCGGCCAATGGTTTGGATTAAAGAGCGCTCAGAGCGCAAAAAGCCTTCTTTGTCAGCATCAAGAATACACACTAAAGACACCTCAGGCATATCGAGTCCTTCACGAAGTAAGTTAATCCCCACCAATACATCGAAAACGCCAAGCCTTAAGTCACGAATAACTTCGACTCGCTCAACGGTATCGATGTCTGAATGTAAATAGCGTACTTTCACCCCATGTTCATCGAGGTATTCTGTAAGATCTTCTGACATCCGTTTGGTTAAGGTTGTGACTAAAACCCTTTCATTGGCCGCGACACGCTTTGGAATTTCAGATAACAAATCATCTACTTGTATCGCCACTGGGCGCACTTCTAATTCAGGGTCTAATAAACCTGTCGGCCTAACCACCTGCTCTGCAATTTCGCCATCACTTTGTTCAAACTCATAATCACTGGGCGTGGCAGAGACAAAAATGGTTTGAGGCATTAATTGCTCAAACTCTTCAAACTTAAGCGGCCGGTTATCTAACGCTGACGGTAGTCTAAAGCCATATTCAACTAGGGTTGTTTTACGACTTCTATCACCTTTATACATAGCGCCAATTTGTGGCACAGTAACGTGTGATTCATCGATAATCAGCAGGCCATTTGCTGGTAGATAATCTAATAAGGTAGGCGGCCCATCGCCTTCTGTACGACCTGATAGATAGCGTGAATAGTTTTCAATACCAGAGCAATAACCCAGTTCGACCATCATTTCAATATCGTATTGCACCCGTTCGGAGATCCGCTGCGCTTCTATTAGCTTATTGTTATCCAAAAGCTCCTGACGGCGTTCTCTTAACTCTTCCTTAATATGTTCCGTTGCTTCGATAATCGTTTCACGAGGAGTGACATAGTGACTTTTAGGATAGACTGTGGTTCTTGCTAAGCGCTTAGTAACCTGCCCTGTTAATGGATCAAATTCACTGAGCTGCTCAATTTCATCATCAAATAATTCAATTCGTACTGCATCACGCTCTGATTCAGCAGGAAAGACATCAATCACTTCACCGCGAACCCTGAAAGTACCACGCTGTAAATCAATATCATTGCGAGTGTATTGCAATTCACCTAAGCGGGTAATGATGTCTCTTTGTCCCATCAGATCACCCTGACGAAGATGCAATAGCATTTTCATATAAAGTTCGGGGTCACCTAAACCATAAATTGCCGACACTGAGGCTATCAGCACCACGTCTTTGCGTTCTAATAAGGCTTTGGTTGCAGAGAGCCGCATTTGTTCAATATGCGCATTGACCGAGGCATCTTTTTCAATAAAGGTATTTGACGCCGGAACATAGGCTTCTGGCTGATAATAATCATAATAAGAAACAAAATACTCTACGGCATTATTAGGAAAAAACTCTTTCATTTCGCCGTATAACTGCGCTGCAAGGGTTTTGTTTGGCGCCATGATAATCGTTGGGCGTCCTAAGGTTTGAATAATATTAGCTACCGTAAAGGTTTTACCAGAGCCCGTAACCCCTAATAAGGTCTGCTTAGCCACGCCTGCATCTAAGCCATCAACTAATTGCTTGATTGCCGTGGGCTGATCACCAGCAGGTGTATAGTCTGATACAAGATTAAAAACCAATTCTGACACTAGGATATATCCTTCTTTGTTGAAGGTGCATTTTATACTGAAGCCATCCATCTTTGCGAATGAGATTTATAGAAAACAACACTTAGCAGTAATTTATTACATTTCAAGCTTAGAAATATGAAATATTGCTACAAACGGAGTTTTAGGCTGCATTAGGTGAACAAAGTGCCTAAATCCCTTCATGAATGCACCATTTAATACACAACATTAACTTAAGCTTGTTTACATTAAGGCTCGCTAAACAACATTCATCAGAATAAAAGCATTGCATTTCTTATCACTCTGAAATTAAACAGAATTTTATTTATGCTGAATATTGGTAGATTTTAAGTCACTACCAATGTTTATAAGGGCTTGAGGGCATATTTCAAGAGTAACACACAGGCTTATCCACAGATTTAGTGGATAAGTCACTCTAACCCAATACTGATGGGCTATTGCAATAGGTGCGGTTTAATAAAATCGTAAAAAAACTATCATGAAATAAAATTACATTTGAAAGTTAGACTTACGAACTAGAAAAAATTTACATAACAATTGCACTGTTTCGATTATTAGGTTTTAGCAAATTAAATAGCATGTGATTAACATCAAGCATTTAGCTTAAAATACCTGCTTGAGTCTATATCCTGACTTACTTTAATCAAGACGTTAGCTCAGTACACTCAAAGCTGCATATCACCCATTACTACTAGTATACTTACTCCATTTTTAACTATTCTGCCAAGAGTGAAACAAACTGCTGCGCAACCTTTATTGGTATTCCCTATTCGGTGTTGTTAAGAATGGTGAATAAGCGCTGATACCTGCGTTGTGACATAAGCAAAGCTTCAATCAATTTTAAATCCAATGAATAGCGTTACGAATAGCGCTAGCTGATGGATCAATTTGATGGCAGTTATGACTAGAGATATCAAGCCAGCAAACGCTATAACTCAAGTCGCCCTATAAATGTACAGCGAGCATCTTATATTAGCCGCTTGACCAAGCAGTGGGATACGTCTTTATTTTACTCAGCTTGCTTGAACTTAGCTAATATAGAAGCGTTTAACTGTCCTTTAGTTGCGACAAGTGGTAATGACCATAAAGCTTAAATTGACCAGGCAGGCTTATTTGCAGATTCACTTGAGCACTAAAAAGTAATCTAAAAGTGACATTAGGCGTATTGAACATTTAAATCAGCTTGTTTTAGCGCCGATATGAAAATATAAGCTTTAGAAATACCAAGCATTTATTTCTAAAAGCTGTTTTAATCAAAAAATAAGTTAACTAAAAAACACCCATAACGGCCATTTATAAGCCTCAATGTGTATTAGGTGAGCAGTTAACATCAATTTTTCACTTTTTTTTATATCTCGAGTTGACGGATTGATCAGGGCGTTTTACTATGCGCTCCGTTCTCAGCAATACATTGCTAAAGACGATTCCCCTGTAGTTCAGTTGGTAGAACGGCGGACTGTTAATCCGTATGTCACTGGTTCGAGTCCAGTCCGGGGAGCCAATTTAGTTTAGTTAGTTGAAAATAAAGATAAAATGAAATTCCCCTGTAGTTCAGTTGGTAGAACGGCGGACTGTTAATCCGTATGTCACTGGTTCGAGTCCAGTCTGGGGAGCCAATTTTATCTTAGTTTTAATCGATTCCCCTGTAGTTCAGTTGGTAGAACGGCGGACTGTTAATCCGTATGTCACTGGTTCGAGTCCAGTCCGGGGAGCCAATTAAAACAAATTTTGAAGCATCGATTCCCCTGTAGTTCA
>NZ_MCTV01000040.1:0-255 GCF_002874545.1 Shewanella sp. 10N.286.52.C2
GCGAAGACTGTTAATCACCTCATCAACATAACGAATAAAGTCATTGATACAGGTTTGATGGTCTATGGTATTGATGATTTTTTTCAGCGTGCCTGCGACATCGATATTGCGAATAACCGCTTGTGCTCTGTCACGAGTCAACAAAGAAACTTTAATATCAAAAGGAAAGCCTTTATCGCGTAACGATTTGGCTAAACAGATACGTGTGAAGTACACGTTATTAGGAGCTCTATAAAGGTACATTGTCTGAGTCAA
>NZ_MCTV01000040.1:1069-24988 GCF_002874545.1 Shewanella sp. 10N.286.52.C2
TGCCATCTCTCCGAACGCCGAGAATAATATAAGTATCAGACCTCGTTGTAAACCGGAATTTATAAAAAAACATTCAAATGCTCATCAAATAAGCTTTTAAGACATTTTTCCACCTTTGTTGGCTCATTTGCTAATCAGGTGAGTAAAAATCACCTTCTACACCACTGGATTCCCTCACCTTTTCTATCAACAAACACGCTTTTAGCGATTACATTTTGTTTAAAGAATTACGCTAAACCCCAAATAAGAAGCAGCAATGGCCTTGAATATAGCAATCCAGTGTCATATTTTTCCAGCAAGCCCATAGATAATCCGCAAAGCATCGAACATTTCAATGATATGACGATAATATATGCTAAAATCGCTTTAACTATTTCTGATACTTAAAGCTATGACCACAACTTTAATTTCTATACCCAAACTTGCTCCTCAGTTTACGTTACCTCAATCTTTACCTTCTACTGCTTATCTAAGCCATTTATTGTTGGGACAAGAGCGTTGTTTAGATGCATTTAATTTAATGACTAAACTTGCACACCAACATTTATTTGTCGCTGATTTTGCGGGTATTGAGCGTGAACTGTTTATTAAAGCCCTTGTGAGTCAGGCTAATACGCCATCAGATTCCTTTTTGGTTGCGACTAAAAGCCAAGATGAAAATCACAATTTTAATTTCCGCTGGCAGGCTGAGTTACCGGCAGAGAATGTTGGCACTGTTGCGCATCAAAATACCCTTTACAGCTATGTTAGTGGCTCTATTCGCCGCGCTGATCTAGTCGGTAAAATGCATAAGACTGATAAGTCTAGCCAGTATAAAGCTGGCATTTTAGCCTCCAACCATTTCGTTTTTATTGATGCTAACTCTTTATGGAAACGTGAAGGCCTGTGGGATTTTGTCATGCAGATCCTCGAGCATAAACAATATAAAATTAGCAACGATATCGCGCCAATCCCACTCAATTGTAAAATTGTGCTAATGGGCTCAGCTAACTTGTTTACTCATTTAAGAACTGAAGACAGAGTTTTTTATAAAAACTTTCCACTGCTTGGCGAGGTTAACTCAGAAATTGATTTAACTAAATATAATGAAACTCAGTACCTGCAATGGCTAAATAGTTTAGCTGATGCCTATAACATTCAATTAGAGCCATCAAGCTTGATACCGCTATTTAATTACAGCGCCAAACTTACTGAGCATCAGCAACGCTTAAGTTTATCAATGCTGCAAATAGTTCAGGTACTGACTCAAGCTAAAGCATACTCTAATAGTGCTTCGCTCAATTCAACTGCCATAGCAAAAGCTCTTAGACAGTCAAAGTCACGCCATGACAGTTCTGAGGTTTATTCAGCACAAAACTTTGATGATAATTTCATTAATCTGCAAACGAGCGGTGAAATAATCGGCCAGATTAATGGCTTAACTGTGATTGACACTGATGATTCAAGTTATGGCGAGCCGGCAAGGATCACTACCTCTGTCCATTATGGTGACGGTGAAGTGATTGATATTGAGAGGAAATCAGAGTTGGGCGGTAATATTCATACTAAAGGTATGATGATCCTTTCAGCTTCCTTGTACCGTATTTTTGGTCGCGATGTACCTTTGCATTTAAATGCCAATATAGTGTTTGAGCAGTCTTATCAAGAGATTGATGGCGATAGTGCCTCTTTAGCTGAGTACTGCTGCTTAATGTCTGCCATTGCCGAGCAGCCGATTAACCAAGCATTTGCCATTACGGGCGCACTTGATCAATTCGGCGCGGTGCAAGCCATTGGTGGTGTGAATGAAAAGATCGAAGGCTTCTATCATTTATGTAAGCGACGTGGCTTAACAGGTGAGCACAGCGTTATTATTCCTAAATCGAATGTGCTACAACTAAACCTTGAAACCGAAGTTATTGAGGCCGTTGAAAAAGGCTTGTTTCATATTCATGCAATTGAGCATATGGATCAAGCTATCGATTTATTAATGAAAGCTCCAGCAGGGGTAAGAAACGAAGACAATGATTTTCCTGCTGAATCAATTTATGGCCAGGTCCAAACACGTTTAGAAAAAATGGCTGGCCACGATGATGAAGAGCTCGAATTAAGCTTTTTACAAAAAATATTAATGAAATTAAAGATATTATAGTGATCGGAGTTGTTTAGCTTACACGTGTTCGCTATCTTGTCAGCCTATTCGTAATAAAGTGGTAAATATTTAAATGAAAAGAGCTAACAGTTTCACTAAAGAAGAGCTGATCGCATGTGGTAATGGCAACCTTTTTGAGCCTAACTCACCACGTCTGCCTGTCGATAATATGTTGATGATAGATAGGATCACAACCATTAATGCTGACGGTGGTGAATATGGTAAAGGCGAAATAGTCGCTGAACTCGATATCACCCCTGATTTATGGTTTTTTGACTGCCACTTTAATGGTGATCCTGTGATGCCAGGTTGCTTAGGTTTAGATGCCATGTGGCAATTGGTTGGCTTTTATTTAGGCTGGGAAGGCGCAGAAGGTAAAGGGCGCGCACTTGGGGTTGGCGAAGTAAAGTTCACCGGGCAAGTATTACCGGAAGCGAAAAAAGTCACCTATAAGCTCACTTTAAAACGAAAGATTCACCGTAAGCTGGTTATGGGGATTGCTGATGCCACTATGGAAGTGGATGGCCGTGAGATTTACTCGGCTACTGATTTGAAAGTCGGTATTTTTAAGGATACCTCGACCTTTTAAGCATTTCACTGAATATGAATAGTAATCACTGTTAGCTAATGTTGCTTCGGGTTAACTTAGCTAAACGGCATTATTTTGCCCTCAATCAACCCCCTGAGGGCAAAGATATTAATATGATGCCTTTTCATTTATTTATTAAACAAACCACTCATACGTCCATCTACGCCTTCTCTCCAACCACCTAACCATTGAGATTTAGAATCTAAAGTTCCGTAAGGGCAAAGCTCCTTAGAGCGCCCTGCAATACCTGCTTGGAATCCCTTAGAAAAAGCTCTATCTAACTTATCTCTTTTTTGTCTTTTCATTAACACATCCTCATTTTGTTAATCAAGAAGCGTTCGCTTCAGCATTAGAAATAGGTGAAATTTCACACAAGATCAATGCAAAAATATGACAAAATTATGTGTTTTTAATTAAAGTATTGAGATAAAAAGCAAAAAAAAATCGAGGAATAATCCTCGACTTTTAGTTCAAAAAATGCTCTCTACTTAAGCTTGCGACGACGTAACCAAAGTAACGGCAGAGCGAATAACCAAGCAAAGCTAGCCGCCCCTTTTCTTACATAGGGCTCATCTTCTACGTCATCACTTTCAGTACAGGCTTGTTCGTTACCTGATACCGGTTTCATTACCACCATACGCGGTAAATAAGACGTTACAGGGTCGCCATTACCATTTATTTCAAATAACGGTAGGTTAGTGTCTTCATCAAGAATCAAATTACCATCGGTATCAAATTGGTATAAAGGTTTACGAATAAATGCTGTACCTACAATGGTGCCGTCTTCATTGATGTCATTGGCCTCAACCACATATATTTCACTGTCATAGCTTAAAATTGAGCCGTCACCATCAATAACCTCAACCGGATAACGAGTCCATTTGCCATCAGCATCTTGCTCATAGCCTTTTGACTCACACGTTAAAGTCGCATTAAGGTTCACAAATTCATCATCACCGATGTTATAAAGAAAACCTGCTTTTGGTCGCGGCTTATCTTTATCATAAGTGACCTCAATATTACCAACCACTTGACCTGCATTATTAATGGCTTTTGGGTAACTACTTAGCTCTGAAATACCTGAATCTTGAAAGTCACTAGGTACTACGATTTCAGCAGATGGGTTGTTAATATCGTAATAGAAGAACTTATCTCGTAAAATTCCACTGACATATTTATAAAAAGTACCGATGACGATACCGTTGTCGTTAATATCACGAGCTATTGAACTATATACATCATCTTTGAAAATATCAGTATCAATCCACTGATACTCATATTCACCTGCGGCATTTTTCACCCAGTAGGCGGCATCTTGATAAAGATCATCCGTTTTACCATTACGGTAAACGTGTGAGCGCCCTACGACGACATCATTGTTGTTAACACCTAAAGCTTGAGCGGTATACACCAAGGTTGAATCTTCATCAGGGGTTAAACCTAACTCCAACTCAATGACGTTTTCTGCAGGAATCGTATTATCATCAGCAATTTGCCATACATGGGCACGGGTTTGATACTGAATGTTACGACGACCATTTGATGGGAATTGATCTGCCTGTACGCAAATTTCAACTGGCGCAGGAGAGTCTTCATCTGCGTCTAAATCTGCGTCAATACAACTATCGATACGATCTGAGCTGAATTCAATAATGTCAGTACTGGCATAACCTGCCACCAAATTATTATCGTTAATTGCCGCAGCCGCTGACCAGCCACCTAACTCAACTTCAAAACCATCATCTTCACGAATATAAGTTTCGTAAGATGGTACTAATTCAAGTTCTTCTCCGTCAGGCGTGACAGCGACACCACGAAGCTCAAAATCGCGATAGTACCAAAACTCTTGGTCTTCATCACTACCAACATAGTCGATAGTTTTTTCAGGCGCAGTATATGAACCAACTTTGTAATTGTTGTCATTCATGCCATAGAAAAAGGTATCAACCGAGTTGATAATTAACTCGCCTTCATCATCAACATCGGTTGGTGCTGTAGTGCCATTAACGCTATAGAAGTTTGGATACCAAGCTGACTCAGCATCGTATTCTTCCGCTGTGAAAGTAAAGTTATTTGCCACCAGAGGCAAAAATACTGAATAAATAATGGTTTCTTCAGGTGCGATACCATCTTCTACATCAATAACGTCATTGTCATCTTCGTCATCATCGACAGATAGTTTTTTCTTACCTTTAGAAACACCTACAAGTTCATTGTTGGCATTAACAGCCATGGCGTAACCACTTCGGGTACCGTCTACTGTGCCTTTAAGATCAAAATCTTCAATGTTTACAATTTCATATACTGGAGCGGCATGTACACTTCCGATAGCGCCAAGCACACTCAAGGCAACGACAGATAATGCCTTATCAAACTTCGACTTCATTATAATTCCTATTATTATTATACGCTTACTTCAGTGATTCGAGTTCTTCCCAACGCTCGAAGCAAGTGTCCAATTCCTGTTCTTTTGTCGCCAATGCTTTAAGCACTGAGTTGACGGTATCTTGTGGTTGGCTATAAAAATCAGCTGAAGCCACAGTATTTTGTATTTCTTCTACTTCTTGTTCTAACTTTTCCATTTTACTCGGTAGTTGTTCGAGTTCACGTTGAAGTTTGAACGATAATTTTTTAGGTGCTGTACTGGCAGCTTTAGTCTGCTTTACAGGCTTAGTTTCTACTGGCGCAGGAGTTTGGACAACAGATGTTGCTGCTTGTTCCTCAGAATAAAATTTAGCGCCCTGAGAGACGGCATCATTGTATCCGCCAACATACTCATGCCAGTTACCATTACCGGCAAACCACCAACTACTGGTCACGGTATTATCAATAAATTCCCTGTCGTGACTAACAATCAATAAGGTCCCTTTAAAATCAGTTAGTAAGGACTCTAACAATTCTAGGGTCTCAATATCAAGGTCATTGGTTGGTTCATCGAGAATAATTAAGTTTGCAGGTCGCAATAACAAGCGTGCTAATAGCAATCGGTTTTTCTCACCACCTGATAACGCCTTAACAGGGGTACGTGCACGCATAGGTGAAAACAAGAAGTCTTGTAAGTAACTTAATATATGACGATCTTGACCGTTAATCGTAACGGTTTTCTTACCGTCGCCTACGTTTTCTTCAACGGTTTTTTCTGGATCTAACGCTTCACGGTATTGGTCAAAATAGGCAACTTCGAGTTTGGTACCGACTTTAACTTCACCTGATTGCGGCGAAAGCTGCTCAATTAATAGCTTAATTAATGTTGATTTACCACAACCGTTTGGCCCGATTAAGGCAATTCTGTCACCACGTATAACCGTTGAACTGAAGTTTTTAACTAAATCTTTATCAGGTAAATTGTAATTAAGATTATTAATATCAAATACTAACTTACCAGAACGCTCAGTATCACTGACGTTCATCTTGGCATTACCTTGACGATTCAGGCGCTCACTGCGTTCATTTCTTAATGCTTTAAGGGCGCGCACTCGGCCTTCATTACGGGTACGTCTGGCTTTTACCCCTTGACGGATCCAAGTTTCTTCTTCTGCTAATTTTTTGTCAAAATGGGCATTTTGTTCCGCTTCAACACGCAACCACTCTTGCTTACCTTCTAAATAAGCATGGTAATTACCCGGCCACGATGTCACTACGCCGCGATCTAAATCAACAATGCGTGTTGCCATACGATGAATAAAGCCACGGTCATGACTGACAAACACGATAGCGCCTTTAAAGTTTAATAAAAACTCTTCAAGCCATTCAATGGTATCAATATCAAGGTGGTTGGTCGGTTCATCAAGCAATAATAAGTCCGGTTCGCTAACTAGGGCTCTTGCTAATGCCACTTTACGCTGCCAGCCACCTGATAACTCACTAAGGGGTTTATCGGGATCTAAGCCTAACAATTCACAATTTTGAATAATACGAGAATCTAAATGCCAGCCGTTATTATGATCTAATGACTCTTGCAAGCGCTGCATTTGATTGAGCATCTTGTTCATTTCATCAGGTTCAGCGGTAGCAACGTCATGTGAAAGCTTATGATAACGCTCTAGCATTTCACCAATTTCTTTTAATGCTAAAGAGATATATTTATAAACCGTGCCGGTTTCAGCTTTAGGCGGATCTTGCTGTAGTCGACTGACATTCACATCAGAGGCAATATTAAATTCACCGTCATCAAGTAATACATCACCTGACAGCACTTTCATTAAACTTGATTTACCCGCCCCATTTCGGCCTACGATACACACTCGCTCACCAGGTAAAATAGTGAAATCAGCATTTTTCAATAACGGGGTATAGCCATAGGCTAAAGAGCCATTATTAATACGAACTAAACTCAAGCGACGCTCCTAATAAATTCTGTTAACTGCTGGGCATCAAAGGGCCAAAACAATTCTTTTTCATCCATAACTAACACTGGTATAGAGATGCCATAACGGCTTGCCAGTGTGTCATTATCGCAAATATCAATATGTTGATAGTCAATGCCTAATTGCTCAACTAACGCTTGAGCAATTTCACACAGATGACAGCCATCTGTGTGATATAAAATTAGGCCTGCACTGTCTGTTGTTGGGTTAGAACTCATACCTTTAACCTTAAAGCTTATTTAGCGTAAGGAGACTTAGCATGGGTAATTAACCAAGTATTATGGATGTGCGGATTACGCTTATAATCCAATGGTAATGTTTGACTATCGATATTTTTAATGTCCATTTTATATTGGCTTAAAAGCTCGATATCCATTTTAAATTTACGCTTATTATTCGAGAAAATAATTTCGCCATTAGGGCTTAATACTTTAATCAAATCAACCAGCATTGCCGCATGGTCTCGTTGAACGTCCCAGCTATCTTCCATTCTTTTTGAATTAGAAAAAGTTGGCGGATCGATAAATATCAGATCGAATTTCTCTTCACAATCTTTCACCCACTGAATACAGTTAGCTTGGATGAATTGATATTGCTTACCTGATAAATTATTTAAATCAAAATTCTCTTTTGCCCAAGCAAGGTAAGTATTTGACATATCGACTGTAGTGACAGATTTAGCCCCACCTAATGCCGCATGTACCGATGCAGAGCCTGTGTAAGAAAATAAATTCAGCACATTTTTACCCGCTGATTTTTCACCAACTAATTTACGGGTCAAACGATGATCTAAGAATAAACCGGTATCAAGGTAGCCAGTTAAATTTAACTTAAACTTAGCGCCATACTCTTGGGTAATGATCTCCAGCTTTTGTTGATCAAGCTTTTGATACTGGTTGGTGCCCTTTTGCTTTTCACGGGTCTTTAAGGTAACGCGATCAGGGTCCATATTTAATGCTGCAGGCAATGAGAGTAATACATCGGTTAAACGACGCTTTGTCACCGCTTCAGGAATAGTCGCAGGCGCAGAGTATTCTTGAATAACCACATAATCGACATATTTATCAACTGCCACATTGTATTCAGGTAAGTCAGCATCATAAATGCGGTAACTATCAATACCTTCTTTTTTAGCCCACTTGGTTAGTTGCTTCATATTCTTTTTAATACGATTAGCAAAAGCAGGCGAGATATCTGCAATATCAACACCTTCAGGCAACACCGGCATTTCACGGCGAGTGCTTTTAGCATGCAAAGTATATAAGTTAAAGCCACACTCTAGTGCACCGTTAAACATCTTCATTTGCTTATCGGCTTTTAGCTTTAATGCTGAGAGTAATTCAATATCACTACACAACATGGCAATTTTCCAACCGCCAAAGTCTTTCTTAAACTTATCGCCAAGCTTGTAATACAGCTTCAATAATTCCGTAATGCTACCTAAACGCTCACCATATGGTGGGTTTGAGATTAAGAAACCCGCTTCTACTGGTGGAGTAACATCAAGTGCATCTGAAACACTAAATTCAATTAAATCAGCAACACCGGCGTTTTCTGCGTTTTGTTTTGCAAGCGCTACAAGGTGACCGTCAATATCAGAGGCAAAAAACTTTAATGCGCAGCGAGTTTTACCAAGACTGGCTCGGGCTTTTGCTTCATTTAAAATCCCTTGCCATAGGGTATCGTCATGTTGATGCCAATGCTCAAAACCAAAACGGGCGCGTTTAAGAGCTGGAGCAATATCTGCAGCCATTAATGCCGCTTCGATAACAACGGTACCACTGCCACAAAAGGGATCTAATAATGTAATTGGATTTGCTTGCCAACCACTTCTTATAAGCATGTTAGCGGCTAAGTTTTCTTTCAGAGGTGCTTCACCGGTTATTGATCGGTAGCCACGTTGGTGTAAAGAAGCGCCAGAGAAATTAACTGAAAGCGTTAATTGATTATTACGATAATGGGCATCAATTCTAAATTCAGCATTGACGCGTCCAACATCAGGTCTATCTAAACCATCATCGCGAAAACGATCCACAACCGCATCTTTGGTTTTTAAAGCGCCAAACTGGGTATTATTAATAAAGCCGCCAGTACCGTGAAAATCGATACTGAAGGTACTATCGTTTGAGAAGTGAGACGGCCAATCAATACTGTAAGCTGCGTTATAAAGTTGCTCAGCAGATTCACAAGCACCTTTATAGATAACCACAACAATTCGGCTAGCAAGTCGAGTCCACAATGTAATTCGATAGGCAAGTTCTAACGGCGCAGAAAAATACACACCAGCGACGCTTTCCTTAACATCAGTAGCACCAAACTCTTTAAGCTCATTGGATAAGCTATATTCAAACCCCTTTGGGGCAGCAGCAAAAAAATTCAACATGGATAGACAGTCATCAACTCACAGATATAATTAAGCATGCATTATATACCTAAACCGATATTAGGTGTGAAAATGTCTGTTAATTGCCACATTTTATACAATACATTACCGATATAGCCCTGTATTGGTGAGTAAACTTTCATTTCTGTTTCAAAACTACGGCTATAACAGGGCTATCTGCCTTATAAAGCCGCTATTTTTTGCTATTGGTGCTCAGTAAGTCAGCAAGCAGTAATAAAGTTGTCATTATGACTTGCCAAGAACAAGATTGGCCGTTATAGTCTGCCCCGCTTAAACGGACGCGGGATGGAGCAGTTTGGTAGCTCGTCGGGCTCATAACCCGAAGGTCGTTGGTTCAAATCCAGCTCCCGCAACCATTTAACCTTAGTAAGCAGACAATTAGTTAGCATATAAATAGTCGGGCTCAGCTAATATAAACTGGCAAAGGTCGTTGGTTCAAACCCAGCTCCTACAATCATTTAATCATGGTTGCTAAAGAAAAGTTTAAGCAAGTTAGTTTTTATTCGGACGCGGGATGGAGCAGTTTGGTAGCTCGTCGGGCTCATAACCCGAAGGTCGTTGGTTCAAATCCAGCTCCCGCAACCAATAAAATTTTCAAGTTGAATATTAATTCAATTGGTTAATTTTATTAATGTGTATTATTGATTCAAATCATTAATCACAACCAATAAAAACAACACACTATTAAGTACGGACGCGGGATGGAGCAGTTTGGTAGCTCGTCGGGCTCATAACCCGAAGGTCGTTGGTTCAAATCCAGCTCCCGCAACCAATTTATTTGATTGAGCAGACAATTCGTCGAGCTTAACTTATATAAATCGGCAAAGTTCATTGGTTATAATATAACTAATGCAACCTCTTAACTTAATAGAACTATATAATCGGACGCGGGATGGAGCAGTTTGGTAGCTCGTCGGGCTCATAACCCGAAGGTCGTTGGTTCAAATCCAGCTCCCGCAACCAATTAGTATTATAGTTAAAGTATTATTGTAAAAAGTCATTAAAATCGGACGCGGGATGGAGCAGTTTGGTAGCTCGTCGGGCTCATAACCCGAAGGTCGTTGGTTCAAATCCAGCTCCCGCAACCAATTCTTTTTAATGCAGTGTAACAGGTAAGTTTTTAATCGGACGCGGGATGGAGCAGTTTGGTAGCTCGTCGGGCTCATAACCCGAAGGTCGTTGGTTCAAATCCAGCTCCCGCAACCAATTTAAATCATTTTAAATTATTAATACTCTTCTTAAATTTAAAAATACCCTTCTTAATTTCAAAATATTCTTCATCACTTTTCAAGCTCAAGTGTATTGCACCGATTTTTAGATCCTCAGTTCGGGCTCAACTCTTATAAATCTGCAAAGGTCGTTGGTTCAAATCCAGCTCCCGCAACCAATTTTAATCACTTTCAAATATTAATACTTTTCTTGAATTTCAAAATATCCTTCTTAATTTCAAAATATTCTTCATCATTTTTCAAGCTCAAGTGTATTGCGCCGATTTTTAGATCCTCAGTTCGGGCTCAACTCTTATAAATCTGCAAAGGTCGTCGGTTCAAATCCAGCTCCCGCAACCAATATAAATCACTTTCAAATAGTAATACTCTTCTTCAATTTCAAAATATCCTTCTTAAACTTCCAAATATCATCATTAAATTTCAAAAAACTTCTAATAATTTTACTTGCTAAAGCCGTATTTAAATCGCTTTCAAAAGTTTTATTACCTAAAGTGCTTGTTCAATATCGATAATCAAATCTTCTACGTTTTCTAACCCAACTGAAATCCGTAATAAATTATCGGTTATCCCCGCTTCTGCTCTCGCTTCGGGGGTGTAGGGTGAATGAGTCATTGATGCAGGATGCTGAATAAGTGACTCCGCATCGCCCAAACTCACGGCTATCGTGAACAGTTTTAATTTATTTACAAAGTTAATCGCATCTTGTTCGGACCCTATTAATTCAAAAGCGATTACCCCACCCGCTCGACGCATTTGTTTGCCGACATATTTAAAGCCTTGATGATTTTCAAGCCCGGGATAAAAAACACTGCTTACTTTTGTATGTTGATTAAGGTAAACAGCCAACTTTTCAGCATTGTCACAATGACGGCTTAACCTGACATCTAAGGTTTTTAATCCTCTTAAAATTAGCCATGCATCATGGGGCGAAATAACACCGCCAAAGTCTTTAAGAATTTGGTATTTTAATTGATGAATATGCGCTTCACTTCCACAAACAATGCCTGCAATGACATCCCCATGACCATTTAAGTATTTGGTTGCACTGTGGATCACCATATCAATACCCAAAGTCAGCGGCTGTTGCAATAAAGGCGTCATAAAGGTGTTATCAACAATACTTATCAAATTATTGCGCTTTGCAATAGCTGCTATTGCGGTTAAATCAAATACTTGTAAATGCGGATTGACAGGGCTCTCACAAAATACCAATTTAGTATTAGGCTGAATTGCCGCTTCAATTGCTAAGGGATCAGAAAAGTCTACAAATGTTGTATCCACGCCATACCGTTTTAGTTGGCTACTCAACAAAGCAAAAGTGCAACCATACACCGCATTTGATGAAATTAAATGATCGCCAGCCTCCAGATGAGTCATTAACGCCGCTGAAACAGCAGCCATGCCTGAGGCACATGCAGCGGCAGATTCTGCCCCTTCAAGTAAGGCCATTTTACGTTCTAACTCTGCGGTAGTAGGGTTACCAAGACGCGTATAAATGTAGCCTTGTTCGTCACCGGCAAACCTGGCTCCGCCCTGCTGGGCATTGTCAAACACGAAGGTGGCACTTTGATAAAGTGGCGTGACTAATGCGCCAAACGCTTCCTTTATATGACCACTATGAATCGCTACTGTGGCTGGTTTCCATTGATCTGGCATCTCGTTCTCCCAGGCCCACATATGAATTTAAATTATTTTACTATGTGTGTGGACAGGAATTTAAGATAGCGCGCTGAAAATTTTAACCAATAGTTTAGCGATTATTCATATTGAACACATTGTAAACACAATGTTACATCACAACCAAGAATGGCGCGCAAGATGTTGTTTTTACATATTTAAAGTTTTAGATTGTGACTGCGGTTATAAACAATGAGTCAACGAGGATTCTAGTGGTTATAGTGATTAGTGATTTGCACAGTGCTTTAATAATAATGACAGATAACATACAACTGATGTGATGAAACAAGATCACCAGCAACAACATGTATACTGGTAATCCCTTGCTGATAATTTAAATTTCAACTTAAATTAGCGATTTAAATTATCGGCTTAATTTAGTGATGCTTTTAAGCGCAACATACCTTCGTCAATACTGATCAGCGCTTCATAACCTAAATCGTTTTTAGCGGCGCTAATATCAAAATAATGACAGGTGGATAATTGTCTTGCGACAAACCTTGTCATAATCGGCTCTTGCTGTTTACCAAGTATTTTATAGATGGTTTCTAATACCACACCCGCGCTATACGCCACACCAGCAGGAACTCGTTTCGTCACTGGAGCAATATCAACACAGGCTAAAATGTTATTGAGCATGGCCGCCATAGTGATAGGTTCATCGTTACTTAAAAAATATGCCTTACCTGCACTCTTAGCTTGTTGCGTTAAGTCTACTGCCGCAAGAATATGCGCATAAGCGGCATTATCAACATAAATGGTATCAACCAGTTTATCTTGTTTACCCACCAACTTTAGCTTGCCGATTTTCGCCCGCGCTATCACTCTAGGCACCAAGTGTGGATCTTCAGGTCCCCAAATTAAATGCGGTCTTAATGCGGTGGTTTTCAACTGCGGCCCATTGGCTTCTAGCACCATTTTTTCGGCAATGGCTTTAGAGTGACCATAAAAGTTTAAAAAGCTAGCGGCATAAGGGGAAGATTCATCAATACCGGCTTCATCTTCACCCGCAAAGGTGACACTTGGAGTACTGGTGTAAACCACATGATTGATCTTTAATGCTTTACACGCACGCAGGATATTAGCGGTTCCATTAACGTTAGGGGCAAAATAGCTATCTCTATCGCCCCAAACACCCGCTTTTGACGCCACATGAAACACTAAATCACAATCTTGCATCGCCGCTGCTAGCGCATCTGAATCGCTAATATCACCTTGATACATGTTAACGCCCATCGCCGTTAATGCAGGATATTCACCACGAGCAAAACCATTAACTTCAATGCCTGCTGCTCGCAGACGAGTACAAATCGCTTTACCTAAAAAACCACCTGCCCCGGTGACAAATACTTTGTTAACCCGACTTTTAAGCGCAGCTAAGGCTGCCTGTTCTGGCTTTAATAACATTTCGAGTTCAAGCATGTATTTACCTAATTGAGAACGCTAATAAAAATTGATTGTTGGCAAACATTTCAGCAACGATTTGCACTATTCTTTCCACTGTTTTTGAGCCCAAACAGCTAATTTTTCTCTGAATATTTTCGCGTTGTGTCTGACATCCACAGGAAAATCTGGATGAATTAAAAAACGTGAAATACCCATTGTATGTGTATGTTTTTCAGCGATATCAACTAACTCTTGGTATAGCGCTTTACTGTTTGAGCAAGTCATGGCTTTATCAAGTTCGACACATAACAGTGGTTCAATATTGCCATTAATGACAATATTCACCAGTGCTGAACGTTTTACTTGTTTATGGGTGTTAAATACCCGCTCACAGGGAATTGAAAAATAACGTTTACTAAGGCTACCTTTTAGAGTTTGATCAACTCGATGGGCCTTGCGGCCACACATCCATAATTGCCCTAATTCATCCAAGTAACCGACATCACCCATGCGGTGTCGAATACCGTCAGCATCAGTAATTTTGGCCAGCTTAGTTGCACTATCGCGATGATAATACTCACGACTTACCATCGGCCCTTTTACGACGATTTCACCAATCTTTCCTACAGGTAAAATATCGGCTTCATCCCAATGGCTGATAACTGACTCAGTAATATCGATAATGCTAATCTCAACACCATCAATGGCTTTACCCACACAAATACCTTTACCAGCATCAGTTGCGGCGGTGGTATCAAACAGCTCGCTGCTTGGCATCATGCTAATCGGCAAAGACTCTGTCGCCCCATAAGAGTTGAGCACCTCAACTCCTGTTGCTAACATTTTGCTAAAACGCTTTATTGATGAGATGGTTGCTGGCGCCCCTGCTGAAATAACTCTTTGCACGCTTGGTAATGTAAATGCTTGGTTTTGGGCTGCGGTTTTAGTTTCAGCAGCGGCGCCTAAGCGCTCCAGCAATGCCGGATTAACAAACATATTAGTACATTGATATTTCTCAATCGCTGCGAATAAATACTCAGGATTAGCGGTTATGGGTTTACTGGCGTCCATCGCTGGCACAATAGATGCCATACCCAGTGCAGGGCCAAATAATGAAAATAATGGAAAAGTCGCTAAGTCGCGCTCACCGGGCTTAATGCCGTAATCATGTTTAAGGGCGCTAATTTGCGCTTCAAACATGCCATGGGAATACACCACACCTTTTGGGGTGCCTGTACTGCCACTGGTAAATAAAATTGCCGCCATTTGATCATCACACAGTGTGACCATGGGGTAAGCTTTGGCAAATGATCCACTAACCTGTGGCAAGGCGTCAATACTCACTGCGCCTGATAACCAACGCTGAATACTACTGCCGCCCACATTTAAGCAAAGCTTAACCGAAGATTTACCCCAACCTAATATTCTTCTGGCAATATGGGCTTTAGGGATACCAATAAACACATCGGGTTGTGACTCTTCAAAACATTGTTTTAAGTTTTTAACCCCCATACCGGGATCGACCAGAATAGGAATTACGCCCGCTTTAAATAACGCAAACGTTAGCACGAAAAAATCAATGCTTGGGGTCACCATCAACACAGCTTTCATGCCAGTTTGAAGGCCAAAGGCATTTAAACGATAGGCAATATCATCAGATTGTTGGTTTAGGGAGCCAAAATCGACGTCTTGATAAGTTAAAGCGTGAGAGGCTTGATTGGCAGATGTCGCTGTTTGCACCGCGACAGCTAATTGAGAAGGAAAGTTATTTGCCGCATCTTGTAAATGCCGACAGATGTTAGCCGTTTTTAATGTCATAAGCCTGATGTCATTGGTTTATAACTTGGGCGTGAATAATGAGTATTTCATCACGCCCAAGGTCGCTGTTTAGCTTTGCTGGTTGTTAGCCATAAAGTTCTGAATAAGCCCGATGACATCTTCGCTAGCATCTTCAAGAATATAATGACCACAGTCATCAAACTCTCTTACTTGCGCATGGGGCATATATTGACGCCACTTTGCTAAAAAGTGCTTATCAAATACAAAATCCTGTAGTCCCCAACAAATCAGTGTTGGCACTTCAGAGAATTTAGATAAACTATCAGCAATATTTGAAACTAACTCATAGTTACGATCTTCAGGCTTTAACGGAATATCCTGCACAAAACGTAAGGTTGAAATACGGTTTTTCCAGCTATTAAATGGCGCAACGTAGGCTTCGCGCACTGCTTTGGCCATTGGCTGACGTTTAACACCCACATAGGATGCAATGGATGAAAAGGCATTAAAGCCTCTGACCAAAAACGTCCCTAAAATAGTTTCGCGGCAAACCCATAATGCCCAAGGAAAAGGCTTAGATTCAGGTAAGTGAAATGCTGCTGTGTTTAAAAATACTAAGCGCTTAATGCGCTCAGGATAACGGGCAGCATAGCCCATACCAATCATTCCGCCCCAGTCATGAACCACTAAGGTGATGTTTTCTTTGACATCTAAATGATCTAACAGCGCTTCTAAATCATCAATACGATTTTCTAATGTGTAATCGTATTGTGGGTCATCAGGTTTATCCGATAAACCACAACCAATATGATCAGGCACAATACACTGATAATTGGTGCTTAATGCACTGACTAAGTTACGGTAGTAATAACTCCAGCTTGGATTTCCATGAACCATAACCACTGGCTCACCCTGGCCTTCATTAACATAATGCAGTTTGTTACCACTGCGGTCTAAATAATGGCTATCAAAAGGCAACAGATTTTCTAACATGATGCTTCCTACAATTTTATAATACTTATTCTATAACCAGCGAAATGATTACCACTTGATGCCTAGCATCATACAGTTCAACCCGCTGCCTATGCCTAGAAAGCTCACTTGATCGCCTAATTTTAAAAAGCCTTGGTCGTGGGCCATCGCCGCTGTTACTGGCAGCGAAACCGTGCCCATATTGCCCAAGGTTTCATAAGTTGGAAATTCTTTTTCATGAGGAATATTGAGAGCATTTAACACTTGTTTGCGGTTTGATGCGCCCACTTGATGACAAATCACTTTATCAACTTGATCCACTAACCACTCACGCTGAGTTAAGAAGTGTTCCCAAGTATGCTTAGCCAGATCAACCCCTTCTTTAAGTAAGGTGACGGCATCGGTACGCATAAACTCACGATATAACTTTTGACTGGTTTCTTGTAGGCCCCACTGACATAACTCGTGATGCTCAGGCGCCGATAAGTGGCTGGCACCTAATAGCTGATGATTACGAGTATTTTTAAGCGGTAAGCTACCGTCAGTTAAGATAACCGCAATCGCACCAGAGCCACCGGTTAAGGTCGCTAGCGATTGGGCAAAATTCTGCATTGTCGGCTCATTGAGCATATTGTCGATAGTGACTTCAACAATATCGCGCGCCGATTCACAAGATACCACCATACCGGCTTTAATTTGTCCAAGCTCAATACGGTTAGCGATATCTAAAATGCCAGAAAGCACACCTAAACAAGCGTTACTGATATCGTAAATCGCGGTATCTTTAGACACACCAAGCTCTGCAGCCACGCGGCACGCGGTTGCGGGCTCATGTTGGTCACGGCACACGCCTGTGTAAACAACTGCCCCTAAATCACTGACATTGATACCTGTTTCAGCAACCGCTTTACGGGCAGCACTGATAGCGCCGTCAGATAAACGATAACCTTTTGGCCACCAGCGACGTTCCTTAATACCGGTTAAAGCGGCTAATTGCCCCATTGGAATACGAAACTTTTGATAAAGCGGCGCAAGACGAGATTCTAGGTCTAGACTAGACACCACTTGGGGTGCTAACTCATAGGCCATACTATTAATAAAAACGCGGGAATATTTCATGAAACCGTATCAATCGCTCACTTTAAGGCCGCCTTAGGCAACCGAATTTATTGGTATTTGCTACTAACCCGCCATTTGAACAAGAAAAGCTTCAATATTCAATACAAAACCACAATTAGTAATATATAAATCTACCAAAGCCGCAGTTTATCGCTGGGGTATTAACTGTATCACTAAAGGGGTTAATCAAGAGGATTTAAAATAAAAACTATTAAACAGTACCTTAGAAAACTATTCGAACAGAATTATTTAATTAGGTTAATTTTTCAGCTTGAATTAACCAATTCCTTGGTGTGATTTCGTTTGCACAAAATTCAACCATGGTAACTTGATAACCCTGCTGTTGTAAAAAGCACATTCTATCCAGTAATAACCACTGCTCTAAAGCGTGCCTAAACAGGTGCGCGACTAGATCGATACGCTGAGTTAGCCTTTGCCTAGCTACCCCTTGAGCAAGATAGGCATCAAAGTCGGTTACAGCGCCGATATTGACTTGTTTTTGCGCCCCAGCCCAATAACAAAAATCACTAAATGATGCCGATAACTGGCTTCGTTTAACACTGGGGATCGGCAGATAGCGATCATTACCGCTAATATCTCGCTGCAAGCTATCAAAGCCTAAGCGCCAAGCAATTTCTTGATGTCGTAATGCTTGCTGCTTGTCATTGGCAATCACACTTTGCTGCAGCGGCAACTGTAAATCATGTCGCGATAGCTTAAGGCCACTGTTTTTTGCAGCATGGGATAGCGGCTGATAGTAATTAGCTTGAATAAGATGATAACAACAAGGTGAAAACGAGATTTGTTTGGTGTTTGCTTGAGCGGCTAACTCCAGCAGCCTAACATGTAAATCACCACAGGCATGTAACGCAATGGCATGTTGCTCTGAACTTAGCGGGTTGGCCCCTAATGTACTATTGGCTAAGTTAAACACATCAACACAATGAAACTGCTGCGACAATTGCCACTTGTCTGCAAACTGCTGGCCTTGCTCACACAAGCTTTGTTGCCACTCTAAACTGCTAACCTTAACTTGATGGGTTTTAGCAATATAACGTCCCAAATGGCCTTTACCTGCACACCATTCAACAATCGGGTTTCCTTTAGGAATATGCGCTGAAAAAGCAGTAATTTGCTGCCACTTTCGGCCTTTGATATGGGCGCTGAAATGGCTAAGCTCAGTGTCAGACAGGCCTATTTCTACAGCGTGTGCTTCAAACGATTTGGGTTCTGGTCTCGTTAACGATACATCACCATTTGTCGATGTGCTTAACATCGCGGCTAAGCCATCAATTTTCATCCCCAACTGCTGCATATCTTGCATCAATGACGGCAGTAACGCCGATACCAATGCCCCTTGAGCTACATCTAGTGCCTCTATGTCAGTATCTGCAATGGCCCAAACCTTTGCGGCTAAGCAAGGAAACTGCTCAGACCAAGGTAATTGCTGACAATCAAAGGCTTTCACTTGCCACAAACTATTTAGCTTTAGTAAGCACTCGCTAAGCTGGCCTAGCTTGGCGCTATTGTCGCTACAATTGTTAGCGTCTGTCGCGCAGTTCATGGCAATCTGTGTGCTCATTGGCATCCTATGGTTTATTGGTGTGATTGATGGTTTACACCATCATTAAGCACTCTCACTACTCACTACCTGCGACTTTGATAGCTGATTTAGGGTTAGATTTGGGTTCAGACTTTCGAACCGCCATGCGTTTACCTAACCAAACCCCCATAGCTAGAGGCGCAAAAAATATCGCAATTAAGAATAAAATGAAATACACAATCACACTTTTAATTAACTCAATCACTTGGGCAAACACTAATTCAACGGTTTTTTGGGTTAGTGCATCTAAATCTTGAATAGCAGCGCTGCGTTCATCAGCAATCATTTGCGCTAACGCTTCTCGCTCGTGAACAATAATTAAGGCTAGTGATTCACGCTCTTTTGATAACTGCTGCAGTTTATCATCTGTGACATCACTCAGTTGATCTAATAATGGCGCCAGCTCCACTCGCATATCACCGGCAAGCATGGTCATCATTTCAGGGGTTTGCTGCATTAACTGCTGAAATTTTTTGGTGGTTTCACTGATATTTTTAAGGGCTAATTCTATATCAGCGGCGCTAACATCAGCATGAAGTGCATATAACTCGGCTTTCCAGCCAAGAATTTTTGGCATCTGCTCAGTGGTCATCGCCATACGATCAGACATATCACTCATCACCTCAGGCATTGAACCAAAAGTGGTAATGGCTTCAAACTCTGAAATATTGCTAAAAGCCAACCAAGCATTAAAGGCAGTAGTGCGGGTAAAGGTAATATCCTCAAGCGGATTTTCAGCCACATATTGGCTCACAAACGCTTGATTATTTTTGAACTTTTGGTTGCTAATAAAGCCTTTTACTGTCGAGACGAATTGATCCGCTAATTTTTCACTGCTATCTATCGCGAGCTGCTGTTGTTCACCGAATAACTCACTGCCAGCACCAGTTTCATAAAACTGCTTCATTTGCTCGGTCAACACCCAAGTATCGAGCATTGCCGCTACTGGAGAGGCTTGGAATATAGCCCGCTGCAGGCTTTGCTCAGCGTAAATTTTCCACATTAAGGTGTTAGCTCTAACGTTGTCATCATCGCTATTAGCTGCAATGCGGTCTGCGGTGGCTTCAATTTCAGCATAAAAGCTATAACTAAATTCACGGCTAAACATACGCATGTTTATCTGCTCTTTAGGTAAGGGTTCAACGCCACTTTCAAGCTTAACTTCTAGCAGTGAACAAGCCGTTAAACTTAAAGATAACAAGCCGATACTCATAAGGCTAAGCAGTTTTTTACAGGTGATAATAAGGGGGTGAAACTGAGCAAACCAGCAACGACTACTCAGGCTAGCAAGATTTTTTACAGCTAAATTAAACCATGATTTCATGGTACTCTCCACGCAATAGCGACACAATAAAGCAGCAAGTTGGCTATTTATTATAGCAAAAAACCAACGAAACACTGACAACAAAGCCATAGTTACAACCAATTAAACTTGCAAATAACTTAATTAATTCAATAAACTATAGCTAGTCGCAGCCTAGTTTTATTTATTTAATTTGTCTATATGGTTTAATCAATAAATGCCAAGACTTTAGAACGGTAAAGGATTAACAATGCACTCACCTTGCGTCGCCAAATGCGGCTTAAATGAAGCAGATTACTGCATGGGCTGTTTTCGCCACATCAATGAAATTGTTGGCTGGGGACAAGCCAGTGAAGAGAAAAAACAAGCGGTATGGCAACAACTGCCACAACGAAAAGAACGAATGAAAGGCGGTAATAATAGCCAGATCATCAGCCGTGAGAAGTGGTTAAAAGCCCAAGCGGAAATTGAACAGCCTTGAATTGTAAAGCTGAGCAATAAAGCTTTCAGCCAAGTACAAAAAAGCCCATAAATATGGGCTTTTCATCTGAGTATCAGTAAACAAAGCTACTTTTTCATCATTGCTTTTAAATCTGCAAATGGATTATAGGTAGCGGCTTCTTGCTTGGTTTCAGTGGTATTGCCATAACGGATCAACTCTTCAAATCGAGAATGTTCATTATCGTGGCAATACAAGCATAACAATTCCCAGTTCGAGCCATCTGACGGGTTGTTATCATGGTTATGATCAACATGGTGTACCGTCAGCTCAGATAAATTCTTATGAGTAAACTCACGTGTACAACGGCCACATATCCAAGGATAGAGTTTTAAGGCTTGTTCACGGTAGCCTTTTTCACGAGTGGCTTTGTAATCTCTGGCTTCTGCTAATACTTTATCTAATTTACTTTGAGTAGCTGACATCGACTTTCCAATTTACTTTCATTACAAAATTACCCCAAGGATAAGCGCTGTTATCGGTTGGGGCAATGTTTTCTATCACAATTGCACTGCTCGAGTAATACTAACATCACTTAAAACAAGCACCACTTAAAACAAGCACCGCTTAAAACAAGCACCGCTTAAAACAAGCAGCGCTTAAAACAAGCACCGCTTAAAACAAGCAGCCGCTAGTAAGTCACTAACTCTGAATTAGACAAATGCTGGTAGTGTAAATAGCGTTCATATTGATTAACGATATCTGCAATAATTTGCTCTTGAGTATAACCCATCACATCGTAATGCTGACCGCCGTGCTCTAAGAACACTTCCACCCGATAATAGTCTTGCTCACTAGCAAAGCCTTCGACATCGGCACCATTCATGGTAAATGCTCGAATACGCAGCCCATAAGCAAACTGCAGGGTTTCGTTGTTACCGATCAATAAACGTACCCTTTCATCATCTTGGGTGATGACAGCAGGCATATTTTTAGCTAAAAATATTTGTCTGACTTGTTCAAGTCCCGGTTTGGCGATGTTATCTAAAAATCGCTGCGCATCTTCTTGACTGGGGTGAGAGACCAGTACATCAATACGATCTTCCCAGCTCATGTTGGCTTTAGCAAATTGCACACTGGTATTGTGTTGCTGCACACTTTCTAATTTCAAGCGATCATCTTGTAAGGCTTTATACAAGCCAAGGCACATCAATAGCATCACAATCATGATTGGCATTGCACTGGCAATCGCTGCTGTTTGTAACGCTTGTAAGCCACCAGCGAGTAATAATACGCTCGCGACAACACCTTGCAGTATCGCCCAAAAAACTCGCTGGCCTACTGGCGCTTGTTCATTACCGCCTGAGGTCAAGTTATCAATCACTAACGAGCCGGAATCTGATGAAGTAACAAAAAATGTTACCACTAAGAATATGGCAATGATGGACAATACTGATGAAAATGGTAGATGCTCAAAAAATCGAAACAAGGCCACCGATACATCATTAGAAACCGCATCCGATAGATAACTCGCCCCATGGTTTCTAATCATATCAATGGCGCTATTACCAAATACTGTCATCCATAGGAAAGTGATGCCAGTTGGGAAAAATAACACCCCGACTAAGAATTCTCGAATAGTGCGCCCACGACTGACACGAGCAATAAAAGTACCTACAAATGGCGACCATGAGATCCACCAGCCCCAATACAATAATGTCCAGCCACCAAGCCAATCATCTTTTTGCTCGTAGGCGTATAAGTTAAAGGTTTTACCCACAATATCACTTAAATAACCACCGGTATTTTGAACAAATGCTTGCAGTAACAGCACTGTTGGTCCAAGAACTAAAACTGCCACAAGCAATAGCAGTGCTAACGCAAGGTTAAGCTCACTTAAACGTTTAACGCCTCTATCTAAGCCTGCAAAAACAGAAACCGTTGCTATCGCGGTAATCGCCATAATGATAATAATTTGCACAGTGATGTTATTTGGCAAACCATCAATTAAATAACTTAAGCCTGAATTGACCTGTAGCACCCCAAAGCCCAATGAGGTTGCTACGCCAAACATGGTGCCGATCACCGCAAACGTATCAACCGCGTGCCCTATAGGGCCATAGATACGCTCGCCAATGAGTGGATATAAGGCAGAACGTGGCAGTAAAGGCAGTTTATGACGATATGAGAAATACGCTAAGCTTAAAGCCACTACGGCATAGATTGACCAAATATGGATGCCATAATGGTAAAAAGTAATCTTCATGGCATCTTTTGCAGCCTCCAGTGACTCAGGCGTTGCATCAGGTGGGGCTAAATAATGCATCACTGGCTCTGCCACGCCAAAGAACATTAATCCAATACCCATCCCTGCAGAAAACAGCATAGATACCCAGCTTTTAAAGCTGTAGTCAGGCACGGAATGATCTGGGCCTAGTTTGATGTCACCAAAACGGCTCATCATGACAAAAATAATAAAGATGAGAAAAATAGCCACCCCAACAATATACAACCAGCCCGCTTTAACTTCTAACCAACTTTGAATGGCTTTAAAAAATTGGCTAGCTTCATTTGGCCAAACGGCACAAATAAATACCATGACAAAAATAAGCAATACTGAAGGGAAGAAAACCGGAGGGTTAACACTCGCTTTCTTAAACATGATTGAGACCTGTAAATAGGATAATGAACACAGCTACATAGGTAACAATTGCGCTGACAATTGCATAAGTATAGGCTGGTTCTATTGGATTGCGTTTAACGTAATCATTGAGGGGTAAATTTGTACTCGCGCGCATTGGGATTAAAAAGCACTATTTCTTAGTTGCTGAAGTGCTATTATCTGACGCCAAAGTTTCATTAGCTGACGCTTCATCGCTAGTTGCATTGCCGCTAGCATTTGCGTTTATATCACTATTGGC
>NZ_MCTV01000041.1:0-17733 GCF_002874545.1 Shewanella sp. 10N.286.52.C2
TTTAGAATGTCGAAAGTGGCTCATATACTGTGGTGGTTTGAAAAGTATCAAACTGAAAACTAAATCAATAAACAAACCACAGTTTAGATAATCACTGCAACACAATAAAGCCAGCATATTTTGCCCCGCAATATGCTGGCTTTTTATTTATATACCAGAGCGATAACCTTCCATACACGCATTCCTTAGCCTAGTTCACCTTATCTAAATGATTTCTGTTGATCGAATAAACCACTTCAGCCGTATCTTCAGTGCAACTTTCTATAGTTTGGCTATATTTGAGCAGTAATAAACTATGCCAATTCTCATATGATAAGGAACACAGATGACATATCCACGTACGTTTAGCCATATCGGTATCTCAGTGCCCGATCTTGAAGCCGCGGTAAAGTTTTATACCGAGACATTAGGTTGGTACCTCATTATGGCGCCCACTGAAATTAAAGAAGATAACTCCGCCATTGGTGAAATGTGTACTGATGTATTTGGGAGTGGTTGGGAACACTTTCGCATTGCTCATCTATCCACTGGTGATAGAGTTGGAGTTGAAATTTTTGAGTTTAAAAATCAGCAAAATCCAAAAGATAACTTTGAATATTGGAAAACCGGCGTGTTCCACTTTTGTGTACAAGATCCTGATGTTGAAGGGCTTGCAGAAAAAATTGTTGCTGCTGGTGGTAAAAAACGTATGGCAAAACCACGTTTTTATTACCCAGGTGAAAAACCATATCGCATGATATACATGGAAGATCCGTTCGGGAATATCCTTGAAATATACTCACATAGCTATGAACTAACCTACTCTGATGGTGCTTATAAATAGCGACTATCAAGCTTTAAAAGGCGGGTTATCAGCTGTAGTTATCGACCATTGTAGATAGTTCAAACATGCCCCGTCCGCTAAACCTTTAAAAAGTAGCCATTGATGGGGCATGATTGATTTCAGCTGTGAACAGCCTGAATAAGCTTACATTCGCTAAAACTACAATTTAAAGACTTGTATATCTTTCAGATATTGACCTTTTATGTCGGTATTGCCGCCAATCACATAAGTGGTGTCACCGAGTGTGGTCGCTGCATTATGTCTACTGGCTTGATAACCAATATCAATCTTCATCCATTGCTCACTGACAAAATCGTATGCGTAAGTTAATGTCAAATTGTCATAACTCCCAAATACAAACAGCTTTTGGTTAACCACTGACATTGAATGGGCACTGATAGCTTCAGGTAAAGCGGGTAATGATTGCCACTTTTTTAATTGCGGATCATATTTTTCAAAAGCTGTTAATGAGTTTTTATTATCATAGCCACCCACCACATAGATATAACCATCATGAACCACTGCTCTAGTTTCTTTCGTGGTTGGCATATTGGCCGCTCTAACCCAGCCTTGTGTCTCACCATTTAACACAGCGACTAAGCCACTCGGTGCTAACTGACCATTTTTAGGGTATGAGCCACCAACAACATAAATATTACCATTTAACAAAACGGCACTATTACGTCTTGTTGGTGCAGGTAACGGCTTGGCAAAGCTAACTTGGTGGGTCACGGTATTAAACACTTCTACGCGGTGTTCAAATCTAAATTTTTGGGCCTCAAAGCTGACACCACCAATAATATAAATTGACTCTTGCCCATCCCAAACCGCAGAAAAAAACCTTCTTGGGATGAGTTTATTCGCTAACACCTGCTTTTTACCTGATATAGGCTCAATGATTTCAATGTCGGAAAGAAAACCTGTGCTGTTAGACCCTGCCAATACATAGATGTTTTGACCATCATTGACTGCGGCATGACCAAATCGAGCGCTAGTCAAGGTAATGGGCTCAGGGTGTAACACAGGATTGCTACTACAACCGCTAAGAATCATTAAAATAAGTATCGGTAGTAATAGAAAATTAATTTTTGGCTTCATCATGTCTTTAATCCATTAAATTATGAAGGCCGTAGAATATTGAAGTATCCTTTCACCGTCAATGAGTTACCTAATTTTCATTTACCTAAATTCAAGCTATTCTGATTATAACCGCTCCTTTATACAATTCCTTACTCAGCTGACTTACAAAAATTACGGCTACCAGCATACACTTTGGTATAACAAAGTTAATACTTTGGTAATAATGGTTGCGACTATTGGTAACATGTTATATAAATGTATCAACCGATTAAAAGAACAGCAATTGGTCATACAAAAATTAATGATTTCTTGGGGGGAAATATGAAGCTGAATAAAATAAGTTCGATGTTTACTGGGGCTAGAAGTAAAGCAAATAATATTAGTATTTTTGGCGCAACATTAACGGCAATGTTATCAATGTCGGCAATGGCAGCAGAGCCTGAAGCCCAGACAAATGCAGACGCTAGCGACACAAACGAAATTGAAGTCATTGCCGTTCGTGGCATATTTGGTAGTTTAAAAGCAGCTAATCTACTAAAACGTACCGATGATAGAATTGTTGATGCGATTGTCGCTGAAGATATTGGTAAGTTACCTGATAACAATATTGCAGAAGCGCTACAACGTATCACGGGTGTTTCAATAGCAACAGATTTTGGTGTGGGTGAATCAGTTACCATTCGTGGCGTATCAGAAAACCTTATTTTACTAAACGGCCGTTCTACAGCAGGCCCTGGTCGTGGCGGTATTAATTTATCCGACTTCCCTTCAAGCTTCTTAAAAACAGTTGAAGTCATTAAGTCTCCAACACCTGACATGATTGAAGGTGCGTTAGGCGGCACGGTTAATATGCAAACGGTTCGCCCACTCGAACTGAGTGAGCCATTAGTGGCTATTACTCTTGATGGTGAATACGCAGATAAAACAGAAAATATTGCTCCTAACTTCACATTGGGACTGGGTAATAATTGGGATTTAGGCAGTGCCGGTACGTTTGGTGCTTCTGCTAACTTATCTTACTTAGACCGTGAATTACGCCGTGATGAGTACTTCAATAAAGTTGATTTACTAGACAATATTGATATCAATGGTGATGGTACAGTCGATGATTCTGGCGGACCAAATGGTAAGTATCTACGTAGAACCCAAACAACGGCAGAACAAAAAACAGAAGAACGTGAACGTACAGCTGTGGGTATCTCACTACAGTGGGAACCAGAAAGTGCCAACGCCAATATTTACCTTGATTTAAACGGCACCAAGTTAGACGGTGGTCAATCAGCATATTCAATTCTTGATGTGGGTGGTAGTACTGTTGCTAGAGATGACTCTTACTATGACAGCAATGGCCAACTACACAATTACGATCTAGATGGCGTGTTGGTTATTCCTAAAACATGGAGTGACTTTACCACATCAGACTCAACCTCACATGCCATTGGAGGTGAGTGGTTTCTGTCTGATAATATTGAACTTTCAGCCGAATATTCATTATCAAAGTCAAAAGAAAAACAAACCGCCAATGAATTTAATTTACGTCCAATCGAACGTACAGATCCAACCCTTGACCTAGTCACTCATACCAGCACGAGTAGTTCATTTAGTGGCAGTGGTATCCCAGGTTACACCTATGCTGATAATGGCATGCTAACCAATCCTGATAACTTAGTTTTCCGTGAGTTTTTCCATAAAACCTTAGAAACTGAGAATGAAGAACAAGCACTTCGATTTGATTTTAAGATTTCTGATGTTGGTGTCGATTGGGTTTCAGCTGTTAAAGCAGGTGTACGCTTTACTGACAGAGATTACTCTGCTAACCGTTTTGACCTAAAACCTAATGGCACTACCCTTAAGGACTCATATAAAAAAGCCACCAACGCTGATGGTTTATATAGCCCTATTTGGATTGACAACCCACTGCTTAGCGACAGCATGAATGTGGTTAACATGAGTAACTCATTCGACCAAACAGGCATTGCCGGTCAAAATGATATGTTGACATATAATGTATATGACGCTGACCAATTGCAAAATACCGAACAAACTTATGCGTTAGTTCAACAGATGTTGCAAGATACATCATATGCAATGAACGGTACTTTAGCCGATAATATGGTCGAAGATTCAAGTGCCTATAAAGAGATTAATGAAACAACCAGCGCTATATACGCACAAGTTCACTTAGACTTTGATGATTTAACCGCTGTTGTCGGCGGACGTTATATTCAAACTGACTTAGAATCAAGCGTGGTTGCATCAGTCGATGCCAACGGTAATAAAGTGCTTGATACCGGTAAAAATGATTACTCAGATTTCTTACCGAGTTTAAACGTCACATATACCCTAACTGAAGAAACTTTATTACGTTTCGCAGCGGCAAAAGTGATGCGCCGTGCTGACTTTGATGAACTAAGCCCTTCGTTAACTATTGATAACTCTTTAGTGACCGGTACTCAAGGTTCATACGAGTTAGAGCCTTACCGTGTTACACAATATGATCTTTCAGTAGAACATTACTTTGGTAACGGCGGTATCGTTTCAGCAGCATTATTCTACAAAGATGTTAACTCATTTACTCAAACCGACAGTAGCTGTTTAGCTGATGCCAATACGGTTTCAGGACAAAATACCACTGAATGGGGCAACATTTGTTTACTTGATACAGCAGGTCAAAGCCAAGGTGATGTCAACTTTGCTACAGAAGATCAAGGCTTAGCTTATGTTGATGCTCAAAAAGCTGCAGGCCAAACAGGTATTGTGGTCGACACTGATGTTAACGGTGGTAGTGGTAGTGTTCAAGGTATTGAACTAGGTTACCAACAACAATTTACCTCATTACCAGGCTTATGGTCTGGCTTCGGTGTCAATGCCAACTACACCTATGCAGATAGTGAACAACCTGATGGTAACCCATTATTGAACATTTCGGAAAACACCGCGAATGGACAAATTTACTGGGAAAATGAGGGATTGCAATTCCGTTTAGCGTACAACTGGCGTGACCGTTACTTATACTCACAAGCAGAAAAACGTGTTCAAACTGTCGGCGCATTAGGTTATAACGTCTTTAACCAAAATGATCCTACCTCTGATAATTATGATGCAACTGTTGGTAATAACTACCGTGAAGCACGTGGCCAACTTGATTTCTCAGCAAGTTGGGATATCAATGATAACTTCACCATTGTAGGCAATGTGGTAAACCTCACAGGCGAACCAATTGAATACACCACTGAACTGGATTCAGTGTGGAAATACAGTGAAGCGGATCGTCGCTACACTGTCGGTGTTCGCGCTAAGTTCTAATGAGAACATGGTAATGTAGAGCCTATCAGTTGATAGGCTCTTTTCTCATAAAAGACAAATTAAAGGTCACATAGATAATACAAAATGTAGATTAATCAATATTCCGATTAAGACTAAAAGCACTGTTTTATAGACTTTTAGTCTTATACCGAAATATATTTAGCACTTAACTGTTCAGTAATGACACGTTCAATACACAAGCAGAACAGAGCAAGTAGTTGAATAAAAACATTAATGTGATTTAGGTTACACAAAAATTCATTTTCGAGTGTTTTTGCTCAAAATAACAGCCAACCCTTTTTTAGTCACACTTTTGCAAGAGAACAAATAGTGTTTGGTTGACAAAGGTGACGACTATACCTACCATATTGTAATACAAATTGGTAAGTGAGTATTGGGCGATATAAAAGCCTTGTAAACGACATCTAATGTTAAGAAACACGACACGATTAATAGATAAAGAGTTAATTCTTAAATAGAGCTAATAAGTTAACTAGCCTGAGCTCTAGAGCACTTTTTATATAAATAACATTGCCCACCTTCATATTAAGGTGAGCAACTTTCAATTCAGATAAGCATATATCAATATATTTAGGAGTTAGAAATGACAAAACCAGTCATCGGATTCATCGGTCTTGGCCTTATGGGCGGCAACATGGTTGAAAACCTACAAACACGTGGTTACCAAGTTAACGTTATGGATCTTAACCAAGATGCAGTTGATGCAGTTCTTGCTCGTGGCAATGCTACCCAATTCACTTCTGGTAAAGAATTAGCAGCGGCTTCTGATATCGTTCAATTCTGTCTAACAACTTCTGCAGTTGTTGAAAAAATTGTATACGGTGAAGATGGTGTTCTAGCCGGAATGAAAGAAGGTACTACATTAGTAGACTTCGGAACTTCTATCCCTGCTTCTACTATCAAAATTGGTGCAGCGCTTGCCGAAAAAGGCTGTGGCATGATCGATGCGCCTCTTGGACGTACTCCTGCTCACGCTAAAGATGGTCTTCTAAACATCATGGCTGCTGGTGACATCGACACATTCAACAAAGTTAAACCTGTTTTAGAAGAGCAAGGTGAAAACGTATTCCACCTAGGTAAATTAGGTGCAGGTCACACAACTAAGTTAATCAATAACTTCATTGGTATGACTACTGTTACAGCGATGTCTCAAGCGTTTGCAGTTGCAAAAGCGGCAGGTGTTGACGGTCAGCAATTATTCGACATTATGTCTGCTGGCCCTTCTAACTCACCATTCATGCAGTTCACTAAGTTCTATGCTGTCGATGGCGAAGAGAAGTTAGGTTTCTCGGTTGCCAATGCAAACAAAGACCTTGGTTACTTCTTACAAATGGTTTCTGACTTAGGTACTGAGTCACCAATCGCTGAAGGAACGTCTAAAGCACTTCAAGCAGGTGTTGATGCAGGCCTTGGTCAAAATGACGTACCTGTTATCTTCGACTACTTCACTAAATTAGAGAAGTAATTCGATATTAACTTATCGTTAGCTTATAAGTTAAACGCTTTATAAGCTAGGCACTAATAAGCCGTTGAATATCAACGGCTTTTTTATTTCAATTAAACTCTCACTCGCTTAATAATACTCGACATTCTTTTCTCTAACTGCCTTTAAAGGTATCACAACTTTCCATATTGCCGCTGGCAAAACCGACTTGAAACCATTTCACTCTTTGTGCCGAGCTGCCATGGGTAAAAGAGTCAGGGCTGACATGGCCTTGTGATTGTTTTTGTAAGGTATCATCACCGATAGCGCTTGCTGCAGTTAAGCCCTCTTCAATATCACCTGCTTCAAGTAGCTGACGGCTATTATTCGCATGATTGGCCCAAACACCGGCAAAACAATCCGCCTGCAATTCCTGCTTAACCGACAGCTTATTGCCCTCAACTGCGCTTAACTTACTGCGAGCGGCATGAACTTCACTGGATATCCCCAGCAGAGTTTGAATGTGATGACCTACTTCATGGGCAATCACATACGCTTGGGCAAAATCACCAGGCGCTTTGAACTGATTTTTTAATTGCTCAAAAAAACTCAGGTCAATGTAAACTTGTTGGTCTGCAGGACAATAAAATGGCCCCATAGCAGACTGTGCCATACCACAAGCTGATTTTACTGCATCACGAAACAACACTAAACTTGGCTCTTGATAGGTCATGCCCCGCTGCTGAAATAAACTGCTCCAAGTTTCTTCCGTATCAGCAAGAATTACCGCCACAAAATCAACCTGCTCTCTTTCTGCTGCGGTTTCAGTTAATGGCGCGGTAGAAACACCTGTAGAGGTTTCTTGTTGTAGCCCAAGTCCACCTAACATATTACCTAGGTTGCCGGTAAATAATCCGTAAGCGCCCACACCCACAATCAGTATCGCGGTTCCTTTAAACCCAAGCACCTTAAATATCATCGGTAGCAGTCGTAAAATGCCCCCACCACCTCGCCCAAAGCCACCAGCACCTGAGACTTGCGTATTACGACGATCTTCTACATTGCTACTTTTACGCTTTCCACGCCAACGCATAACGCTACCCCGACATAATTACAAACATACACTTTAAAGAAATCATTAATGCCATTTTCAACTAGATTGGAAGCCTGAACGCCCTACCGACTCTTAACTTTTTAGTTACTAAAGGCTAATGACTATATAACGACAAAGACTGCTGAAAGCCGCAACCACAGCACCAATAAACATAGCATAGTTAAACTAGCCTAGCGTTTTAGAAAAGTTTCGGCTAACCAGATAAGTTTAAAATTGATGAGATAGAAAGCGGTTCATTTGATCAGTTGATATTGTCAACTTATCGAGTTTAACAAAATAACCCAATAAAATTAGCTCTAAGCTAAATGTTGGATACAACTAACCCTTTAAAAGAGCGAAAGTCGCATTCAAATAGCACACTTTGGTCTACAAAATAAGAACAAAAAATGCCGCTATCAATAAGCGGCATTTTTAACACATTGTTTAAAACATTAATTTACAACTGCAAGTTGATTAGCCTTATTGCACTGTTGCTTCGGCAGAACCAGAGTAAGTCGTACTTAGATCGTCACCCACAGCATAACTTTCGAAGTCCTCAGATAGAACCGCCGTATCTGTTGCATCATCAATCACGATGTCATCAGCTAATAACTCTTTTGCTGACTCTTTCGAAGAGCTACCAATACGAATTTGATAGGTTTCTGTTGCACTGCCCGTATTAATGGCAACATAAGGGCCGTAGAACGTTGTGCCACCATCAATTGACACAGAATAACCTGTCGCAGTCCATTCAAGCACTACATTAATATCAGTATCATCTGTATACGTTAAGCCATCAATGATTTGCTGATCTTTATTTGCATCACGGTATTTAACGCTGCCATCATTACTTAAGACAATTTCGCCCGTTAAGTTACCTGAAGAAGCAGAGCCTCCGTAAACACTAATATAAGCAGTATTATCTTCAGAAACACCATCTGTAGCAGTAAAGCCAGCAATGGCTTGTAACTTAAGGGTTGTAGAAATAGAGCCTTCAGCAAGTGGGTCCGTTGTTAAGCGTAATTCAGCATCAGCGTCTGTTGTTGTATCAGCCATTCTGGCAACTTTATTTACACTACTTCCCGCTATGGTCATAACGGTTGCTTCAGCAGAGCTTGAGTAAGTCGTGCTTAAATCTTCACCTTCAGCAAATATCTCGAAGTCTTCAGACAGAACTGCCGAACCTGTATCATCAGCAATGACGATGTCATCAGCTAATAATTCTTTTGCTGACTCTTTCGAAGAGCTACCAATACGAATTTGATAGGTTTGTGTTGCACTGCCCGTATTAATGGCAACATAAGGGCCGTAGAACGTTGTGCCACCATCAATTGACACAGAATAACCTGTCGCAGTCCATTCAAGCACTACATCAATATCAGTATCATCTGTATACGTTAAGCCATCAATGATTTGCTGATCTTTATTTGCATCACGGTATTTAACAGTACCATCATTAGTAAAGACAATTTCGCCCGTTAAGTTACCTGAAGAAGCAGAGCCTCCGTAAACACTAATATAAGCAGTATTATCTTCAGAAACACCATCTGTAGCGGTAAAGCCAGCAATGGCTTGTAACTTAAGGGTTGTAGAAATAGAGCCTTCAGCAAGTGGGTCTGTTGTTAAACGTAATTCAGCATCAGCGTCTGTTGAGGTATCAGCCATTCTAGCGACATTATTATCTCCAGTAGCAACAACAACTGTACCAGTAATTGTGATTGCTAATTCAGCGGTAGTACCATCGAAAGATTCAATCGTAAAGGTATCTAATTCACTTTCTCCCACAACAAGTGCAGCAATCGTGGCGTCAGTGGTATCGAGGGTATAGGTCCATGAGCCATCATCTAATATTGATAATGTACCGTATGTACCCATTAAGGTTGTCTGAACAATAGAATCTTCGCCAACATCTGGGTCAAGTACACTTACAGCACCTGTTGCCGTTGCCTCATTACTTGCAATTCTTCCAGTTAAATCAAAAAATACTGCTGGCGTAGGTTCTACTGTGCCATCGCCTGCATCAAATACGATAACTTCTGAGTAAATAGCTAAGCCATACTTGCTGTCTGTACCATCTAAAGTTTCGCCTGCATCATAACCTTCAAAGTCATCTGAAAATATACTTGTTGTGCCAGCTGTATCAGAAAATACCTCAATATTATCAACATAAAAAGAACCAAAAGGAATCGTTCTATCATTATCACCGAATCTAAATTGGATAGCTTTCACACCATCAGCGAACCACTGGTCTAAGCCTGTATAATCAGAGTCAACAACCGCTGCAGTAGAGAAAGAACCGCCACCAATTACTTCACCATCAATAGTCACGGTAATTTGTTCTGTTGCATCTAAGTCCCATGTGATCTCTACATCATAAAACTGCTCTTCAACAAATGGTGCAGTGATTAAATTTCCAGGGTAAGCGTCACTGTCAGTATTTCGAACAAAGAAACGTGGATCAATTATAGTGCCGTCGTCTCCAGTTTGAGTTCCTTGAATACGTAAATCCATTAACGATTCACTAGAACTGCCAGAAGAACCATAAAGCGTAATATAAGCATCTTTAATATTTCCATCACTACCAAGAGCAACCTCTTTAGATAAAGATGCACTCAGCTTACCTTGACGAAGGTTATCAACGCTAAATCTAATCTCACCCGTATCGCCGCCTGTATCGCTTATTTTTACAACCTGAGTAAGCGAAGCAACACGAATATTAATTTCAGCAGTGGTACCATCAATAGAAGCGATAGTGATTGAATCATACACAGAATTACCTAACTCAAGGCTAGCCAGAGTTTCGTTTGCAGTCATAACTGTATACGACCAGCTACCGTTAGCGCTGATACTAAATGTACCATAATCAAGTGCTACATCAGTTTGCGCAACAAAAGCATCTTCTTCAAAGTTTGGATCAATAATGGTTAATGAACCAGTTAATGGAAGCGTAGCAGTATGTTGAACAGTACCAGCCAATTCTCCTTCGATGATTGCTGCAACAGGGTCATTGTTATAACCCACAGCGGCTCCAATTCCGTCAAGTAACGCTTCATCAACTGAATCAGCAACTTGTGAAGTAGTTTGCAAATTAATTTGTGCAGTCTCAAGTGTCACTAAAGACTCTTCAGAAAAAGAACCATCAGCGACGTCACTAGCAAGATCTTGCATAACGGTAGATAAATCTGCGTCTGCGTTGTCTGCGTCAACTTGTGATAGTAGCGCTAGCACAGAACCATATCTATCAGCATCTTCAGCACCATCAGCACCAAGTTCAACAGTACCAACTAAAGTAGGAAGCACTTCTGTTGTATCAAAACGAATACCAAAACGAGCATTAATTATTTCAGCTTCTTCAGCAAACTGGTTTAAATCACTACCTGCGTTTTGAACAGCCATTTCGGTTAAAGGAGAAACAACATAAGTAGGTGGTGATACTAATACTTCCTCACCCATGTCATCTAAAACTGGATTCCCATCTTCATCAGTCTGAACACTATTTTCAACTACATTCACTACAGATCGTAGTTGAGGAGCATCTAAGGTTAAACCTGTTGATTCGTCCGTATAAGTACCGCCAGTACATGCAATTAAACCCGTACCTTCGAAATGTACGTTGCTAAATGTAACGCCACCTGAAGTGTCAGAGGTTGCAGCAGCTTGTGCAGGAAGAACCGCAGCACCACTATCATCAACTTTAAATATGTCACAAGTTGCACCATCAATAGGGCCCTTAATAATGCTAGCAGAAACATTTAAGGTTGGGTTGATAACAGGTGTAGATGCACCAACACCTTCGGTAAAACCTGCCTCATCAGTATAATTAGCAGAAACAGAAATGACTGAACCTTCATCAGCTTCAGTAATGGTGATGGATGTACCAATAACACCTGTTGACCATACGTAAGTAAGTGTGTCAGCTATAATTCCGTCAGCATCAGTAGCTGCTGCAGAGATTGTTTCGCCAGCGATAAAATTGCTTCCGGTTATTGCTATACTACCGCGAGTATTTCCATTTAGTTCAGCACCGTCATCACCGCCACAACCTAATAGACCTGTCGCAATGATGAGCGGTATAAAGGATTTATTATTCATTTTTATGACTCCAAAAAGATTCTTTTCCAAATTTAGCTTGTTTTATTTAAGTACTATACTTGGCTAGTACTTAAAGCTGACACCTGCGAACAGGCGTGGACCGTAATCACTTACTTGACCCAAGTTACCTTGGGTATAGAAGTCATCACTGCGAGGCTCACTGAACAAGTTAATTGCTGAAACTTTAACACGAACGTGTTTATTGATTTTGTATGCAGCACGAGCTTCCCAAGTACCTGCCTCATCAACATAACGCAGTCTTGTGCCGTTAGAAGTGTATGGTTGGAAGTATTCGCTACGATACTTGTAGATAAGCGCAGTATCAAAATCGCCTATTTGATAGTAAATCTGGCCATTGAATACATGCTCAGAAAATCCTGGTACTGAGGCTGGAGGAACAATACCTACTTTATCCTGAACAACAACGCCATCTAAATCTGTCGTAAAGGTATTACCGTAGTTACTATCTTCAAACTCATAGTTTGTATCTGCCCAGTTATAGCCAAGCTTCACACCAATACCTAAATCCCAACGATACGCAAATGACGCTTCGAAACCATAAAGGTCACTACTTTCGTCAGTAGTGACTGAATTAGTAATAGGTAAAGAAACTTCCACACCGTCAACGATAAACGTCTCTAACTGTGTTTGCTGTTGGAAACCGCCATTGAATTGCTTGTAGTAAACACCTAACGCTACCATCGAGTCATCGCTTGGATACCATTCAACAGCCGCATCATAGTTCCATGACATTAATGGTTGAAGTTCAGGATTACCAGCCCCTTGAGCCCCCACTAACAAGTCTTCAACCGATGTAGGGTCATCTGAATCATCAGTTAGGAATTCACGGCTATAACCTAGATCAGAGGGATCTGCACGTGACATACCTCGGTAAATACCGGCCCTTAGGAGAATATTGTCATCATAATCAACGACTAAGTTAACACTTGGTAGTACTTCAGTGTAATCACCGCCAGATTCAATCTGTTTAATATTACCGTTTGCTACTAGTTCGACCACACCTGTCGCCGGATCAGTGACAGTGTCAAAAGTGTCTCTAAAACCAATAGAAGTAACGTCAGTATTCACTACACGAACACCAAAGTTACCACGAATAAATTTACCAAACATTTCAGTGTCGTAGTTAAGCATTGTATAAGCAGAGGTAGTTTGTTCTGTTACGTCAATGGTGCCCGTATTCTCGTATATAACTTCTGGGTATGCGAATTCGCCGCCTTGTGATGCTGCGACTGCTTGAGAGAAACACTCGTTATTGTAAGTTGCCCACGAAGCGCCTGTACCGCTTTCTACAACATTTCCTGAACTGTCAACATGGGTGATAATATTACCGTCAGAAACGCTAGATAAAAAATCAGTCTCAGGGAAGGCAATTTGGCAACCTTCAAGTACATCGATGGCCGATGTTGTAGATTCACCTAAATCATATGTCGTTCTTGAGCCATTACCGTTCGTGCCGCCATATTGAACAAACGTTAGCTCAGAAAATCGAACGCCAGCTTGAACGCCACTAAAAAAATCACCGTCTAGAATATAATCAATATCAACGCGTGCACCCATAATTTCGTTGTCGCGGACATTTTCTCTGTCGATACGAGTACGAAGGCTATCAGTAAAATTGGAAATATCAGTCACATCAAAATCAGTCACTGTGAAATGAGGAATATGTTCACCTAAATCCCAAGATATGTAAGGACGATCGCTCGTTCTCCCTCGGTTTGTTATTTGTAATTCTTCACGGCTGGTTTTAGAATAGCCAAGGTCAACACTAATCTTTAGATCATCAGAGAAAAAATGTTCAACGTTCAAGCCATAACCACGATAGTTTTCTTCACGTGAAAATTGCTCGCCCGCTGATTCGATGCGTTCTTCACCTTCCCAATGTAGAATACCGCCAACATCGTTTGTGATCAGATTCTGTCCCGTTACACCCGGTGTAACGCGCTTTTGTAAGAAGATTAAATCATGACGCGCTTCTGCTTGGGTACGATCTGAAATTTGCGCATCAAAATTGATATCCCAATTATTTGAGGGTTGGTATTGTAGAGCAAAGAATAAAGCGTCTCTTTCATCAGATGTTTCATTTTGACGGAAGCTTCGGCTTGAGCCAGTCCATGCGTATTCCCTGCCATCATCGACTGCAAGACCTGTTTCTGGATCAATTTTATTATTGTAGCCTTGGTTACTCGAACCATCTACACCATCTTCACAATCGCCCGCTGAGCTACGGAAAAAACCGGTATTGGTATCGGTTGGATCATTCAAACATGCCCACAAAGATGAACCCGTTGGGCTTGAGCTTCTATATTCAGCTTCTGGCTGGCTAATATCTTGACGTTGAAAGCCTACACTCAAACCAATTGCTTGACCGTTATCAAACTCAAACTGGTCAACATAACTGAGTGTTCCACGGTAGCCCAAATCATCTTGAAGTGAGTTGTCAACGTTTGCCTGGTCTGGGTTGTAGTTAGCTTTTACTTCAGCCTGAAAACGTTGCTTAGCAAAATCTAAAGGCTTAAGTGTCTCCAGGGTAATAACACCGGCAACCCCACCTTCAATCATTGAAGCGTCTTGTGTTTTATAAATAGCCACTTTCTGCATCAGCTCTGATGGGAACTGAGAAAAGTTAACTGAACGGTCACCACTACCATTGGTCGCTTCACGGCCATTGATGTTAGTGGCACTTAAGAATGGGCCTAAACCACGAATACTGATTTCAGTAGCACCACCATTTTCACGGTGAGATGATGCACCCGTTAATGATTCTAGCGCCTCACCAATTGAAAGTGCAGGTAAATCACCAATATCTGAAGCAGATAAACCGTCAACAACCGTGGTAGATTCACGCTTTATTGCAATTTGGTCTTGAATTGTTCTACGTGTACCAGTAACTACAACAACTTCTATATCATTATCAACTTTATCTAGATTTTCAGTTTCTGCTTCTTGTGCTATTGCCGAAAATGCAAAAGAACTGGTTACAGAAGTAAATGCAGCAAGCTTCATCCATTTTGCTATAGGTGAAAGCTTGAACTTCCCTATTTTATGGATGGGTTTTGTTTTTTTACTTAATTTCGTCGACATACCGTACTTCCCCTTAGTATTTTAATAAGCATGTTAATGCCATATATTGGTATATGTTTTTATTGCTAGCAGGTTACTGCCATTAAATTCTTATATTTAAATTAGAGTTATATTAATTTCAACAGACGAAACCCAAACAAAAGTTTTAACCTATTAATTTAAATGAAAATATAACCAATAATTGTAGTTACGAATTACGAGTTACGAATTTTAAATTGATGTGTTAACTGCGCTAAAATTTATACCCTTTATGTATGTTATGGATATGATAGAAAGTGGCTTGCACATAATCACCATCAGCGCCGTCATTGTTTTGATTATAAACACCCGCTTTAAAGTACATATACTGGTTACTAGCACTATAACCACTACCTTTCATATCGTAGTACTTAGTAATATTAGGCTTACCTTCCCTGATTATAGTGACGAACAACACTTCATCTTCGACGGAAATTTTATAAGAGAATTTTTCGTTTAAGGCGATTCCGTCAACAGGGTCTGACAAAGTATGTGAACGTGAGCCAATCATATTTATCCAAATATCATCACCATCATTTATTTCATGGGCAAAATAAATAGCCCCTTTCGAGTTGGCTGGTAATTTTCGGTAATATAAACGAATAGGTTCGTCATCCGTCGCGTGAATTTGCCCGATGACCACGCGTCCAACCTTTTTTTTATCACCTGTGGTAGATACTCGGTTTATTGCCAAAGTCCCTTCCAAACTGCCTTCAACACCCCCAGACTTAGCTTTCGCCGAACCATGCGCATTGCTGAAAACCCAGTTATTTTTTGTCAGGCCACGAGTTTTAATTTGAACATTACCTCTACGTAGCATTTCGCGTAGTTCGGTTCTCGCATATTTTGTATTTTTTGAGGTCTTGGCACCTACGTTTGGGCAAGCGAATACCAAGCCACCATCATCTGCTGTATAAAAAAATGGCTTTAAGTCAAAGCCTTTACCTAATGATTTCTCATAGACGGTATCAGCTTTTTTATCTTTGTTGAGATCGGTTGGCAACGTTAACGACCAATCGAGTAAGTCAAAATTTTCACCTGGCTTTTTAAGCGGATCGAGTTTTGACAAATCTCCCAGTAAAACACCTTCAGCAAGGCTAGTGTGTGACTTAGGAATAAGCGTATTCTCCTCAATTTCCTGAGCATTGAGTGATGCGCTAAAAACAGCTAAAGCAAAAACTAGCAAAGCGAAAACGTCACACATTTTCTTTTGAATATGTCGGTAAGATTTATATGTGTTGATATTGGAATCCTTTATAATTTACGATCTCTTTGTTGAATATGTTCGTATATTGTTCGGCTTAACTATTTTCAAAGCTTACTTAGAATACCTATATGCGCAGCATATAGTGGCGCACCTACACATGAGCTTAACTAACCCTGAAAAACGTAATAAAAATAGGTAAGACTTTGCTTCTAATTAACACCAAAAATTATCTAATTTCGTTGTAAAAAGAAGCAGAACTCTTTGTTGTATATGATCAAAGAGCAATGATTAATTGTTACGCACAGAATCACACACAACCCACCCAACACAGCTACATACTTAACAACCTGTTTACATCTGTAACTTTGCGTTAAACAAAATATAACCACCACAACACATCATTGTCAACCAAAAAAGCGTCGCAGGCATTACCAAAAACCAAAATTGGTAGTAACTATGACATAAAAAAGATTAACGCATTGGCTTTACATATTTCTCTCTCAATAGAAAAGACATAATGAACAATAACTTACAGGAGAGTCAGGCTGTTATTGTTGAATGGTTTTTATATTCACTACCAATGGATATGACAACATTACCAAATAACAGAACAAAGTTAGTCAGTGACTCAGCTGTATTTCAAACTCGCAAGGTGTTATTACCAATTTTTCTGCGCAGGTATTACCAATAGATAATGTAATGAGATTACAGTTCAGAACTAATATGCAGATTATGAGCTGTACGATAATTCGTATTGATTGTGATTTATCATTAATGCTCTTGTTGAACAAAGCTGCGCTGTCAGGCGCATTAGTGCTGATTTCGATGCATGTCCTGATTTAACCTGGCCAAGGTGTGGCGAGCAGGATTGCTGACGCATTTGACCGATAAGCTCAACATCAAGCTACCAACCGCTATCCCCAAAAAGTGGATGGTAGACTGCCAACATGTGGGCAAAGGGCTGCCAGCGCTAAAGTACCTGTCGCGATACCTTTATCGCGGTGTGTTACCCGATAAAAATATCGTCAGCAATATCGATGGACAAATCAGCTTTGCCTATCTTGAAAACCATGGGCAAAATAGCCAGACCAACACCACTGAGATCCGCACCTTACCCGTTACCCAATTTCTATGGTTGGTACTGCAACATGTGCTGCCGAAGCCTCTTGTTCAAGAATAGTGGCGAGTCAGAGACTCTTAACAATGAGAGTGGATTACTCAGAGGAGGTGCTACCAAGCTGCGGCAACGAATACGCTTGATGCTAGCCGTTGCTGGCACCGTGTTTGCGCCGCTCGAAAACACCACTAAAACTCAAGCCATACGACCTTGCCCTTGCTGCCAACAACCGATGACATTTATGGGTTGCTGGCAACAAAGGGATGAAAAAGTGCATGAACGACTGACAAACTTTCTTAGGCAAAACCAACGAAACCTAACGCCACTGTTTAAGCGGAAGGATTAAAAAGTTAACACTTAAGATGCGGAACAAGAAAAGTATAAGGAGGTGCTAAGGCATTGATATTTGGGGTAACGAAATTAGCTGACGATGCTAAGGGATCGATGCGGC
>NZ_MCTV01000042.1:0-1469 GCF_002874545.1 Shewanella sp. 10N.286.52.C2
ACTGGCACTGGCACTGGCACTGATAAAACGCCTACAAGCATTGCAAGTCAACAACAAATACCGCAATTAAAAGAAGATAATGCAGTGAATACTGCGAGTGGCGTAATGCAAGCTACAGGCACTGATGCTAACCAAGTGTTGTGGAGTACAGACAATGCTCAAGGTAAATATGGTGAGTTAACGTTAAACCAGTTAACTGGCGAATGGCATTACCAACTTGATAATAATAACCAGCAAACAAATGCATTATCTGAAGGGACTCATCAAACAGAACAATTTGTCATTTCGGCAACGGACAGCCAAGGCAATAAAGTGAGCTCGGTCATTGCTGTAGAGGTTGAAGGTAGTAACGATTTACCGCAAATTTCAGGTATACATCATGCTAGTCTCAATGAGTTAGGTTCAATTGATACCGTTTCAGGCAACCTCATAGCTACCGACCCAGATAATGGCGATAGCATCACTTGGTCGGCCTCAAATGGAATAGGTCAATTTGGCCAGCTCGTCATTGATTCAAAATCTGGAGAATGGCAATACGTTCTAGATAATCATTCAGCAACGACTTTAGCCCTACATCAGGGAGAAGTTGCAGTTGAAACTTTCACAGTCACAGCAACTGATAGCTCAGGCACCCCAGTATCCAAACAAGTTACCATTAGTATTAACGGTAGCAATGAAACCGCTCAAATTGGTGGCGTTTCATCGGCTAATCTAACCGAAGATAAAGACGTCCATCAAGGACAACTGCATGTCGATGGCGCCCTCACCGTAACCGATGTAGATTCAGGACAAAACCAATTCCAGGCCACAGTGCAACAAGGTCAATTTGGTACTCTGAGTATCAATAGTTTAGGCCATTGGACTTACACCGCTGATAACTCGCAGCCGACTATTCAAGGCCTGAAAACAGGCGAATCATTAACGGATACTCTCATAGTTCATTCCATTGATGGCACTGAGCAGAAAGTCACTGTCACCATTAATGGCACGGATGATAAAGCGGTGATTGCGGGTATCTCAACCGCCAGCTTAACTGAAGATAAAGACGTTCACGGTGGGCAACTTCGCGTTGACGGCGCCCTCACTGTTACTGATGTGGATAACGGTCAAAATCAATTCCAAGCCACCTCACTACAAGGTCAGTTTGGTACTCTATCAATCAATGAATTAGGTCACTGGACCTATACCGCTGATAACTCTCAGACAGCTATTCAAGGTCTAAAAACAGGTGAGTCAGTTACCGATACAGTATTAGTTCACTCGGTTGACGGCACTGAGCAAAAAATCACTGTCACCATTAACGGCACAGATGATAAAGCGGTGATTGCGGGTACTTCAACAGCACAGCTAACTGAAGATAAAGACGTTCACGGTGGACAACTCCGCGTTGACGGCGCCCTCACTGTTACTGATGTGGATAATGGTCAAAATCAATTTCAAGCCACCTCACTACAAGGTCAGTTTGGTAC
>NZ_MCTV01000042.1:2244-2541 GCF_002874545.1 Shewanella sp. 10N.286.52.C2
CACTGGACCTACACCGCTGACAATTCTCAGACAGCGATTCAAGGCCTTAAAACCGGTGAGTCAGTTACCGATACAGTGTTAGTTCATAGCGTTGACGGCATTGAGCAAAAAATCACTGTGACCATTAACGGTACTGATGATAAAGCCGTGGTTGCGGGTATCTCAACCGCCAGCTTAACTGAAGATAAAGACGTTCACTGTGGGCAACTTCGCGTCGATGGCGCCCTCACTGTTACTGATGTGGATAACGGTCAAAATCAATTTCAAGCCACCTCATTACAAGGTCAGTTTGGTACT
>NZ_MCTV01000043.1:0-179 GCF_002874545.1 Shewanella sp. 10N.286.52.C2
AATCTGTGTGGACACTCACAGGTGTTGAGTTAATCGAAATTGCTCATTCTTTCTCGTAAAGAGTGAAGCAATCAAAATTATTATCAATGTAACGATGAGTGTTCATAGCAATATGTAACAAACGTTTTAGAGATTCTTCCGAGTCTTTAAATCGAAATCAGAATTCATTGAGCCGAAAC
>NZ_MCTV01000043.1:952-5787 GCF_002874545.1 Shewanella sp. 10N.286.52.C2
TGTTTCAACAAAACTTTAATTGAAGAGTTTGATCATGGCTCAGATTGAACGCTGGCGGCAGGCCTAACACATGCAAGTCGAGCGGTAACAGGAATTAGCTTGCTAATTCGCTGACGAGCGGCGGACGGGTGAGTAATGCCTAGGGATCTGCCCAGTCGAGGGGGATAACAGTTGGAAACGACTGCTAATACCGCATACGCCCTACGGGGGAAAGGAGGGGACCTTCGGGCCTTTCGCGATTGGATGAACCTAGGTGGGATTAGCTAGTTGGTGAGGTAATGGCTCACCAAGGCGACGATCCCTAGCTGTTCTGAGAGGATGATCAGCCACACTGGGACTGAGACACGGCCCAGACTCCTACGGGAGGCAGCAGTGGGGAATATTGCACAATGGGCGAAAGCCTGATGCAGCCATGCCGCGTGTGTGAAGAAGGCCTTCGGGTTGTAAAGCACTTTCAGTAGGGAGGAAAGGTTAACGGTTAATAACCGTTAGCTGTGACGTTACCTACAGAAGAAGGACCGGCTAACTTCGTGCCAGCAGCCGCGGTAATACGAGGGGTCCAAGCGTTAATCGGAATTACTGGGCGTAAAGCGTACGCAGGCGGTTCATTAAGCCAGATGTGAAATCCCCGGGCTCAACCTGGGAATTGCATTTGGAACTGGTGAACTAGAGTCTTGTAGAGGGGGGTAGAATTTCAGGTGTAGCGGTGAAATGCGTAGAGATCTGAAGGAATACCGGTGGCGAAGGCGGCCCCCTGGACAAAGACTGACGCTCATGTACGAAAGCGTGGGGAGCAAACAGGATTAGATACCCTGGTAGTCCACGCCGTAAACGATGTCTACTCGGAGTTTGGTGCCTTGAGCACTGGGCTCCCAAGCTAACGCATTAAGTAGACCGCCTGGGGAGTACGGCCGCAAGGTTAAAACTCAAATGAATTGACGGGGGCCCGCACAAGCGGTGGAGCATGTGGTTTAATTCGATGCAACGCGAAGAACCTTACCTACTCTTGACATCCAGAGAATTCGCTAGAGATAGCTTAGTGCCTTCGGGAACTCTGAGACAGGTGCTGCATGGCTGTCGTCAGCTCGTGTTGTGAAATGTTGGGTTAAGTCCCGCAACGAGCGCAACCCCTATCCTTATTTGCCAGCGCGTAATGGCGGGAACTCTAGGGAGACTGCCGGTGATAAACCGGAGGAAGGTGGGGACGACGTCAAGTCATCATGGCCCTTACGAGTAGGGCTACACACGTGCTACAATGGCGTATACAGAGGGTTGCAAAGCCGCAAGGTCTAGCTAATCTCACAAAGTACGTCGTAGTCCGGATTGGAGTCTGCAACTCGACTCCATGAAGTCGGAATCGCTAGTAATCGTAGATCAGAATGCTACGGTGAATACGTTCCCGGGCCTTGTACACACCGCCCGTCACACCATGGGAGTGGGCTGCACCAGAAGTAGATAGTCTAACCTTCGGGAGGACGTTTACCACGGTGTGGTTCATGACTGGGGTGAAGTCGTAACAAGGTAGCCCTAGGGGAACCTGGGGCTGGATCACCTCCTTACCTATACGACTAACTTAATGTTTGTTGAGTGTTCACACAGATTGCTTGTTAACTTCTTCGGAAGTTGAGCGAAATGCGCCGCTGGCCGGTTAGCATTGTTCTTTAACAATTTGGAAAGCTGATAGTATTTAATACGATGATGTCTGTCGTTGTATTAATTACAAATCGTATTATTGGGAAATTAATCCTTTTCTGATAATACATTGAGTTCTCAAAACACTTTATTAAGTGTCTTGAATATTCTAAAAACTAAGGCGAATTTGTGTACTCGCAAGAGATGCAAATTATGTAATAAACCAGCTAGTTACGATACAGCTGTTAGGGCTACCCGCTCTGACAACGATTAAGTTTCCTTGTGAAACTCATTTGGGTTGTATGGTTAAGTGACTAAGCGTATACGGTGGATGCCTTGGCAGTCAGAGGCGATGAAGGACGTAGTAACTTGCGAAAAGCGTTGGCGAGCTAGTAACAAGCATTTGAGCTAACGATGTCCGAATGGGGAAACCCGGCCACATAAGTGGTCATCATAACGTGAATACATAGCGTTATGAGGCGAACCTGGGGAACTGAAACATCTAAGTACCCAGAGGAAAAGAAATCAACCGAGATTCCCCTAGTAGCGGCGAGCGAACGGGGATTAGCCCTTAAGTCTATGGGGTGTTAGTGGAATAAGTTGGAAAGCTTAACGGTACAGGGTGATAGTCCCGTACATGAAAACTAACCATAGATGAAAACGAGTAAGGCGGGACACGTGACATCCTGTTTGAATATGGGGGGACCATCCTCCAAGGCTAAATACTCCTGACTGACCGATAGTGAACCAGTACCGTGAGGGAAAGGCGAAAAGAACCCCTGTGAGGGGAGTGAAATAGAACCTGAAACCGTGTACGTACAAGCAGTGGGAGCGGTTCTTGAGACCGTGACTGCGTACCTTTTGTATAATGGGTCAGCGACTTACGTTTTGTAGCGAGGTTAAGCGAATAGCGGAGCCGTAGGGAAACCGAGTGTTAACTGCGCGTTTAGTTGCAAGGCGTAGACCCGAAACCGAGTGATCTAGCCATGGGCAGGTTGAAGGTTGAGTAACATCAACTGGAGGACCGAACCGACTAATGTTGAAAAATTAGCGGATGACTTGTGGCTGGGGGTGAAAGGCCAATCAAACTCGGAGATATCTGGTTCTCCTCGAAAGCTATTTAGGTAGCGCCTCGAGCGAATACCACTGGGGGTAGAGCACTGTTAAGGCTAGGGGGTCATCCCGACTTACCAACCCTTTGCAAACTCCGAATACCAGTGAGTACTACTCGGGAGACAGACGGCGGGTGCTAACGTCCGTCGTCAAAAGGGAAACAACCCAGACCATCAGCTAAGGTCCCAAAGTTATTGCTAAGTGGGAAACGATGTGGGAAGGCTTAGACAGCTAGGATGTTGGCTTAGAAGCAGCCATCATTTAAAGAAAGCGTAATAGCTCACTAGTCGAGTCGGCCTGCGCGGAAGATTTAACGGGGCTAAGCAATACACCGAAGCTATGGGTTTGCTCTTATGAGCAAGCGGTAGAGGAGCGTTCTGTAAGCGGTTGAAGGTGAAGGGGTAACCCACACTGGACGTATCAGAAGTGCGAATGCTGACATGAGTAACGATAAAGGGAGTGAAAAACTCCCTCGCCGAAAGACCAAGGGTTCCTGTCCAACGTTAATCGGGGCAGGGTGAGTCGACCCCTAAGGCGAGGCCGAAAGGCGTAGTCGATGGGAAACAGGTCAATATTCCTGTACTTCTGCTAACTGCGATGGAGAGACGGAGAAGGCTAGGCTAGCGCGGCGTTGGTAGTCCGCGTTTAAGGTTGTAGGCTGTTCACTTAGGCAAATCCGGGTGAACATTAGGCTGAGAGCTGATGACGAGTCACTAAGGTGATGAAGTAGTTGATGCCATGCTTCCAGGAAAATCTTCTAAGCTTCAGGTTAGTAGGAATCGTACCCCAAACCGACACAGGTGGTCGGGTAGAGAATACCAAGGCGCTTGAGAGAACTCGGCTGAAGGAACTAGGCAAAATGGTACCGTAACTTCGGGAGAAGGTACGCTGCTGTTGGTGATGGGACTTGCTCCCTAAGCTGACGGCAGTCGCAGATACCAGGTGGCTGCAACTGTTTATCAAAAACACAGTACTGTGCAAAATCGCAAGATGACGTATACGGTATGACGCCTGCCCGGTGCTTGAAGGTTAATTGATTGGGTTATCTTCGGAGAAGCTCATGATCGAAGCCCAAGTAAACGGCGGCCGTAACTATAACGGTCCTAAGGTAGCGAAATTCCTTGTCGGGTAAGTTCCGACCTGCACGAATGGCGTAATGATGGCCACGCTGTCTCCAGCCGAGACTCAGTGAAGTTGAAATTGCGGTGAAGATGCCGTATACCCGCGGCTAGACGGAAAGACCCCGTGAACCTTTACTATAGCTTGGCACTGAACATTGAACCTACATGTGTAGGATAGGTGGGAGACTTTGAAGCTTCGTCGCTAGATGGAGTGGAGTCAATCTTGAAATACCACCCTTGTAGTTTTGATGTTCTAACCGCGGCCCCTTATCGGGGTTCGGGACAGTGCCTGGTGGGTAGTTTGACTGGGGCGGTCTCCTCCCAAAGAGTAACGGAGGAGCACGAAGGTTGGCTAAGTACGGTCGGACATCGTACGGTTAGTGCAATGGCATAAGCCAGCTTAACTGCGAGACATACACGTCGAGCAGGTACGAAAGTAGGTCATAGTGATCCGGTGGTTCTGTATGGAAGGGCCATCGCTCAACGGATAAAAGGTACTCCGGGGATAACAGGCTGATACCGCCCAAGAGTTCATATCGACGGCGGTGTTTGGCACCTCGATGTCGGCTCATCACATCCTGGGGCTGAAGTCGGTCCCAAGGGTATGGCTGTTCGCCATTTAAAGTGGTACGCGAGCTGGGTTCAGAACGTCGTGAGACAGTTCGGTCCCTATCTGCCGTGGGCGTTGGATGATTGAAGGAAGCTGCTCCTAGTACGAGAGGACCGGAGTGGACGAACCGCTGGTGTTCGGGTTGTTATGCCAATAGCATTGCCCGGTAGCTACGTTCGGAATCGATAACCGCTGAAAGCATCTAAGCGGGAAGCGAGTCCTAAGATGAGTCATCCCTAGAGATTTAATCTCTCTAAAGAGCCGTTCGAGACTAGGACGTTGATAGGCAGGGTGTGTAAGCGTTGTGAGGCGTTGAGCTAACCTGTACTAATGACTCGTGAGGCTTAACCATACAACCC
>NZ_MCTV01000043.1:6633-6805 GCF_002874545.1 Shewanella sp. 10N.286.52.C2
TTTCCGAATTATTATTTACTGCATTTGCGGTAGATAAAGCAAGAATTTGCTTGGTGACAATAGCATTGTGGTACCACCTGATCCCATCCCGAACTCAGTAGTGAAACGCAATCGCGCCGATGATAGTGTGGGGTCTCCCCATGTGAAAGTAGGTCATCGCCAAGCGCCTAAT
>NZ_MCTV01000044.1:0-1555 GCF_002874545.1 Shewanella sp. 10N.286.52.C2
CAGCGGTATGCTTAAGGTGACCAAACCAACAGGAGAAAGCTCAATGAGATTTTATAATAACTCACATCCATACTACTGTGGTATCGATTTACATGCACGTTTACTTTATGTATGCATCATTGATTCTAAAGGGGAAGTTGTCGTCCATAAAAAGATTGGCGCTGACAAAGATGACTTACTACTCATACTTGAACCCTATATCGGCAATGTCATTGTCGGGGTTGAGTGCATGCATTGTTGGTATTGGGTGTCAGACTGGTGTGCTGAACTGGGTATCGATTTTGTGTTAGGCCATGCGCTTTATATGAAGGCGATTCATGGCGGCAAAACTAAAAATGATAAAGTCGATTCCTTTAAAATTGCGACATTGCTTCGTGGTGGTAACTTCCCCATAGCCTACGATTACCCCAGTGAAATGCGCGCTGCACGTGATCTGTTACGCCGTCGTATGAAGATTGTCCGTCACGGCGCTATGCTCAAAGGTCATGTTGTTAACACCAACAGCCAATACAACTTACCTGCCACTGACCTAAACCTTAAAAACATCTCAGCAAGACAAAAACTGCGGGAGCAATATCAAGACCCTATTGTGCAACGTAATATCGATTTAGACATGGCACTCCTTGATTGCTATGCCAAGGAACTCGCGCAGGTCGAATGGTTCATTGAAAAACAGGCAAAAAACCATAATCCCGTCTATCTAGAACTGCTTAAAACCGTGCCTGGTATTGGTAAGGTTTTATCGCTGACAATTCTATATGAAATCGGTGATATAGCCCGATTTGAATCGGTACAAAAATTTGCCTCATACTCTCGTTTAGTAAAGTGCAAAGCTGAATCAGCCGGAAAAACCTACGGCACGAATGGCAATAAAATCGGTAATGCTCATTTAAAGTGGGCATTCTCTGAAGCAGCGGTGCTTTACCTACGTGGCAATGACAAAGCCCGTAACTACCTTAATCAATTACAAAAACGAATGAGTAAAGCCAAAGCATTATCGGCACTCGCTCATAAGCTTGGTCGCTGTGTTTATTTCATGTTGAAGAACAAAACGGTATTTGATGAGCAACGATTCTTGAAAGGATAAGTCGCGCAATAAGGTGAGCTGAACATCTAACTAGATACTCTTGAAAAGAGAAGCGAGCATGACCGTGAATGATGTGGCTAATGAAGCAATGACTTCACACCATCATCACTATGCCAAATGCTATTTAAGCTACATCGCCTTGATTAGACGCCTTATTGGCGCGCATTAATAAGTACAATTACCAAAGTCGTTTACACCTTAAATGAGCCTGAAACTAACTGTGCACAAAGCACCTCTGACTTGAATAGTGCCATCTTAGGGTTAACCGATAAATGTCTAGTGCCCCTGATATTTCAAAGGATTGAAAAGCGTCAGGCAGCGATAAGATCGCACTAAGAGAGCCTCTATATGTGTTTGCTGTAAACGATGATTTGACAGCTAAATGACAGACGAAGTAGATGAATTTGTTGATTGATTTTTATTTGACTGCAAAAGCAGTCAAATAAGTTAGGCTCGCCTATTGACTGG
>NZ_MCTV01000045.1:0-249 GCF_002874545.1 Shewanella sp. 10N.286.52.C2
TAAAAAGCCCTTGCACCAATTCAGAATCTGCCTATAATGCGCATCCACTGACACGGCAAACCACGCACTAGCATGGGTTACACGCCAAATCAGTTCACTGTAAAGTGACGCTGAAAATTGTTTTTAAATAAGTTTAAAAATGACTTGACGCGAAAAAGGAATTGCGTAAAATACGCATCCCAAGCCAACGACCTAGCGTCTAACGGCGGAGTCTGAAAAATTGATTCCACGCTCTTTAACAATTTATCA
>NZ_MCTV01000046.1:0-60200 GCF_002874545.1 Shewanella sp. 10N.286.52.C2
GACGCACCCGTAGTTGATGGCAATGTCGCTTACACTATGGATGAAGATGGTGTTATTACGGTCACGCAAGAGCAGTTACTGGCCAATGCCAGTGACATCGATGGTGATGAGTTAACTGCTAGTAATTTAGCTGTTAATGGTAATGGCAGTGTGGTTGATAACGGTAATGGCACATTCTCCATTACACCAGATCCAGATTACAACGGCGATTTAGGGCTGACATTTGATGTTTCAGATGGTGAAGCAACTGTTTCTGCCGCAATGGATTTAACAGTAAATCCAATTAATGATTTACCGACAGCACCTACTATCAATCTAGAGGGTACTGAAGACGTCAGCATAACCATTGACCCTAACTATATCCTTTCACAGGCAAGTGATATCGATGGTGATAATCTGACGTTAGATAATCTATCGGTTCGTCAACCTGCCAACTCATCACTAACACAGAATCAGGATGGTACTTATAACCTCATTACTCCTGAGCACTTCAATGGCTTAATAGAATTAAGTTATACCATTTCTGATGAAACTGGAGAGGAAGTTGAAGGTGAATTGGCAATGGATATCATCCCAGTGGATGATTCACCATTCCAAAATGGTAATGCGCATCTGACTATTCAAGAAGATGGCGACATAACCTTTAGCGAAGCTGATTTATTAGCCTTATTCGGTGATGTTGACAGCTCACTAACCATTTCGAAAGTGGTTACCGCAGATGGTGAGGAGGCTGACGGCAGTATTACTGACAATGGTGATGGAACCTGGACCTTTAGCCCGACAGGTGATTTTGCTGGTACCGCAGGTTTGCAGATCGTCGCAACAGATGGAAATAGTGAAGCAACGGTCGACTTACCTATTTATATTCGACCTGTAGCTGACGGTACTGTTATTACCACAGCTCATGAAGGGCCACTTGTTTTTGCTGAAGATAGCACGGGTCATTTCTCACTTAATGTTGAAATGCTTGATGCATCAGAAACAATGGAAAGTCTTGTGATGACAGGCTACCCAGTAGGCTTCGTAGTGAGTGATGGCACCAATACCATGACTATCACTGAAGAAGGGCAGGTTGTTGATATAACCCAATGGAATCTTGAAGACTTATCAATGACGCCACCAGAAGACTACAACGGTAATTTCTTTGTCACAGTATCTTCAGTTACTTTAGATGTTGGCGATGAAAGTTCAGTAGAGGATGACAGTCCATTATTGAACGATGTGCCACATGAAGAAGCATTTGCCATGAATGATGATGGTTACGTACTTTTAGAGGCCAGCGATTTATTGGAATCTCAAGGTTTAGATTCAGAGGCTGTCAATGTTGAAAGCGTGAGTTATTCAGGTGAAGAAGGAGTATTGATAGACAACGATAATGAGACATGGACATTCTGGTCAGATCCTGATTATCAAGGACCGGTCACTGTCGATTTTACCGTAGATGACGGCACATCTCATTCGGTTGATTTTGAAATATCGGCAATAAACACAGAGGCAGCAGTAGATAATATTGCCGAGGCAAGTATCGAAGCGCCAGCTGCAACAATCGTAACTGTTGATGAGTTACTTGAAAATGTAGAAGGTATAGAAGGTGATAATTTAACTGTTTCAAACGTGCAGGCAGAAAATGCAGTCGTTATCGATTTACTTGATGGTAGCTATAGTGTTGAGCAAGATACTGATTCACAAGGTTCTTTAGACTTAACTTACAGTGTCAGTAATGGCACAGATACAGTCGATAGCTCAATAACCCTTGGCTCTGCAGTAGGGAATGAATCTGAAGATTATGACTATACAGCAGCACCTGGTGGCAGTGTAAATGTATTCATACCAACAGATATCAGCTCAAACAGTGAAGTCGACCATGTGATTATTTCTGGTTTACCAGAAGGTGTTTCGCCTCAGTCAGGTATAGAGCAAGGAGACAGTGAATACTTAATTGCTGGGGACTTATGTCAACCAGTCAAGCTAGAAATACCAGAAAACTTTAGCGGTGATATTAATATGGACATGAGTGGTGTTAATAGCATGGATCAACCAATTGATGGAGCAGCAACGTCTATTACCATTGACGTTAATTCCTCTTATGAAATGGATGGCTCAAGTGCTGATACGCAACAATTAATCACAGGCTCTGATGATAGTAATGCAGGTGATTGGACTTCAGGTGATAACACCGATCTCGGTATTGACGTTATGGATGACAGCGCCAGCTTTGATGATAGCGCTCATACAACAACAGAGGATGACTCAACGACATTGGCTGATTCAATATAAACCACGATTAAATATTTACAGTGATAAGACGTTAAAGTGCAGGTATCTTTATAAAATATATGTTTTTTATAGAGATATCTGGATTTTAAACTAAAGTTATTATTAGGGATTATTAAATCGTAATTACACAGTACCTAAGTCGTCAATTTAGGTGGTGTTAACCAAGTCAAAATGAGTTTTAAATATGATAAATATAACAGCGTTAAGTGACATGTTTGATGGTGATACAGAGTGCGTAAAAGAGCTATTAGGTTTGTATTTAGAGTGCAATGCTGATGCCGCAACAACCATTGAGGCGCATTATAGTACTCAGGATACAGAGGCGCTTTTTCATGTTTTTCATACTTTATCAGGTTCTTTGTCTAACTTGTGCGAAGAAGATGCTGTTCCATTGATTAGGGAGGCCGAGGGGATAAGTAAAAAGGGCGAAATGCCAAGCAGGCAGCAAATAGATGTAATACAGCAACACCTATCAAAAATTGCTGAGCAGGTTAGCCTTTCCGTTTAAAAAAATTTATTTCATTGACATAACAAGGTAGTGATGGAGATAAATGAAAGGTAAAGATAATCTTGAGCAAAACTTTGAAGACATCATCGAGGAGTCTATTAACAGTGTTCATTCTGATAGCTCTAGCGTATTAATAGCTAAAAACAGCAGTAATAGTTCACAAAAAGTTTCCTCGGTTGCATTTGTCTTTTTCTTTATTTTATTGATATGGGGCTCACAAGCAGAGCTTGAAATTACTGTGGCCACAAGAGGGGAAATACTTCTAAACTCAGATATCGAAAAAGTGCAACACTTAGAAGGAGGGATACTTGAAAAACTCTATGTCGCCCCTGGCGATATTGTTTACAAAGGCCAAAAAATTGCACAATTAAGATCAAAAGATAAGCTTGGTGATCTTGCTGTTAATCTTTTTGAAATCAATCAGCTTAGGATAGAGCTAATAAAATACGAATCTTTAATATCCCAACAAGAACCCGACTTTTCAGCCTTTAAAGACTATCCACAAACGCTCAAAATACAGCAAGAGCAATGGCGAGAAGAGAATAGCAAAAATGTAACCAGTGATGATTTAATGGAGCATGATATTGCCCATAAAACGGTGATCATCGACTCTATGAAACAGCGAATACTTTCTTCTACAGCCCAGTTAAACATAATTAAAAAGCAACTCGCCATAAAAGAGCAATTGTATAAAGAAGAAATGGCGTCATATACCGACGTGCTTAATATGCAAGTGCAAGAAATGAATATGCTGCGTGAAATTGAAAATTTAGAGGAGTCAGTAGTTAATGAAGGTTTTTTATTAACTCGTCTCACCAAGCAACTGGAAAACACCAAGTTTATTAGGGATAGCGAATATCGAACCAAGGTTGTTGCGCTAGACAAAGAGCTTTCAATAAAGTCAAAAATGCTGCCATCGATTTCAGATAAAGTGGATCGCTTGTTTGTTTATTCACCGGTAGACGGTACAGTAGATAAGCTTAATTATAATTATATCTCTGCCATTATATCGCCAGGGGATAGCATTGCTGATATCACGCCGTTAAATAATGCTTTACGAGCTGAGATAAAAATAGCCCGCAAAGACATAGGTTTTATCGTTAAAGGCCAAAAAGTAAAACTAAAGCTTGATGCCTATAATTTTGCTAAATACGGTGTTATCGATGCGGTGATTTCATCTATCTCGAGAGGATCATACGAAGAAAAAGAAGAAGAATTTTTTCTAGCCGAACTCACAATCAATAAAAATTATCTAGAAAATAAAGGGGTTAAGTACCACTTAGCACCATATATGGAATTTACTGCAGATGTAAAAACAGGCAGTAGAAAAATTATTGATTATGCTCTTAAACCTATAATGGCTGCGTTAGAAGAGTCGTTTAATGAGCGTTAAACATGAATGTAAAATATAATAATAATGCGCTAAAAATTAAAATTGCTTTTGCTATTGTGCTGATATTAACTCTCGGCCAGGTGGTTTATTCACTAAAAAATACCGTTTCTGGTCAGAAGCCTGCCGTCACGGCTAATCAAGATGCACTCATTAACACCTCAAACAATATCGTCGATCAACTTGAAATATTAAATGCCACCCTCTCCTTATGCGAAGTAGGGCGCTCACCATGTAATAAGGCTCAAATTTCTGTTTTGACGCAGCAAATTGCTAAAGACGTACAGTCTTTCATTTCTATCGCATCTACTGAAAAAAAACTTATATCCCTTGCTGGTCTGTTAAAGTTTGACTACGTTAACTTATATGTAAAAAAGTATAATGATCATAAAGATATCAATACATTAAAACTTGATATCGAAGGAAGTTTAGCAGAAGTTAGTGATATTTCAGCTAACCTAAATCAAAAATTAGCAGCTGATATAAAGCAAAATTCACAATCCCAAATGGCGATATTTTTTGCCATCAATACCGCCATATTTGGTTTTTTTGTGTTTGGCTGGTACCTGATAAGGAAGCAAATTCGATACACAGTAAAAGAAAAGAGCAGATTATCGAAGTCGTTTCATCATATTTTAGGTGACGTTAAAACCCTCAATCATAGTTCTCTAAAGCATCGCTTATCAGATATTGACTCAAGCTCAGATGAAAAAAAAATCTACTCCATGCTGCTGTTTAGTTTTGAAAAGTTAGAGCAGCAAATGAGTAAAACTGACTTATACCAAAGGCTGTATAACTTATTAGGTTATGAAATTAGAGGCATAACTAACACCATACACGGGGGCATTGATCTACTGGTCAATAAAGAGAATGTTCAAGAGGTTTTACAGGCCAAAGAGATCACCACTGCGACCAGAACATTAGAAAACCTTGCTGAAAATTTTAATTTACTTTCAACAGTAGAGTCATCTTCTAGCACAAAGTTGGTCGATTTTTACAATTTAATTAGTGAATTAGTAGTACTACTATCAACAAAATCAAAGCAACAAAATAAACTTATAGAATGTTACGTCGCAAATACTATACCCTTATCCTTTTATGGTCATCATACTGGTTTATTTTGGCTTTTGCTGATGCAAATTTCCGAAACAATCTCCAGTTCCAACTGTCGTAACGTACTGTTTTCTTTAAGTTGCAGCTCGGCAACAAGGGTTGAGAAGTTACAGATTAATATTGATCTATACCTCTATGATCAAGATATACCCTCCATGGAGCATATCGAAAATTTAGCTTGGGGTGTCGTACCTAAAAAAGACATAACCAACAAGGCATTGGTTAAAACATTACTCAATCAAATAAAAAAATATCATGTCATTCAAAAAAATATTGATGACATATCAAGAGTGCGGATCTCTTTTGATGTCACCCCTGTTGATTATCAGACTGAAAATAACCAGCTCTACGGCAGAACGCTGCTAATTTGTGGTGCATCTTATATGCAAGTTGATGTGATTGAACAAATGCTAACAGATCAAGGGGCTAAAGTGATTATTGCCCGCACCGGCAATGAATTATTTCAATCTATAAAGGAGCTTTCCCCCCAAGATGGCATCATCTTAACCAATACTATTCAGGGGGTAAATTTACAGTCATTTTGTAAAATATTAAAGGCGAGGCTGAATAAGAAAGTGATCAAAATATTCTTGTCGTTATCATCCTCAAATATCGATGAGAAGCTCTACGAACATGTTGATCATGTCTTTTATCACCCTTGTCCACCCAGTGATTTTATCGCCCATATTGTTGAGCATATAAATAAAGACGAAGACGCAGCGGTAGATGAAAAATCAGAAAAAATATTAATCGTTGAAGATGATAGGTTGCAGCAATTTATCTTGAAGAAAATACTCACTGATTTAGGTTTTGATTGTGATACGGCTAATGATGGTAAAGAAGCCATTGAGTCAGTCAAAGTGGGCGATTATAAAACGGTGTTTATGGATTGTATTATGCCTAATCTTGATGGTTTAGAGGCGACATCAAGGATCAGACAGAGTGACAATGAAAATAATCTGCCTGACAGGGTCATCATCGGTGCGACCGCTTTAACCAGTAACGATGAACATCAAAAATGTATCAGTGCGGGCATGGATTATGTCATCCATAAGCCCTATAAAAAAGATGAGATTTTTAATGTATTAAGAAAGTATCTAGCAATTAATAAGGCGAATAAATGAAGATTATTAAATTCGCTTTAATACTGTTGTGTGTTGTTAATGCTGCTTCTACAAGGGCATCAGAGCTATCTTTGTTAATTGATCAGGCATTGAGGAATAATTATCAGATTATCAGTTCTGAGTTTGAATTAGTGTCTTCAGAATATGATCTACAAAAAGGGACTTCGCCTTTCTTACCAACCGTGAATATTCAGGCAAATTCCACTTGGAATGAATCTAAAACCACCTATCCAAACCCTGATGACGGTAGTCGTACCGATAATGACTATAACAGTAATGGTTACAGTTTATCCTTGTCACAGGTATTACTGGATTACTCTATCGTATATGACTACGACTTGAGCAAGTTAGAGTTACAAATAAATGAAATAAAACATAATAAAATTCTCAATGATATTATCATCAAGGTGGTTGAAAATTATTTCTCTTATTTAAAATTCAAAGCGCAGCATAAAGCCACCAAAGCGGAGCTAAAGTCATCTCAAGCACGCCTAGAGCAAATTAGTAGAAACAATGAGCTGGGTAATGTGGCCAAAACAGATGTTTATGAGGCCTATGCTAAGAAGGAGCAAAATGCAAAAAGCTTGGCAAGCATTGAAAAAGACATCAGGATTTCTCTAATCAAGCTCAATTCTACAACCCAAACAAAGCTCGAACCTAAGTTTGATATCCAATTAAATCAGCACTATCAACAGATCCCATCAAGAAGCAAAAGTAAGCTTAAAAAAAACTTAGCCCATAAAAACTACGACATTATTATTTCACAATACAATATCAAAAAATCAGAAACCACATTGGATAAAACCAAATCAGGCTTTTACCCCACCATTTCAGCGTCGGCAAATTATAGTGTCAATGATAGCAATAATAATGTTGAAACCTATAACGATGATATCAGCTACTCTTTAAATATAAATGTTCCCATAATGAGTGGTGGCTCCACTTATTATGAATATCAAAAAAATAAGAATAAAATATTCCAGAGTATCGCTAACCATAGGCAATCAATTGATGACGCAGGAGTTGAATTTGATGAGTTGATTTATCAAATTAATGACAATGTCACATCAATTAATTTGTTGCGGAAAATTATTATATCGAACTACTCAGTTTATAAAGGAACGCAAAAAGCTTATAAAATCGGAACTAAAACATTAACGGATTTACTTTCTTCAGAGTCAAATTTATACAACAGTATTCGTGATTTTTATTCTAATCAATATGATTACATCATCAATATGACTAAGTTTGACGCCTTACTCGGCCCAGTTGACCTTAATATTCTTAGTGCATTATCAAATAGTATGGTGCCGATACAGAATAATTTTGATTTGGAAGTGCTTGAAAAGTTGAAAAAGGAAGCTGATGAATAAATTATCCTATATTCCTAAACTGTCGATAATCGACTTAGTTTTTCTATTCACTTCAAGTATTCTGACGACCTTACTTGGGTTGGTGCTACCATTTGCAATTTTGATTATCTTTGACCGGGTACTGCCAAATCAAGCAACTTCCACTTTGTATTTTATCTATTCAATTATTTTAATAGCGATAATTTTAGATTACAAAGTGAAAGCATTAGAAGAAACCCTTATTGCTGATATTGGTAATAAGTTTGAAAGAAAAATCACCAATCAACTGTTTCAGGCGGTATGTCATGCCAATATCACCCGTTTTAAAAAGCTTGAAGTCGGTGAATACTTAGAACGACTCAATACGATCCCCAGCTTAAAATCCTATTTTAGTGGCGACTTAGTGTCATCTTTTATCAATATATTTACTTGTATTGTGACCATAGTCGTACTGGCGGTCATTAATCTGAATACCGGTATTATCATCAGTGTAGCGTCATTATTTCTATTTATTATTGCCTATTTTTCAACAAGTAAAAAAGTGCAGCTATTAGAAACCAAGTCGACTATTGAGGGGATTACAAACTCTAAAATAATCGAGATTGTGTCATATCCACTGGATATTAAAAGTCGCACCATGGAATACCGAGTTGAAAACTTGATGAATAACATGATCGAACAACGAGAGCATTTCAGTACTAAATTTGAAAGACAGGAATCAAATTTTGCCTTAATTCTTTCTTTGGTGCAGCAGCTTTCAGTGGCGGTAGTGGTAATTAATGGTGCCCTTAGCGTGATCGCAACAGAAATGAGCCAAGGGGTGATGGCGGCTATTATTTTATTAACTAACCGCTATTTTGGCCCGTATCAGCAAGCGATGAGAACTATGGGACAATGGAAAATCAATAAAATTTATATTGATCGCTTGAATGAAATGTTGCTGATGGAAAATACCAATAAAGCGGCTTGCACCTCGCCTGAGTCTGCTGCCGGGCAAGAGCCTAACACTAGCTCTGGTTCAAGTGTGTTGGCCAGTGATAAAGCTAACGAAGCGTTATTAGCCTACAACAGTAGGATCCCCAAGATAATTTTTAATAATCGAGAAATCTCTTTTACTAAGGGAAAAATAACCCTACTAAAAGGCAAGTCGGGTAGTGGTAAAACCCGGTTAATTGAGCGCATTGTACAAAAATCTCAAGAAGAGAATATCGATGCTAACCTTGTTGTAACTATAGATAAAAACAGCAGTTTTATTGAAGGGACTATCATAGATAATATCACTTGTTTTAGGCCGCAATTACATAAGGCGGCATATTCTCTTTGTGAAGCTTTATCAATAAAAGAAGATATCGACCAACTCAAACTCGGTTTTTTTACTGAGCTCAGTAGCGGTAATAGTAAAGTATTTTCTCGTCAGGTTTCTTTTTTATTACTTATTGTAAGAGCACTATTAAATAACAAGTTGGTTATTATTATTGATGATTTTGATCTTGTTTACGATAAAGAAGTGGCCATTAATTTGCTCTCTTGTTTGAGGCCCCGCACCGGAAAATACTCCTTTGTCATAGTGAGTAATAAAATCACCAATACTGACACCCTGGTTGAAACGATTACATTGGGTTAAAAAATGGATACTTTAATAGCATTTGATGAGCTTAACGAAAGACTAGAGCACTTTAAGCATGGTGAGTATCAGCAGCGCTTTGAACAAACGCCATTATTAAATGGCATAGCCTATGCGTTGATTGCATTAGAGTGGGAAGGGACCCCCAGTATTTTATCCGATGTCTTTATTCATCATGACAACCACCTTAGCGCATTTAAAGCCACATTAACCAGAGTTGGCTATGAGTGTCTAAGCATTGATATAAAAACAAAAGATCAATTACACGAGGTCACATGTCCGGCCTTTATTTCGCTAAAACATCAAAATTATATTTTACTCAGTTATAACGATAAAACCTGCTTCTTATATGATTATGAAAATGACAATATTTTCGAATATGTGTTTGATCCCAGCGGCGAGTTTGTCGCATCGATTTGTTACATATCAAGTTACTCTCGGTTATTTCGAGAGCCGCCGCCAGAGTCTCAAGATAAAAAGAATTGGATTAAATATTCGTTTTATCGATATAACGCAGAATTTAAAGATCTCATTAAACTGAGTTTAGGGATCAACTTGTTGGGCGCCCTGCAGCCTTTTTTTATTATGAGTGTATATAATTTTGCCTTAAGTGCAGGCTCGATTTCTACCTTATTGTGGCTTTCAGCAGGGGCTGTGATGGTCGCTTGTTTCGAATATATTTTGAAAAAGCAGCGTATGGAAATTCTAGCAACCTCAGGCAAAGAGCTCTCTTGTTATATTTCTTACAGTGTTTTGTCTAAACTGCTGTGGCTGCCCTATGCGATGACATCAAGTGCTGGTACATCTTCACAGTTAGCCAGACTCAAAGATATTGACCAATTTAGGCAGTTAGTGACAGCTGAATCAAGCTTAAGCTACTTTGATTTACCTTTTATCTTTATTTTTATCATTGCCATAGTCATCATGTCTGGCACCGCGGCGATAACCGTAATATCTGGTATTTTAGTCATGGTGGGCTTTTGTGTGTATGGCCGCTACATCTATTCAAAATCGGCTTCTCAAAGTTCTAGAGCCAATGCGATGGTTTCTTATCAGTGGAATGAAATATTATCCAATACCTCCTCAATTCAAGGGTTACCATTAATTTCGGTATTAAAATCACGTTTTAATTCAGCGTTAATACAAAGATTAAGCGATTCACACCAAGTTAGTACCACTAACAGCAAAGTGCAGAGTATGGGTGGTAGTTTGATTCAAATTATCGGCATCACCAGTATTGTCACCGCGGTGTCAGGCGTGATGGAAGGCACGACAGATGCAGGTGCTATGTTGGCGATTATCATTTTAGTGTGGAAGGCACTAACGCCAATTATGGGGATTTATAATTCCTTAGCCAAAATAGATACTATTAAAGCTTCAACGGGGCAAATTAATGCGCTAATGTCACTAGATGATGACCGCAATAAAATGGAGAAAAGCTCGCCATTAAATCAATTTCAGGGACAGTTAGAAGTCACCGGGCTAACCCATCGTTATACGGGGCTTTCAAAAGGGTTAACTAACTTATCTTTTCGTGTTGGCAAAGGCCAGAAAGTGTCAGTTTGTGCGCCTTCTGGGGTAGGTAAAACCACGTTAATGAACCTTTTAGGGGGGATTGAAACCCGTTTTCAAGGTCAAATCACGCTAGATAATTATAATATTACCCAGTTTAATAGCTTCAAATATAGAAATAGCATCTGCTATATCCCCTTTGACTTTCATTTATACCAAGGGTCAATTCTGGCTAATTATCGGCTTTATAATGGCTATGTTGATGAAGACCATATCGATAAAATGATCAGCTTTTTTCATTTAGAAAAATACTTGCCAGAAGGTAAGTCAACACTGATCACCAGCGGATTAATCAAAAGCTTACCAGATGGTATTTTAAGAAAAATAAAGCTGATGATTGGTATTGGTAGTTGTCAGCAAAAATTTCTTATTATTGATGAGCCATTTGTCGGCTCAGAAAAAGAAAATAGCCATTATTTAACTTCGCTTTTTTCTAGCTATTTAAAGAAATGCACAGTGATCTATACCAGCAATGAGAAGGCCATGGTGGCAACATCAGATCTGTGTTTACTGCTGGATGAAGAGGGGGCGCAGAAGTTTTTTGGTACGCCTGATAAGGTCTTATCAGCGGCGTCTAAAATATTGTATTAAAGGCCGTAGCCTTTGCAGATGGTATTCGCTTCAACAGGGTCTAAGGAGGCTACTTTTAATCCCCCTTTTTCATCAGTCAAATTTGGTAGTGTATTCTTGTAGTGGGCTTTTAATTGAGCTTAGCTGTGAATTGAGTTTCGCTATAAATAAAGCACAGATAAAAGACATCAAATAAATTTAGTGAGCTTTTCTACCAGAATTTCGCGTCTAAAGGGTTTAGGTAAATAATCGTTCATGCCCACATCGTAACACTTTTGAATATCATCATCTAAAATTGAAGCGGTTAAGGCTATGATAACCACAGGCTCTGAGACTTCTACCTTTTCAAAAGCGCGTATGGCCTCAGTGGCTTCAAAGCCTGTCATAACTGGCATCATACAATCCATCAGTATCAATTCGATGTTTTTATGGTGACGTTTATATATTTCTAGCGCTTCGCCACCATGGTTGGCAATTTTGTAATTTATTCCTAATTTTTTTAAGTTAATTTCAACCACTTTCTGATTAATTTTATTATCTTCCACCAGCAAAATAAGTTTGTCACTCTTCATCGTCGCTTGAGTGCTTTCAATGTCAGCAGTAACTGATCTTGTGACGGTTTTCAGTAAGGTATCTAATCTAAGCCCTAACAATGGGATTGTGACGTAGCCAGAAATGGATTCGCCAAAGTCATCCTTGCTATCATTGTTATGACGAGATAGCACCACAGGCAAGTTTGGGTAAGCTTTAGTTATGTTAATGATGTCAGAGGCTTTAGTCGTGGGAGTTTGCTTGAGCAGTAATACTGCACTGTCTGATATTGATTCAGGCAGCTCATCAAAGGCCTTAAGTAAGATGACAGGGTAGTTAAATTCATCCAAATTTTGCAGTAATAGGGTTTCATGCTCATTAGCACAGTAATAAATGGTTTGAGCTGGCTTAGCAGGGGCTGTATGGGCCTGCTTGTCTAAAATCAAATTGAAATAAAACTCTGAGCCGACTCCTTTGGTTGAGTTGATTTCAATTTTACTGCCCATCATTTGAACCATTTTTGCTGAAATAGCCAGCCCTAAACCTGTGCCACCAAATTCAGTAGAGGTGCTATTGCTTTCTTGTTTAAATTCTTCAAATACCTGACTTTGTTTGTCCTCATCTATTCCAATACCAGTATCTCTTACTGAGAAATATAAATTAACCTTATGGTCTTGGGCGCTTTTTAATGGCTGTTGTCGCAAGGTAAATTGCACTGAACCTGAGCTAGTAAACTTAATCGCATTTGATGCCAGATTCATCAAAATTTGTCTTAGCTTTTGCTCATCGGCACGGATTAACGTCGGTATTTGTGCATCCATATCGATACGCAATTCGATATCTTTTTGCTGTGCCTTGGGGGCGATAAGGGCTGCTGTATCGTAGATAACTTCTTTTATGGCGCAAGTGTGAACATTAATATCAAACTTGCCCGATTCAATTTTGGAGAGGTCTAAAATATCATTGATAAGCATTAATAGTGTTTGAGAGGATGCATTTATCGTCGCTAAATAGTCTTTTTGCATGGCGTTTAAATTAGAGTCTGTGAGGATCTCGGTCATGCCAATAATGCCATTTAACGGAGTACGTATTTCGTGGGACATATTCGCGAGAAACGAGCTTTTAGCCCGATTGGCCTTTATTTCATCTTGCTTAGCGTCAATCAGTTCTGCTTCAAGTTGATGGCTGGCAATGTTGACCGTATATAAGGTTATAAAGATAAGTAAGCATAATACTAAGGCAAGCAGATAGTCATACAATAAGTAATTTTTAATTTTCTCATCTATCATGCTTGGAAGTTGATTAAATAACCCATCAAGCTCCTCTTCAACCTGTTGAATCGAGGCGCGAAGCTCACCTTGTAGCCCTGATTTATAGTCGTAGCCAAGCTTTTGATGTGCAGTTTGTAGCGTGAAAAATGCGTTTTTATAGGCTTCTAAATGGCGAGTAATGGATTTATCGATATTATTTCGGCCCAGAAGTGAGCCAAGCGTGTCAAATTGCAGCGTAATTTGTTCAAGCTGCTTTGGGTCAAAGCTGGAGAAAAACTCGAAAGTCTGCTGCTGAATATCAAGCAGTACCAGGTTTAATTCAGCATCATGACGCTGCAAAGCATCTTGCTCAAATGCCAGCTCCGCAAGCTTAAATCTGCTTTGATAACCAGGTTCAAGGTCATCTCCGTCAATCAAAAAGGTTTGCTTGCTAAGTTTGTTAAAGGTGTTGGTATAGCGGGCGACACTCTTGATACTGTCAAGGCCGTTAAAGTCTATTTGTAAGTCATGGGATATCAATATGCTATTGATATCCAGCAGTTGTTGCTCTAATAATCTTTCGCTGTAATTAAGCTGGGTGATGTATTGCTCTTCACGTCTTAGGATAAAATCCTTTTCCAATCGGCGAAGTTGTAAAAGGGTATTGGAGGCAAGCGATATCTTATTTTGAAACACTCCGAGCTCGTGTCGCTGTTGAATAGTTTTTTGATTGGCGATTAAAAAAAGTATCAAAATAATAAATATTGAAACCGCACCAACAGCCATTAACTGCTTAAGATTAAGTCGTGCAAAAGTTTTCATATCCATAAACCTTTAGTAATCCATTATCATTGCCAATCCTATCTAATAACTATAGTTGTAAATCATATTAATATAAGAAAACAAACAGAAAAAGATTGATAAAACACTGATAAAATCAAGCCATAGGTTAAGTTTATCAGTCACAGTACAAACAAAATGCAGCAGGTTTAGCTTACTCATACCTGCATTGTTTCAGGCTGACATGGGTAAGGCTTGAATATAATGAAAAACCTTGCCGTTTTTGGGGAAGCACATAGCGTGATACAGATTGCTAATCATCCAAAGCTTCAAGATACAAGTGGTCAACTAATATTAATTACAGTTAAACCGCGGACTTTTTGGGTTTCTCTGGTATTTTAGTCACAATTTTTTGGCCAGTATTCTGGCTTTAGTTGTTTTGGGAATATGTAGGCATGAATAGCATCGATCTATTTGTAAAAAACTGGGGCAGTAAAAATGCCATGGTGCCAATAAAGAGTCAGTTTATCGCTGAACTTGAAGCAAAACTGACGGCAGTGCTGCCAGACTCATATAAGTATTTAATCTCAACCTATGGCTTGGTGCACACCCCTAATGTATTGACAAAAATTTGCGATTTAGGTGTCGATATTTCTGAAGTGCAGGACTTTTTAAGCCTTGAAGATGTGGCGTTACTGTCCAACTTATATGAGATGAGCGGCATGCCAAAAGGGCATATTTTGTTTGCCTCTGATTGTAAGGGCAACATGTTTTGCTTTAAGCAAACCGAGTGTCAAACTCAGCAGCAAGATGTGGCTGTGTGGTTTTATAATCAAGGTTGGGGGACGGTTGAAAAGGTGTCTAATTCGTTCAGTGAATGGCTACAGCAGTTCAATGATCTTTAAAGCGGATTTATCACTAGCTAAGTTACTTATTGTATAGCTTCCAGTAGGTTAACTGTCTAAGTATATTGATTTTAAGTGTAAGTTTCTGTTAGTGAAAAAACCGGCTTAAGTAATTAAGCCGGTTTTTTATGGATTATTTTTGTTTGCGTAACCAGTTCATTTGGTAAATAACAAAACTGATAAATACCATAAAAATGATTAAGAATGTTTTTTGCAATAAAGGGTCTTCTAATGATGTCACTATGGGGTCATCCATAGGGAAACGGGTCATAATCTCGGTGGCAGTAGGGATCAAATGAAATAGTATGGTTGCCGAAAAACAGAGGTTAACTAGATATTTATTCCACGATTCAAACAGCACTGTTTTATCAAGTACGATGCCAATAACAGCCGCTAATATGGTTAATGTAAGGCTCGAAGTATAAGACTCGAAGTTTAATTTGGGGGCATTTTTTGGCCACTGTGTTAATTCAGGCTAATTCATCCAAGGACTCGATATCGAGTCCTTTTTTGTTGGTTTTTAGTCAGGATATTACTTTACATAAGCGGTATCGCAAAGCTATGTTTAAGCTATTGTTTGCTTGAAATTTAAACTGCACAGGCCTTGAGTTTAATTCAGATGACGCGATGCAAGGAGTGGTTGTGGACATAAAATTGAATATCAAATTATCTACATTCTGTATTACTCAGTTCTCAATAGTCACCCTGTTGGTTCTTGCTGGGCTCGCTGCCTATATTTATGCTCATATCACTGGACATGAATATGTATTGGGTTTCTTGCCGTTATTTGACGTAGGTAATGAGCAAAGCTTTCCGACTTATTTCTCGGTATTAAATTTACTATTAGCGTCAATATTATTTTTTGTTTTATATCTATTTGAAAAAGCCAATCATCATAAAGGCTTTAATTATTGGTTATATTTAGCAGTGCTATTTTTATTATTATCCTGTGATGAGAGCGTAGGGGTACACGAAAATTTTTCAAATATTCATGATTACCTTGCTGCGAAAGACATCATACCGGCCTTAATTAGCTCACACACATGGTTACCTTTTGGGGTGTTGTTTGTGTTTGTTGTAGGCGTCTCGCTAGTGCCATTTTTAAGATCATTATCAAAACAAAGCGCTTTTTATTTTGTACTTTCAGGGGGGATTTTTCTTACCGGGGCTATTGGTTTTGAATATCTAGGCGCAGTGATGTTGGATAACGGATTAGTCGATTCCAAGGCTGACTTATTGTACAAACTGCGCCGAGTATTTGAAGAGGCGTTTGAAATGTATGGCATCGCAATATTAAACTGTGCGTTATATCGAGAGATGCTTAATAGAAAGCTTTGTTTGGCTATTTATCGCTCAGAATCATAAGCTATGATCTTCGCCGTAGAGTTGCACAGACTTTACCGGATTATAGTAAGAAAACTGTGAAAGCAGATTGATCGCTATAGGGTTTTTCCATTCATTCAAGTCACAAGAACACACAGCTAAAACCCCAAGCGCTAAAGTTTACTATCACCCAAGTTACGACTATAACTTAAATAGTCGACTCTAATGGGTGAGCCTGCCAAAACGTTTAGGAAAAGTTTAAACATGAACATGCAGATAGTTTCTCAGGCTAAAAATCTCACCGGTTTCTTCTTTCTTCTCTATTTTTTACCCCTTGCCTTATTGCTATTTGTTATCCTCGCCAGTACCACAATGGATTTACCTTTTGGCATTTTTACCCGTGATCTCGCTGCGACGGCAGAAGTGAATCCTTTAACTGGGGTGACATCAAATGTTGGCGCTTTATTGTGGGCAGCTGCTGCGACCATATGCTTTTTAACTTGGGAGGTTTTTCGTCATCAGCCTAAAGAAAAGTGGTTCGCTGTATTTATGTTGTGTTCAGGCCTATTAACCACGCTGCTATTATGTGACGACTTTTTTATGCTGCACGATTATATTTTTCCGCGTTATTTAGCTATCAAAGAGAAGTTTTTTCTATTGGCTTACTTCAGTTTAATGTTTTGCTGGATGGTGGTTTTCAGAAAGTGCATCCTAAAAACGCAGTATCTAATTCTGCTGCTCGCCTTTGTTTTTTTTGCTTTGTCAGTGTTGGTTGATCAGTTTCAAACTCCAATCGAGGCCTTTATTGGTGACTCACGTATTTTGTTTGAGGATGGCTTTAAGCTGATTGGTATTGTTAGTTGGCTTGGCTATTTTTTTAAATGCTGTTTATTGAAAATAAACGAAAATATACTCGAGTAAGGGGGTTAATTAATTTCTTTGGCAGATTGGATTGATCTCTTAAGGTATTATGCAAGATGCAATTTTTATCAGCAGCTAACGTTGGCGCTTTAGGCTAAAACTAGCACCAAAACCTAGGCTGAAAACTAGCACTAAATCTTAGTGCTAAATCTTAGTGCTAAATCTTAGTGTTAATATAAAGTCTCAACGCGCTCTCTCAAAGCTCACCTAAAAGCTAGAAGTAAACCTAATTGAGTTTTGCCAACCTATAACCTTGCTCAATCAATAGTCCTATTTATTGAGTCGCAGCCCTCTCATTTCGCCATTTTAGCCTACAATTTATCAGTGCCCTTTAGGGCGAGTGGCGTGATATTTCTTCGTAATAAACTCGCTGTTAAATATTAAACGCCAATGTGATTCACCTGAATCAAAGCAAGGATATAGTTTATGAGTAATTCACTGTATGAACGACTTGGCGGCAGTGCTGGCATTGAGAGTATTGCAAATGACTTGGTCGATTTGCATATGGCCAACCCGACAATCTCCCCAAGATTTGCCAAATCAGATCCCGTAGCGCTAAAAAATGCCGCGGCGACATTTTTCATTGCAGGAACTGGCGGCCCAAGTGTGTATAAAGGCCAAGATATGCTCTCGGTACATAAAGGCATGAACATATCGGCGGCTGAATTTATGGCGGTACTGGATGATGCATTGCAGGCATTTGAAATGAATAATATTAGCCAGCGGGATCAAGAACAAGCGCTGTATATTTTGTACAGCATGCGATCTGATATCGTGTTGGTTTAGCTTGTTACTGCCCTAAAAGGCTCACTTAACCCCGAGAGTAGGCTAAGTTAACCAGTTATTCAGGATCGACTTAGTCTCTTATCACTAGTCTCTTATCACTAATCTGTTAACGCAGACTTCAAACCAGCTCTATAGCTTGTGTCATCAATAGCTCGGCTGCAAAGGATAACCTTATGGGCACATTTCGCACAGAAACGGATTCATTTGGGCCATTAAAGGTGCCTGCGGATAAATACTATGGCGCTCAGTCGGCGCGCAGCTTAATCAATTTCGCTATTGGGGTCGAGACCATGCCCAAGCCATTAATTCATGCTTTGGGAATGGTGAAGCAATGTGCGGCCAAGGTGAATATGGAGTTTGGCATTCTCGATACTGATATTGGTCAAGCGATTGAACAGGCCGCTGGCGAGGTGATGCAAGGCAAACTGGATGAACACTTTCCGTTGTCGGTATGGCAAACTGGCTCGGGCACTCACACCAATATGAATATCAATGAGGTGATTGCTAATCGCGCCATTGAATTGCTTGGCGGCGTGCTTGGCAGTAAAACCCCCGTGCACCCAAATGATCATTGTAATTTAGGCCAGTCATCAAACGACTGCTTTCCCACTGCAATGCACATCGCAGCAGTACTGGAGTTACACCAGCAATTGTTGCCCGCATTAAGGCATTTACAGCAGCAGCTAGCGATAAAATCGGTAGCATTTAATCATATTATAAAAATCGGTCGAACCCATATTCAAGATGCCACTCCGCTGACCTTAGGTCAGGAGTTTTCAGGTTATAGTGCCCAAATGAGTCATGGCATTGCTCGAGTTGAAGCGGTAATGCCTGCGTTATTACAGTTGGCTCAGGGCGGCACAGCTGTGGGGACCGGCATGAACTCAATCAAAGGCTTTGATATAAGCTTTGCTCAGCAAGTTGCCAAGCTGACTAAATTGCCCTTTATTACTGCGACCAATAAATTTGAGGCCATAGCGAGCCATGATGCCATTGTTGAAGCCAGTGGCGCATTAAATACCGTGGCCGTCAGTGTGATGAAAATTGCAAACGATATCCGCTTTTTGGCCTCTGGGCCGCGCTGTGGATTAGGGGAAATTAATCTGCCTGCAAATGAGCCCGGCTCATCGATAATGCCCGCTAAAGTGAACCCGAGCCAATGTGAAGCGTTAACTATGATAGCGGCGCAGGTTATGGGAAATCATACAACCATTTCAGTGGCAGGCAGCAATGGCCATTTTGAGCTCAATGCCTTTAAGCCAGTGATGATTTATAACCTACTGCAATCAATTGCTTTACTGGCAGATAGTTGTAGCAGTTTTACTGATAAATGTATTTGCGGTATTAGTGCCAATGAAGCACAACTTGCTAAGTTTTGTGATGAGTCATTAATGCTGGTAACCGCGCTTAATGACTACCTTGGTTATGATAATGCCGCCAGCATCGCCAAAAAAGCTCATCAAGATGGCTCGACACTACTAGCGGCAGCCCTTGCCCTTGGATTACTCACCGAAGCGCAGTTTAATCAGTGGGTCGTGGTAGAGAAGATGCTAGCGCCCCATGATTTACCTAAAGGCAAACCTTAAATAAACGATCGAATGATCTCGCTTAAAACACCGTCTAAGTAAAGAGTTGCTTATGAAACTTAATTTTAATATGGAAGATGCCAGCCAAATATTTGTCGGCGCTTTTGCTTTAGCTGTACCGATTTCTTTTTCTGAAGAAGCGTGGAAACTGGGTGAGACTTTACCCTTAATCAACGTCATGATGCTGTTTGTGTTGTCGGTGGTGTTTTTGGGGTTATTTACCTATCACAGCGTGTTTCAACATGATGTTAAATCACGGGTTATTGTGTTTATATTTCGGATCGTTATCGCTTATTTGATGGCGGCCTTGGTAGTGAGCTTGGTGTTATTATGCCTTAATAAATTACCCTTATTAGACGATCCCATAACCTCATTACGGCGGATTATTATCATTACTATGCCAGCCTCTATGGGCGCCATAGTGGTGGATAGCTTTGATAAAGAGTAAGCCTTAAAAGAGTAACCTGTAAAATAACCTTGCCTCTTTAGCTATAAGTATTCAGCTATGACCGTTCAATTTGGCCGCTAATAACTATCCGATTAAATCGACTAAAAGTAGCGTTTTATTACAATATTTATTCGATTAGTTGCTTGTTAAGCTAAGGCTATTAATCACTCATAGAGTAGAACATCATGAAAGTATTAGGCCGTTTTAGCGCTCGACCAGCAATGGATGGTGACGGGGTTAACATTAAGCGGGTTGCGGATTTTATCAATACCCGCTTTGATCCTTATTTAATGATTGATGAGATCAAATCAGATGATCAGCAAGATTTCATTGGTGGTTTTCCACCGCATCCTCATCGCGGTATTGAAACCTTTACCTATATTCGTAAGGGTGGCTTTGAACACCGCGATCAATTAGGTAATGTTAAAGCCATACGCGCTGGCGATGTGCAGTGGATGAGTACTGGCAGTGGGGTGATTCATTCTGAAATGCCATTAGCCGATGCTGAAGATGGCCTACATGGCTTTCAAATTTGGCTCAATATGCCCGCTAAAGACAAAATGCGTCCGGCGATCTATCAAGATACCTCAGAAAAGGCTAATCCAACGGGTACTAACCAAGACGGTGCGCAGTTAAAGGCGCTTGCTGGCCATTGGCAATTTGCTGGCAATGATAGGGACAATGACGCTGAGGAATTAGTCTCGAGTATTCAAGGCTTGGCGGGCAATGGTGCCATTGCGGATTTAACGCTCGCAGCTAATGGCCACGCCAGTATTGATTTATCCAGCCATGAGGTGGTTCATGCCTATATCTATCAAGGTGAGCTTGAATATATCGCCGCCAATGGAGACTTGATGACGGCCAGCGCCGGACAGTTATTGTTATTGTCAGCTGAGCTAAGTCATTTTAACAATGCTATCTCTGCCGAGACAGGGTTATTGTTACTGGCAGGTTCGCCCATTAATGAAAAAATAGTCCATATGGGCCCCTTTGTGATGAATAGCCAAGCTGAAATAGATCAAGCAGTAGATGATTACCAACAAGGGCGCTTTGGTAAGATCATTTAGCAAAGATATATCTGCCATGTGCGGATAAAATTGCTACAATATGCAATTAGGCCAAGGTATAAATATCTTGGCTGTTTTGTTTGTACTCGTTTTGTTTCAGTACCCGTTTTATATCAGAGGATATTCGCCTTGAGTCAGTCTACTCAACAAGCCGCTAATACGGCTTTCGCATCACTAAATCTTAAACCTGATTTGCTTGAAAATCTCAAAACCATGGGATTCGAGTCAATGACTCAAATTCAAGCTGAGAGCTTACCAGCAATCCTTGCAGGTGATGATGTGATTGGCCAAGGAAAAACCGGCTCAGGTAAAACTGCAGCATTTGGTTTGGGCTTACTAAACAAGTTAGATGTGAAACGTTTTCGCATCCAAACCATGGTGTTGTGCCCAACACGTGAACTCGCCGACCAAGTGGCAAAAGAGATCCGTACTCTAGCTCGCGGCATTCATAACGTGAAAGTACTAACATTGTGTGGCGGCGTACCAATGGGACCACAAATTGGTTCATTGGAACATGGCGCGCACATTATTGTTGGCACCCCAGGACGTATTGTTGATCATCTTGATCGCAATCGCTTAGATTTAAGCAACGTTAACATGCTGATTTTAGATGAAGCCGATCGCATGTTAGAAATGGGCTTTCAGCAGCAATTAGACCAAATTATTGAAGACACGCCGCGTGAGCGTCAAACCTTGCTATTTAGCGCGACCTTCCCTGAGCAAATTAAGCAGGTTGCTGATCAAATCATGTATAAGCCATTAATGGTTAAGGTTGAAGCGACGCACGACAACCTCACTATCGATCAGCATTTTTATCTAACCGAAGACAATCATGCACGTATGGAGGCTTTACAGTTATTGTTACTGGATAAGCAGCCTGAAAGTGCGGTGGTGTTTTGTAACACCCGCCGTGAAACTCAAAAAGTGGCGGATACGTTAGCTGAACAAGGTTTTAGCGTACTAGCCTTACATGGCGACTTAGAGCAGCGCGAGCGCGATCAAATGTTACTGCGTTTTGCCAACAAAAGTGCCCGCGTATTAGTGGCAACCGATGTGGCGTCTCGTGGTTTAGATATCGAAGACTTAGACGCGGTATTTAACTATCACATTGCCTACGATACCGAAGTACACATTCACCGTATTGGGCGTACCGGTCGTGCGGGCAGTACTGGCGCAGCTTACACTTTCTATAGTCATGAAGATGGTCATCGTATGGTTGAAATCGGTGAGCTAATTGGCCGCGAAATCGACGGTGAAGCATTACCAGCCATGAGTGCGTTAACGAAAATGCCACTTGAAGCTGAGATGGTTACCATTCAAATCGATGCAGGTAAGAAGCATAAGGTTCGCCCTGGCGATATCGTTGGTGGTTTAACTGGCGAAAATGGCATTGATGGCGCAGACATTGGCAAAATTAAAGTGACCGATATCCGTTCATTTGTGGCAGTGAAACGCACCGCGTCTAAAAAGGCACTTAACAAGATCACTAAAGGCCGTTTAAAAGGTAAAACCTACCGCGCTTGGTTCTTGTAGATATTATTTTGAGTCGGTAGCGCTAGCGTTACTCACTGAATTGAAAGCGAGTTTAGTTAATACTAAACTCGCTTTTTTATATCTATTTATGGCTCAGTGCTGTTGATGTAAAGCTCAGTACTGTTGATTCTATGTAGCTGTCGCTTGACCGTTATCGACTCCGGATAGCATATTAATCAGTGTCGCTCTTCCCCTAGTATCGTAGTGCTCAACAAAAAATCCCAAAAAAAAGGTATAAAAACTATTGTCTTCATACCTTTTTTATTGAGCTAATTCATCGAGAACTCGCTTTAGCGATTAGCACTAGTCACGGGACTTAGGTCTTGCATTAGCGTAAGGATTCACACTGCCAGAAGCTGCGCTATTGGCGCTATTGTTACCTTGGCGGCGACGTTGTGGCTTTTTAGCCGCTGTTGAATTTGCCGAGGCATCAGCGCGCGAATTCTGGCGCGAGCTATGTCTAGATTCTGGTTTACCTGATCTATCACTGCTGTTTTGGCTCGCATGCTTACGGCGATTTGGGTTCGGCTTTTTATGGTTGCTGTTGTGGCCACCAGCGCGATTCAAATTCGGCTCAGGCAAAGTATGACATGCTTCATAACCGGCAATCTGTTTACGTTCAATTACGCGCTTAATAAGACGCTCAATATCATGCAGTAATTTGACTTCTTCATCACTCACTAATGATACCGCTTGACCAGATGCACCCGCACGGCCAGTACGGCCAATACGATGCACATAATCTTCAGGCACATTCGGTAAGTCAAAGTTAACCACAAATGGCAGTTGGTCAATATCGATACCACGGGCAGCGATATCGGTGGCCACCATCACTTGTGCAGTGCCCGCTTTAAAGTCAGCTAAAGCTTTAGTACGAGCGCTTTGACTCTTGTTACCATGAATAGCAACCGCTTTAATGCCATCAGCTTCTAGGTTTTTTGCTAAGCGGTTGGCGCCATGTTTGGTGCGTGAAAAAACTAACACTTGATGCCAATCATTTTCTTTAATTAGCTTGGTTAGAATTTTAGCTTTACGGCTTTTATCAATGGCGTATACCGCTTGATCAACCGTGTTCGCTGTTGCGTTACGTGGCGTTACTGAAATTTCAACTGGGTTATTCACTAAGCCTTTAGCCAGCTCGCGAATTTCATCTGAGAAGGTGGCTGAGAACATTAAGTTCTGACGTTGCTTTGGCAACATGGCTAAGATTTTCTTAATGTCACGAATAAAGCCCATATCCAGCATTCTGTCGGCTTCATCCAAAATAAGCACTTCAAGCTGACTAAAGCTCAATACTTTTTGTTGGCATAAATCTAATAATCGACCCGGTGTCGCCACCAAAACATCAACGCCATTTCTTAGTGCTGCAATTTGCGGGTTAATAGATACGCCCCCAAATACCACTGCAGATTTTAGCGGTAAGTTTGCGCCATACGTTGACACGCTTTCAGCAACTTGAGCGGCTAATTCACGTGTTGGAGTTAATACCAAGGCTCTAACTTGTCCGCGCTGTGCACGTTGACCTTTTGAAAGTAATTCTAGTAGTGGCAGGGTAAAACCTGCTGTCTTGCCGGTGCCGGTTTGTGCTGCAGCCATAACATCTTTGCCTTCAAGTACAGCAGGGATCGCTTGTGCTTGAATAGCGGAAGGCGTGTCATAGCCTTGTTTTTCAACAGCTTTTAAAATTGCTGCACTTAAGCCAAGGGAGGCAAAACTCATAGAATGATCTCTTTGGTCAACGCTAACGTTGTTTACAATAAATGGGAGCCAGAATGTGGCGGGCGTGAAGCTTACCTGAATAGGTGCATAAGTGCTAATAAATCGCCAATTTAACCCTTGGCCTTAGGGCATGGCATCCACAGCTAACGCTGGTGTTAGCGGTACTTTCACTCAGCACAATGGCCGAAATCGATGAATAAGGATTAATCTTTGATGGCAAAGTCGGCTATTTAACATACAATGAAATACAATCACTTACCGAATGGAGTCGCGATAAATGAAACCGCAGTTTGCCGCGCAAGTTCATATTGAAAAAACGCTGGCTTGCCTTCGTGAACAAGCCTGTTCGGTGATTAAAAATATTTTGCTGATGTCTAATATTTCCAGCCAAGATGTGCAGCAGGGAATGAAAAAGTTACATGCCCACGGCCAAGTGGCACTGCATTTTCATCCCGATCGCATTGATAGTCGCGGGCTCAGTGTGGCTGCTGGGCTATTAAAAGATGGCTATTATAAAACCCAGTTTGAGACTCATATCTCCAATGGCCAGTTATCACCTGAATTAGGTGGCCCTCGAGATCATTGGGAGAACCAACTGTTTGGTCAATGCTACTCTGGGGTAAAACATCGGCCTAAATATGGCGCTTTAGATTTAGGTTTTTGCCCACTAGGCCCAGCACCCCGTTTTGGTAGTTGTTACTTCATTACAAAGCCCCAAGTGTTATCTCGCTGCAGTTTTAGTTATATGGATTCATATCGCTTGCCAAAAGAAAAGGGCACGCTGCAGTGTTTTGAAGTGATTTTAGCGGCGTTACTTAGTGAAAGTTTTGAGCGCCATTATGCGCTGGGGCTGGCTAATATCAAACCAGCGCAGATTATTACGCATTTACAGCAGCTGCCTATGGAAGTTAATGTACGCTTTGCTCGCCAGCCCTTAGGTAATCTTGATCATTATATCGAAGCGCAGATCCACGGTGATGTATCACTGGATGATGATATTGCTTATCTGGTGGCAGACCCAAGTTTTAAACTCACTGAAGTGGGGGATTGCATGCAAGCCCTGTGTGAGGAATATGACATCAGATTGCTGTGGCATCAGGGTTATCAATTAACAGTTGATAGCGTGCCAAAAGATTTTCGTGGCCCTGATATGCCAGTACTTGCTCAAGCAATTGCGAAAGACGGCTTAATCACCGCACAATTAATTGGCAAAGCGGCAATGGATCTCACCTTAAAGCCAATGTTATGGAGTGAGCGCGGTAAGCAAGCACAGCAGTTACAGCAGTTGAAGTTAATCTGGCATGTGTTAGTGAAATTTGGTGCGATTGCGCCAACTGAGCCAACATCTTAAGCGACTTGCTAAAGCCTGTTGCTAAAGCCAGTAGCTAAATCAGCAGCCTGATAAGGCTAGCTAAAACGATAGGTTGCTCCGCCTTGGCGCTTGGATTTGTACATGGCAAAGTCAGCTGATTTAATCAAACTATCAAAGCATTCACCCGAATCAGGGTAAGTGGCGATACCAATACTGCAATTAACGTTTACCGATTGTTCGCCCAATTGAAAGGGCTTATATAAACATGCAATTAAGGTATCTGCCACTGCGGCAATGTCGTTGTTGTCGTGAATGCCTTCAATCATTAAGACAAACTCATCACCACCCATTCTAGCAATGGTGTCAGCATCTCTGACTTGGGCATTTAACCTGCGGCCCACTTCTATTAGCACTTGATCACCTTCGTTATGACCAAGGCTGTCATTGACCTTTTTAAAGTCGTCTAAATCAATATAAAACAGACAAAAACGACTGTTATTGCGTTTGGCTCTTTCGATATATTGTCCGACTCTGTCAGTGAGTAAGTGACGATTGGGCATTTGGGTGAGTTGATCGTAATAGGCAAGGTTTAATAACCGCTGGGCATCTTCAATGCGTTTGGTGATATCGCGGTTGATGCCGAGTGCGCCGAGAAACTGCTGTTGCTCATCAAACAGCGGGATACACATGGACTCAATCCAGCCTATGGTGCCATCTTGATGTTTAAAGCGAATTTCACCGCTCCACTTGCCATGCTTGGCCACTGCAGACATCACTTGTTCGGTGATAGATTCAGTATCCTCCGGCGAATGCAAAATACTGACGTGTTGACCCAGTATCTCGGCTTTACTATAGCCATATAAAGATTGAGAACCTGCGTTCCAATCGATCACAACACCTTCAGTGTCGGTGACCACCACAGCATCAAATAAATAATCAAATGCTTGGGCCCGCAGCGCAGGAAGATCAAATTGCATTTAATTGCATCTCCACAGTGAATTTTTAGTCATTAAAAAGGACTAACTAAATGTGGGTAGAATTAGGGTATTTGTCAATGGTTAATATTTGAACGTAGCAATGTTTATGGTTTTAGTCATGGGGAGTTTTTATGGCTCTGGTCATCAAAGCCGCTGTGGTTTTTAAGCAGATCTTTTAACCCTCTAAACAAGGTTAATAAGCTTTACCTACTATAATTTTTATTAGTATTGTGTGAGTCAGTTAACACTTCTAAGGTGGCGGCTGTAATCTAGGGCTTTAGCTTGCGATACTGCGGCAATTTTCCACACTTTACTGCGCCAATCTAGGCGTATTTCTCTTCAGGAATCTAATGGATAAAACTTTAGAAAAGTCCCTCACTCACTGGCTTAAATCGCAGAAATCATCTTGTGGTATTTTCCTTAAATTAGCCATTTTTACCGGGGCCGCTAATGGGGTGGCAATTGTTGCCCAAGCTTACTTGTTGGCGACCATCCTCCATGGGGTGATCATGCTGGAATTACCCATGGGCAGTTTTACGCTGCAATTTGGCGCTTTAATTAGTTTAATTCTAGTCAGAGCGGTGCTGGCATATGCTAGAGAGCGTTTGAGTTTTGAAGCGGGTAAACGCCTTCGTGGCGACATTCGTGAAGCTGTGCTCAATAAGCTCACCGATTTAGGTCCAGCTTTTATTAAAGGTAAACCAGCAGGGGCATGGGCCAGTGTGGTTCTTGAGCAAGTTGAAGATCTGCACGATTTTTATGCTAAATATTTACCGCAAATGATGCTGGCAGCGTTTATTCCGCTAATTATTTTAGTGGCGGTATTTCCGCTCAATTGGGCCTCAGGGCTGATCTTACTGGCCACAGCGCCGTTGATCCCCATGTTTATGATTTTAGTGGGCATGGGCGCCGCCGATGCTAATCGTAAAAACTTCAGCGCGCTGTCACGTTTAAGCGGCCATTTTATGGATCGCTTAAAGGGCATAAGTACCCTCAAGCTGTTTCACCGCGCAGAAGCTGAAGTAAAGCAAATCGAAACTGGCTCAGAAGACTTTAGGCAACGCACTATGTCAGTGCTGAGAATGGCATTTTTAAGTTCGGCGGTACTGGAGTTTTTTGCCGCGCTATCTATCGCTGTGCTGGCGGTGTATTTTGGCTTTAGCTACCTAGAGCACCTTAATTTTGGTCATTATGGGGTTAAAATTAGTTTATTTACCGGTATGTTTGTGCTGATTTTAGCGCCAGAGTTTTTTCAGCCATTACGTGATTTAGGCACCCATTACCATGCTAAAGCACAAGCCATTGGTGCAGCAGAAGCCTTGGTAGAACTTCTTGAACATCCTAATCCATTAAAGCAAGTTGACGAAAACTTTAGCGAGCAAACTGGCCAGCTGCGAAACACCGATCTCAGTAAAATTGTGATCACCGCAACAGATCTTGAAGTGCTCACCTTAGAGGGAAAACCCTTATTAGGGCCGATTTCATTTAGCATTAAAGCCGGCGAACATATTGCTATTGTTGGCCCAAGTGGCGCCGGTAAAACCAGTTTATTAAATGCCTTGCTGGGCTTTTTACCTTACAGAGGTTCACTGCAAATTAATGCCGCTGAGCTGAGTTTACTTGATAAAAACTATTGGCGCTCAAGGCTTGCTTGGTTAGGTCAAGACCCGCAGTTGTTCCATGGCTCTATCCGCGATAATGTCAGCCTAGGCAACGCACAGCTCAGCGATGCTGAGATTATGGCGTTACTGCAACAAGCCAATATTGCTGATTTTGTTCAGGCTCATCCCCAAGGGCTTGATGCCATTATTAGTGACCAATCAGCGGGTATTTCAGTGGGACAAGCTCAGCGTATTGCCCTTGCGCGGGCGTTGTCGCAACCTGCGAGCTTATTCTTGTTGGATGAGCCCACCGCCAGTCTTGATAACCAAAGTGAGCAACTGGTTAGCGCCGCCCTTAATCAAGCCAAGTTGCAGCAAACCAGCTTGATGATCACCCATCGATTAGACCAGCTACAAGATATGGATAATATTTTAGTGATTGATAATGGCAACCTTGTGCAACAAGGCGACTATAAAACCCTCAGCCAGCAACCGGGTTTATTCAAATCAATGCAGCAACAAGATGATGGTTTATCACTGTTTATTACTGCTGAATCTGATACTGACGCGGCAAACGTAAATAACCAAGCCGAAATGGCGCAGAGCATTGGCACTAAGGAGGATAAATAATGCAAGTTTTATATCCGTTCCTTAAATTGTTTAAACGCCAATGGCTGATGATGGCCATTGGCTTGTTTCTTACCTGTACTACTATCCTTGCGGGTATCGGTTTATTGTCATTATCGGGCTGGTTTTTATCCGCAACCGCCATCGCGGGTTTAACTGCAGCCACGGCATTAGCCTTTAACTTTTTTACTCCTGCTGGTGGGGTGCGTTTTTTCTCTATTGCCCGCACCGCAAGTCGTTATGGTGAGCGCTTAGCTACCCATGAGGCGACCTTTAAATTACTTACGGATTTACGGGTTTGGTCTTGGAAAAAGCTGTTTCCGCTTAGTGCCAGTAATCTGCAAGGGTTACGACAAGGCGACATGCTTAACCGTCTAGTGGCCGATATCGATACCTTAGATCATTTGTATTTACGCTTACTGGTGCCAATGACAGCGTCGTTATTGACCATCATTGCCTTGTATGCATTTTTATCTTGGTTTGATTTAACCCTAGCGTTAAGCCTATGTGGTTTGTTGCTGAGTGTATGGATTGTGCTGCCATTGATATTCTATCGCTTAGGCAGAAAACCTGGTGAGGCTGTGGTAGATGCTAAGCGCCACTTTAGAGTGTTAATCCTTGATGTTATTCAGGGACAAGCTGAATTAAGCATTTTTGCAGCTAATGATCGTTATAGACAAAAATTACGTGATGCTGAAACAGCCTTATTTAACAGCCAAACAGCCATGGCCAATATTACTGGTTTTAGCCAAGGGCTATTGATTGCGGTGAACGGTTTTGCTGTGGTAATGATGTTATATCTTGCTGGACAAGGCGTTGGTGCGCAGGTGCCGCCAGGCCCCTTAATGGCGACAATGGTGTTTGCTACTATGGCGTCAATTGAAATGATGATGCCAATCTCTGGGGCGTTTCAGCATTTATCTAGCTGTGTGTTATCGGCTAAACGTATTACTGAAATTACCGATCAGCAAGGGGATATTCAGTACGGTGAGCGCCAATTTCAAGGGGGTGAATTAGCTGCTACAGAACTTGAGTTAAACGACATTCACTTTGGCTATCAAGCTGAGCGGTCAATTTTAACCGGGGTTAATTTACATATAACCCAAGGCCAAAAAGTGGCCTTACTTGGGCCAACGGGCTGTGGTAAATCAAGCTTGCTTGCACTGATCACCCGTGAGTGGATGCCGCAACAAGGTCAAATCAGATTATCAGGTCATGATATTGCTGACTATGACGAAGTGTCATTACGCAACGCGATGACAGTGGTGAGTCAGCGGGTGCATTTATTTGCTGGCACAGTACGCGATAACTTAACCATTGCCTTACCTTATGTTGAGGGGCAAAAGAAAAAGGCCAATGATCAGCGCTTAATCGCAGTGTTAAAGCAAGTGGGCTTAGGCACGTTACTTGAGTCCGTAACGGCTACAGATCGCGGTGAAGAAATTGGTTTAGACAGCTGGATTGGTGACGGCGGGCGTCAGTTATCAGGTGGCGAACAGCGCCGAATTGGGGTGGCTCGTGCATTACTGCGTGATGCGCCTATTTTATTGCTTGATGAGCCAACCGAAGGGCTTGATAAACGCACTGAACGGGAAATTTTACGCTTACTGTTTACGTTTGCTGAAGGTAAAACCTTACTGATGATCAGCCACAGACTCACCGCCATGGCTGAAATGGATCAAATTCATATGCTGGATAATGGGCTGATTGCCGCCAGTGGCACCCATGAAGACTTAATGCAAGATTGTGCTGAATACCAAGGTTTATATAAGCATTTAGCCAAAGAAGCTTAATAGGACTGGTATCGTTAGAAAGGACTGTTATCGTTTGAAAGGAATTGGAAAACGCTTTTGAAACGATAATGACAACAAAAAAACGCTAATCGACTTGGGATTGAACCAAGCGATTAGCGTTTTTTTGTTTTAGCTCAAATCGAGCTGGTTATTTGCAGACTGTAAAGGTTGAAACTCATTTTTGGACATAAACCTTGCCAGAGATCTTACTAAATTAGCAATCTATAAATTAACTTTAGTAAGGCTAAATCTGGGCATTCCTGCTCAGAGTGCTTGAACTTTTATGCGTGATTTACAATTTACACCACATGTCCAAATCCAGCAAAAGCTACTTTACTATATGTATCTACAAAGGTTTGTTTTTCAATCCTACCCACTCCCTTCGGGTAGCGTCTATACTTAGTCCAGAGCGCACAAAAAGTGGGTCATCAAAGGTCACTCGCAGTTTGTCTAGTGTATGACTGACGGCAGATTGAGTAACCCCAAGTCGTTCAGCTGCCTTTGAAACCGAATTCTCTTCAAGAACGGTCAAAAGGTTCGAAAACTATGCCCGTTAAGCGACAAATAATCGATTTTATTCATATATATTATAGTTGTTTTGATGTGTTGTGATGGTTATCGTGTTGTTTGTTAAGTGCTTTATGTATTTAAGTTCAATTAAAAGGAAATCAAAATGTTAAAAAATAAGTCACCCCTTTTGCTTATCTGCTTACTCTCAATGTTCAAGCTGACGACTGCTTTTGCAGACACAGAAAGCACAACACAACCATCCAACACTCTAGAAACTGCTCAAGCTTTTTTATGGGCTGCAGGTTCGGGTGACATGGAAAAACTCAATGCGCTAATGTCTGATGACTTTGTTTGGCATAATGAAGGCGACAACCAAATACCTTGGATCGGCAATTGGGAAACAAAAGAGACTGTCCTTAATACCTTTCTTCCTCGTTTTGGTGCAGGCCTGAAAACCACAAGCTGGACTACAGACTATAGCTTCGTTAATGGCGACCAAGCCGTTTTTATGGGTAGCATGAGCGCGATTGCAACGGAGTCGGGAGCCGACACTGGAAAATTCAGCTGGGCTGTGCGTGTACACGTTGAAAATGGTAAGGTAAAAAGCTGGAACTGGTTCGAAGACAGTTTTGCCGTTTCGAAAGCGTTCCACGCTAAAAAGTAAGCATATAAATCTATCCCAAATAGAGACCCTAACAACAAAAGGCGCAAGTGATCACTTGCGCCTTTTTTCGTTGCTCTGTCCCGTCCTGAGATAAGTTGACAGTTTGGAGACTTATCTATGAAACCCTCAGATTCAACCAGTCGTAAACGTACACGGTGTGTAGTGGTATAGATAATTTGGCCATTCTATTGAATGTTATATTAGATTATTGAGGGTAAATAAAAACTGCTAAGCTTCGGGATATATCCATTTCAAATACCTTTTGGGGCATAAATGCGTTACAGCCACCAACTTTATACTTCGTTTATATTGGGGCAATTACTGTAATCCATCACTTCCATCTAATCCATTGCCTGCCGCAGGCTTATGTGCAGATACAACTGCGAGACGCTGCAAGTACGTCCCTGTAAGCTCTGCCAAAACATCCATGTTTTGGAAGCTCGCTGCTGCATCTACACTGGGATTATTGTCTCTTCGATTTGACTGTATTCGTGACAACTTTAAAAGCTAAATTACTCAAGTTGCGTGGGTGCTTTTGATCTTCTTTGAATGTTCAATTTGAATTGAGGTAAGCAAGAAAATTACGTGAGTCCAGGCATGGATGTCTGGCTAGCTTTCGAGGGGAAGGGACGCCCCATCGGAAGCGTTAGTGATTTTTGTAGCTTGCCGAAGCGGACTCAAAATGAAGTTAAAAGCTGGATTAATCCCCGTTGAAAACATGCGCTTTTCAGCATTTTTCGTTGGGGCTGCGGGCCTAATTCTTTAATAAAGAGTATAGAGGGTATTGCTGTTGATACCCTTTTAGTCTGCTCTTTACAAAAGAAGGGGCGAAGCGCCACGACCTTGATTTAGATTTTTTTAAAAATTTGAAATAAGCTTTGGGACAAACCTCAGTTAACCAGTCGATGCATCTGTTTATTATCAATAATCCTAACCTCGACTTTATCTAGCTTAGTGTCATTAACTAATTCGGCATCAGTGACTAACTCTTCATCTTTTATTGCAACAGCCAGCATGTTGTCTGCCACAAGCTTGCCTGTAATGGGTTTGTACTTGGCTAAAGGGCCGATAAATACCCCAGAGGCAATAGCAAAAAACTTTTGCCCTATATCTTCTAAGGTTCGCTGACTCGCACGCTCCCCTAATAACAAGCTTGGCTGAAATATCATTAGTTTAGGTAGGTTAAGCGCGACTAAGGCTTGCTGTACCTGACCTTTAGCACGATTATAAAAAATGCTTGAATTTGCATTGGCATCTAATGCCGTGACCACTGAAAAAGACCATGGCTTTGAACGGTTTCTGCTAAGTTGATGTTGTTGGATTAACTTAGCGAAATCAATAACTGCAGTCACATCTACTTTTTTAAAATTATCTTGGCTACCCGCTTGCTTAATGGTGGTGCCTAAACAACAAAATGCATGATCGATGTCGATCGGAATGGATAAACTGGGGATGTCTTCTAGCTGGCATTGAATAAAGCTGAGCTTGTCGATGCCGTGGGTGCCTTCAGCCAGTTGTGGCAGACGTCGACCTAAAACCATTACTTGCTGGTAGCGCTCATCAGCCAGTAATCCAAGTAACACATTTGCACCAATAAGCCCTGTGGCACCAATTATTGCAGCATTCATATTTTTCCTAAAGTACCAAGCCAGCATGTTGACTCTTTTTTATAAGTAGAGATTTTAGCATGGAATAAGCTTGTTAATACGGCTCAAAATAAGTGCGCAAAAGCGCTGCTGCATAGGTAGTTGAATAGGTAGTTGAATAGGTAGTTGCATAGGTAGTTGCATAGGTAATTGCAGGGTTATTAGTCCATAGCAGCTGCTATTGAACATTTATAAGTATTGGTTTTAGCATGGAATAAGCTTGTTAATATCATCAAGATAGCGCAGTATTTTGTGGCATAAATATAATGAATAAGCTGACCATTCAGTTTGAAAACATAAAAACAGGGAGACGTTATGGGATTATTTGATGCGATATTAGGTAACTCGTCAGAAGTTGATTTAGCAGAATTAGAGCAAGAGCTTGCGCCAATTTTGGCTGACAATGAGTCAGTGCATCTGGGTTATAAATTGATCCGCGATATGTTTGTGTTCACCGACAAACGGCTTATTTTAATCGACAAACAAGGCATGACGGGCAAAAAGGTGAGTTATCATTCAATTGCTTATAAATCGATGACTCACTTTATTGTTGAAACCGCAGGTACCTTTGATATGGATGCCGAGCTGAAAATTTATATTTCAGGCACAGAGCAACCCATAGTTAAAGAGCTAAAAAAAGGCACTGATGTGGTGGGCATTCAAAAAGCCATTGCTAACTTTTCACTTTAATTGCGAGTTAATGTGTTTTATAACAAAGCAGCCAGCTAAAGTCTTACCATAAACCGCAGGCCAACAACAATTACTGAGTTAACATATCGGCTGAGCCATAGCGCAATCATTATGTGCGTATGGTTAGGCCTACTTTACATATTGGATAACGCAAATGACCACAGAAACTCCGCAACCATCAGCCTTGAATGATGCGCCTAAAGCCATTCAACTTGCGGTCGATTTAATTCAGTTACTTGAAGAAAATAAAATAGATACCACAACGGCGATTGAAGCATTACAAATCACCTTAGCTGATTTCAAAAAAAAGCAGCAACAGGGCGTGTAGAACACCCTGTATCGCTGCTTTATCTGTTATTCATTTGAGGCGATTAAATCGTAAATTTAGCAATATTTTTATCAACTTGCTCTGACAGTAATTTCACATTCTCACTTTCATGGCTGGTTTGCTCACTTGCTTGACCTGTTTCCAGTGAAATATTACTAATGTTGACCATAGCGCGAGCTACTTCATCAGAAACCGCTGATTGCTCAGTCGTTGCCGAAGAAATTTGTTCAGTCATTTGGTTAATGTTGTCTACATGCTGCACCACTAATTTTAAGTTTTGATCCGTTCTAGCCGCTGCCTCTATGGTTTGATTGGTAGCTTCTTTACCTGCATTCATGCTACTGGCTGCACTTTGAGCTAAGTGTTGCAGGGTCTCAATGATTTTGCTGATTTCCACAGTCGAGTTTTGGGTACTATGGGCTAAGCTTCTAACTTCATCAGCAACCACTGCAAAACCGCGACCAGCTTCACCAGCACGAGCAGCTTCTATCGCCGCGTTTAAGGCGAGTAAATTGGTTTGATCTGAAATGCTGGTAATCACATTGAGTACCTGGGCAATTTCTGCGGATCCCTGCTTAAGCTCATCGACAACCGCGCTGGCTTCATCAATTCTATGGGAGGTGTTATTTATTAATGTGATGGTATCTGCAACCATATCACTTGCGCCATTAATCATGTCGCTGGCTTCTGCAGTGGCACTCGCAGCGTTAAGGGTGTTACCTTCAACCTCTTTGATTGTCACAGACATTTGCTCAATAGCACTGACTACCGTTTGGATTTCACCCGTTTGATCTGAAACACTTCGATTAGTTTGTGCCGCAATAACAGAGAGCCCTTCTGATGCGCTCGACAGTGTTTTAGATGAGACATTTAAGCTATCGAGTAGCTGATGAAACTGACTTAACATCGCATTGATTGATTTACTTAGCTGACCCAGCTCATCATGCTCTTTGTCAATCACAATACGTTGTGTCATATCACCGTGCTCTGCTTTTAGCATCACCGCTTGAATATTATTAATCGGTCCCGTTATCGCTTTAATAATGAAAAATGAAATACTGAGCAAGATAGCCAGAATAACACCGACAACTAACGCCATCGTCATCATTGTTTTGTTTGCTGTCTCATTAATATCGCTAATATAAATACCCGTTCCCACCACTAAATCCCATGGCTGAAACATTAATGAGTAAGATAACTTGGGTTCAGGTTTACCATTGGCAACGCGTTTAAAGTCATATTCAACAAAGCCGCGATTATCACGATTTCGGGTGCCATCCAAAATCTCTTGATACAGGTAGCCGCCATCATTGTCTTGGACATGGGCGATATTAACCGCTACTTTTGCGCCTTTTTGGGATGCGCGAAGGATCATGTCGGAAGTGAATGCGAAGAAATAACCGTCATGACCATAACTGAGGTTTTGTAGGGTAAGGTAAAAGTCTTGCTTTGCCTCATCAACTGCAAGCTCCCCGGTTTGCACTTTTTGATAAACCGATTTAAGTAGACTTTCGACCGATTCGACTTGTACTTGTAGTTGGACCTTTTTGGCTTCGAGCATTTTCTGCTCGACTAAATCGATACCTTTATATCCAACAGCTATAATGGCGAATAATGAAATGAAGACGAAGAAACTGATCTTATGCTTGATGGTAAAATTCATGTAAACCTTTAATTTTTATTATCGTGTTTTATTTGAATCTGCTTAACGGTTCTGTAGCTGGTAACTTCCATTTTAAAAATGTGTTAATTTTGCGTTCCAAATAAAAAGTTGGTTGTGATTACGCTGTTGGTGTGAGGTTTTTGTTTGCCAACTTGAGTAAAAGGGTTGCTGATTATGCCCAAGAGTTAGCAGCATTAAAATAAAAATGATCGCCAGCTAAGGAGTTCGAGCCATTGTGCTGGTCGGATGTGTGCTGCTAGCGTTTTTGACTTTAAATAGTTGAGTTTTTAGTTGTAAATATACAATGTAAGCTGGTGCTTTATGCATCACAGGCCGTAGCCAGCTTGCTTTATAGCCATATGATTAAGCCCTTATATTCTAAAGAGCTTTAGCGGCTACTTGCTCATGAAGCTATAACGATGGTTAACGGACGATAAATTGATAAGCCGATAAATAGAACAAGACTCAAACCGTGCTAACTAAAATAATAAGGAACACACATGACCGAAGCTCACTTACCACTGACAGATTTCATCGAATATAGCCAAGCAGAGATGATTGAACGGGCGCAGCAAAACTATCAAAATGTAAAACGCCGTCATTCGATACGTAAGTTCTCTGATAGAGCGGTTCCTCAGCAGGTTATTGAGCAATGTATTTTAGCGGCAGGAACCGCGCCCAATGGCGCCAATCATCAGCCGTGGCACTTTGTCGCCATCAGCAACCCTGAGATTAAAGCGCAAATTCGCCAGCAAGCAGAAGCCATTGAACAAGCGTTTTATGCCGGTCGCGGCGGTGAAGAGTGGCTCGATAATTTAAAGCCATTAGGCACTAATGCCAGCAAACCTTATCTAGAAACCGCCCCTTGGTTAATTGCGGTGTTTTCTAAAAAACGCAGCGAAGATAATGGTGAGCAAAAGCAGAATTATTACGTGCATGAGTCGGTAGGCATCGCCACAGGTTTTTTAATTCAGGCGCTGCACAATGCAGGCCTTGGCACCTTAACTCACACTCCCAAACCTATGTCGTTTTTAAGTAAAGTATGTGGCCGAGATAATGACAATGAGCGCCCCTATATGCTGATTGTGGCTGGTTATCCTGATGAGAATGCTACGGTACCAGAGCATGCTTTACACAAGAAACCGTTAACTGAGATTTGTGATTTTTTATGATTACTTCCAGCCTTGTAACCACTGGCTGGTTTGTTTTAACTCGCGCCAATTGATAGCAAATTCTTGACCGTTTAGCTCTGCTCTAATCAAGCATTCAATCACGTTTTGTTGTTCATCAAAACTGACTTTGATGACCGAAAAGTGTTTTAGCTTTTCGGTCACATTGACCTTAGTCCACTTACTATGAAGTAACTTTTTTGGATGTAGTGGGTTCATTCATTTCTCCTAGTTGGTGGTTTATATCTCATCTGATTGTTTATTTACCTCATTACGTTATTACGTTGAATCGGGTTAAAAGGTTCAGCTATAGAAGGGTTCTGTTTCCAAACTCTGTTTGGATTAACATTGTGGTTTTTTCACATTCACACTTGCCCTCAATTTATTTTGCCATGTAAAAATCAAAGTCGTGGCGCTTCGCCCACACCAGAGTCAAGGGGGAAACTGCTTGTCCCCCTTAACAATCCCTCAGCCCCCCGACGAAAAATGCTGAAAAGCGCATAATTTTCGACGGGGATTGATCCAGCTTCTGACTTCGTTTGTTGCTAACTTCGGCCCCTGTTTATTATAAAGAGTGAAAATGCTAACGCTTCCGATGGTGAGTCTGAAGTAAATGGATTTACAAATGTCACGGTGGCATGGATGCTAAGGAGTGACCCTGCACCGCGAAAGCTATGCTCACATTCATGTGAGCATCACGCTATTTTCTCTGCGTCCTCAATTCAAATTGAGTCGGAGGCAAATAGATCTTCAACTCTTTAGCTTTTACTTGCCGCAATATATGAGGCTAAATCGAAGATATGAAAATTCCGGTGTAAGCGCAGCTGTGACCGTCCATGACATGGCGAAGTTTCACAGTGTGAAACGTTCTGAGCGAGAGGCATGGATGCCGAACTGGCCGTTTAACAAGGATGTTATTTGTTTTGGCAGAGCTTTCAGGGACCTTTTGATTTATATAAAGAATGCAGCGTGTCACAGTAGTGCTTGCACATAAGGTCGCTCTTTCACATCTGACCCATAGGGATTTGGGAAATGTCATGATGATGTCGGGAACATCATTGACCATGTGATCGCGACATTTGTATATCCTATACATCACCTGCGGCAGGCAATTGGTTAGATTGAAGTAATGGCCTGCTGTAACGGGGCCAATATAAATGAAGTTTAAAGCTTAATATCACTGTGTATTAACGCAGTTATATTAATCCTCTAAGAATTTTTCATTATTATCGAAGCCAAAATCAGGTCAATTGGCATCGATAAATTTGAGGTTGAAAGTTTAACTTATATATTTCATGGGTTTATCTTATTCATATTGAGTAACAATGGACCCGATAAATGTTCAGGCTCAACTTTGCGGAGTGATTAACCTTAATGCGGCCAATAAAGTAGGTATTAGTTCTTTTACATCAGTAAGTTACATGATAAATTGAATTTAAAATTAATTATAAGCAGGGATTTATCCGAGACGCTGGATAATAAGCTGTTATATCTTCTAATTACATGAGCGCGTTATGACTGAAAAAAACAAATGGATCATTTCTATAGCACTAGCTTTCTTAGGTGTAGTAATTCCTATCGCGCTGTATTTTAACTCTATTCCGGAACGAATTGTTGTATTTGAGGTGGTCTCAAAAACCGATTTAGTTGGCGCGCTAGATGGAGTTGATGAGCTAGAAATATCCATAAAAGAAAAACAGGTTAAAGAGGCCTATCTCTATTTGGTGAAATTAACAAATACAGGGACGGAGCCAATAATGGTAAGTGATTATGAGAAGCCAATACAGATTAAATTTGACGGCGAAATCCTATCTGTAAAAGCTAAGGAAAAGATACCAACTAACCTTTCCTTGGATTATTTGGTTGAAGGTGAAAGTGTTTTAGTAAACCCCTTCTTGTTTAATTCTGAAGAGGAGTTTTCACTTGAAATAGTATCATCATCAAAAAACTATCCATCAGTTGCATCTAGAATAGCTGGAATATCTGAAATAAAAGAAAGCTATCCTTCTGAAAGATCTACTATAAAGCTCGCAATTACTCTTACCTTGAGTTTCATTTTGTTGGTGTTTTACGCAAAATCCTTTAGGCAGTTTTTTGAAAAATTAAAACAAAAAGGTGTGAGTGAAAAGCTTACTTTATTTATTTTGAGTATGACCTGTGCATTTTCTTCCGTTTTACTAGCCAAAACAGTTATAGATATTGAGGCATACAGGTGGACAGTTTACTCCTCAATTGTAATACCTATTACTTTGGGAATGTATTGGGCTAGATTGGAGTTTAGATATAACAAGTCAATTCAACCGACCGCTGACGCGGCGGCTGATTGAGGCGTTATACGTCATTCAGAGAGATGAGTTTTATTATGGCAATCAGTGAGTTTGAAATAAAGCGTTGTGAGAAAGAGTTAGATAAGTTTATTGATGAGCATCGGCCTCCTGTTCATGTAAGAGACCAGCTTGATATTAGTTATCAAATTGAAAATCAAAGCGTTGTGCTATTTGAAATTAGAGCTAACTTTAGAAATCCATCGGAAAAATTAGATATTCCGATTGCGAAAGCTACATATGTGAAAACGCAAAAAGTGTGGAAGATCTATTGGCAAAAATCTGATCTTAAATGGCATGTATATGAACCTGTAGCAACAGTCAAACATCTAGAAGATTTCTTGAATGTTGTTGGTCAAAATCAGTACGATTGCTTTTTTAGTTAAACGTATAGCAAGGTAGTTATAACGGAACTAAAACAGTGGGTTACGCTTCGCTTTGCTACACATGTTAACCCGCAATTTTAGTCCGCTTATTGCGGCGTTACACGTACATTCGGAGTTGCCATGATCAAAACTGAAAGCATACAGATTCAATGTCCACAGTGTGGTGAAACTGAATTTGAACAACCTGATAATGTACAAGATGATGACTTTGTTAAATGTAATCATTGTAAATTTGAAATGATGCTGGCAGACCTTAAAGAGGTAGGTATTGAGCAAGCTAAGGAAGTCATTATTCCAGAAGCTAAAAAAGAAATTGAAAATATGTTAAAGAAAGCGTTCAAGGGGTTTAAATAAATGAGCAAATACGAAATTATAAGTAGTCTTGTTTCATTACTGGCTATAGTGGTTTCTTCAGTTTCATTAATCCGAACTCGTAAACTGGCTAAAGAACAACTAGAACTAGAAAGGGTCACTGCTGAGCTTTCTAAGCTTCAAATTGAAAGTATCGAATTAGAAAAGGCTGACAAAATAAAGCCTAAATTTAATGTATCGTTAACTAAATTAGGAAAGTCATATTCTTTCTATATTTCCAATACAGGGCAAGGCTCTGCATTTGACGTCAGGTTTGAGCTTGTTGACTGTGAAAACAGTCCACTTTGTAGTGATGTAGAAGAGAAATTCCCACATCCAGAAATGAAGCCAAATACCAGAGTTAAGTTAATCGCTGCAATATGCTTAGGCTCTCCATTAAAATACCAAGCAAAGATTACATGGAAAGACTTAGAAAAAGAAAGCCATGAGGAACTTTTTTTGGGTCACTGTATAGCACGTGTAGTAAGGTGTTTAAATTGAACTAAAACAGCGAGTTACGTTTAGCTTTGCTACGCATTCTAACCCACAATTTTAGTCCGCTTAGTGCGGCGTTACTAACCCACTTTTTGTCCAAAAAAAGTTACAAACCAATCCCAATCATGCCCCTAAAGTAGCGAGTTAACTAGCTATTAGACGCCAAAATCGCTTGTTGTAATTGCAGTAAATCATTCACAATAAAATCAGCCTGAGATTGATAATCAGGCTGCTTATTATGATTAATAAAAACCGACTTCATCCCCGCATTTTTCGCCGCTTGAATATCATATAAATAATCCCCTACATAAATCAGTGACGCAGGGTATAAATCCCAAGTGGTGGCGATGGCCAGCAGTGCATCTGGGGCGGGTTTGGCGGGATAACATTCGCGGGTTAATACCAGTTCGAGATTGATATTATTTTGCCTAAGCTTGGTGGCCGTGGCCGCTTTACTGTTGCGGGTAACAATGGCGCTGGGCAAACTTAACTGTTCAATGCTGCTGAGTAATTCATGCATATGCGGCAAGGCTTTGGCATTCGTGGCATCTTGTGTTTCATGGGCCAAGATAATTTGGTTGGCTCTATCTTGCAAAGGCGGATGGGTAATATCGGCGACAAAATCCAGTAGGTCAACATCGCATGGGCAACCTAATTCCTGTTTTATTTGGCTAAAATCCAGTGCTGATTCAACCAAGGTGCCATCTAAATCAAAAATGACGCCTTTAATGCCGGCCAAACTTTTCATTGCTAATCCTTGCAGTCAAAAATAGGGTGTTGATGGGTGATAGCCGTTCGCGCTGATGCTCTGATTCTACTCAGCTAATGCTTAGCTTATGTTTAGCTTGTGCTTATATGTGGCTATCAAATATAAGCGTATCTAGGGTAATACTAAATGGGCCTTGCTGTTTGGCTGCGATCAGTAACCCAATACGGCTGATATCAGCAAATTTTAACGCTGGCGCGCTGATATTTCTACCCCGAAAACGTGGCTGAAAATCTGTCACAGTAAATGTGTGTTCACTCCATTGCCCCGCTTGCGTATCAAAGTCGGCGGCATAAGCTTCACCAAAACTCAGTTTGGCGGTTTTTAGGCGTAATTGATAGCGTTTACCGTCACCAAAGACCCTAAGGGTAATACGGTCACTATAAGGGGCTGTTTGACGTAATTGAAACTCTATCGAGGCAAAGCCGCCATTATTATCTAGCGAGACATTACCGCTAAATACGGCATTTTGGCCTTGTTGAGAGTCAAGCTGACTTGCCGATAATCCGCCCATTACCGTGTCATTACTAATTTTAGCCTCTGTGACATGATTGGGGTTATCAAACTGAATTTCCATGGCGAGCGCCTTTATGCTGAGTAAATGAAACAACACCAAAGTGACAATAAAAAGCGGGGATAACTTTAGCATAATGCTGTGCCTCGAGGTTGTTTAGCTGGCATTTAAGTTGAGTTATGGTTTTGATTGATGATTTTAGTAAAAAAAGCGACTTATCTGGGTGAGGAATAAGTCGCAAAAGGTAACGCAGGGACGGGTAAATCGTGTTTAATCAATACTCATACTGGGTAGATATCAGTATTGAATTGGTTGTTACTCTTCTTCGGCAACAAAGTCATCCATTAGAATAACTGAAAACATAGAAGTGTCATTTTCTGCATCCACTGCAGCAACGCTGTATAGCCCATTTGCAGCTAAGCTCACTGGCAGTGGACCAATGGCAACAGTTTTAGTACCTGTTACAGTGACGCTTACGGTGTAATCACCTGGGGCAACACTTAAACTACCTGACGCTGCTTTAAATGGTACATCTGTTAGCGCAGGCTCTGATGCACTGATGTCGGCTGTAGGGGTGAGGTAAACATCGACATTACCCGCTGAGTACGAAGCGTGGATGACGTTTAATCTAGCTTCAGTTGCAATGCGGCGAGTGTGCTCGGCAAAGGCCCAAGGGCTAATGTCGTTGTCAGATAAAGAGCCGACTGCGAGCACTGAGTAGCTGGCACCTAGCATTAAATCGACTTCGGCATCTTTAATCACTTCAACTGAGTTATCAGCATCAGCTGCCACAGTGACTGTGTGCATGCCTTCTGGGATGTTGACGTAACCTGCAAATTGACCAAACGATAGCATGTCAATGGCGGGAGTCATGCTGCCATCAAGAAACACATCAACAGCAGGTGCGTCTGCTACGGCATGGACTACACGGATGTCGCTACCACTGCTCACATCATTTAAAAGTACTTGTGCATCTGGTAATGCCACTAACAGCGCGACAGGTGAGTCTCCTGACCATTCATTTGGGATTGCCGAAATGAAGTAATCATTACCTGCGGCTAAATTGACTGTGCCTGAATCAAACACCACGGTTTTGTCACCATTTGGGGTAATTCGAATTTGATAATCAGCGGTCGGCACTTCAAGCTGATCACTGTTATCCATGTAATTGGCCGATAAGGTTGGCTCCATCATGGCGATGTCTGCCATTGGCTCGGTGACGTAAATATCCACTAAACCCACATCAGGAGCAGCATGTAATACTTGCACTCGGGCATTGTCTGCGGTGATGTCGGCTTTTTCATTGGCAACCAACTTGAGCATCAAGTTTTCATCGCTGACGTTACCTAAAGCAACGGCGGTATATTCCATATCAGCAGCGGCGGCTAAGTCGGCTGACAATACCGTTGTAGTGGTGCCATCTGCAAGCTTTGCATCTACGGTAATGGCGTAGGTTGAGGCTTCAACTTCTAACAAACCACTTGAAACGGCGTAATCGACATCGGCTAATAACTGAGCGCCATCGGCAGTGACATTAACCATAGGCGCATCGCTTGATGCGTGAATAACGCGTACTTGGGCATATTCAATATTGGGGGTTTCTTCAATAACAATTTTGTCATCGTCATCATCTGAACAAGCGGTTAGGGCGATTAGTGAAAAGCACAGACCAAGGGAGTATTTCCGTTTCATCTTTATATCCTCAAATTCATTTTGTCGTATTGTCATGTCGATGGGTAATACGGCACTTGCTAATTTAGGATCATGTTTTTATTTAATCTTTAAACACAATTGTTGGTTTTAGAGATTCTAATAGGGTGATTTTTAGTCGGTATGACAAACATCGACATAGGGGTGAATAGGGGATAATCTGTAGTCTTAATCGGTGTTGTAAGGTGTCGCGTGTGAGTTTAAAAAGCCGTCAAAATACTCTGAATAAAGCTCTTAAAAATAGTCTAGAAAAAGATCTGCAAAAGGATCAAAATAATGATCTGTTACTGCCAATAGCGGCAGATGTCGCTGCTGAAATCAAATCTAAAGTCGAACCTGAAATTGCTCCTAGCGTTGCCGCTAAAATTGAACAAAAAACTGAGCGCCAGTTTCGGGTGGCCTCGTTTAATTTATTCAACTTCATCGAGCCGCCTGCGGCTTATTATGATTTTGAAAACATCTATTCCCATCAGCAATGGCAAAAAAAGTGTCGCTGGTTAACTGACTATCTCACTGAGCTGCAACCTGACATGATTGGTTTTCAAGAAGTCTTTAGCCCCGATGCTTTAAAAGCATTATTGCTCCCTTTAGGCTATGACTATTTTGCGGTATTAGATGAGCCCACCTTAGTCAGTGACTATGTTTATCAAAGCCCTGTAGTGGCGCTGGCTTCTAAATTTCCGATAACCGAAACTGCCTTAATCAGCGTTGATAAATCACTATTGCCACTGATGGGCATTGCCAGTGATTTTAGCTTTAGCCGCCAACCGTTACTGGCAAGGGTTAACATTCCCAACTTTGGTGAGTGCGAGTGTTACGTGGTGCATTTAAAGTCTAAACGCAGTGGCATGGGTATCGACACTTTAGCCGATACTGGCATGACTGGCGGCGCTGATATTATGGCCAGACAAGCCCTTGGTACATGGGCATCGAATATGCAAAGGGGCAGTGAAGCGGCATTACTATTTTATGAAATTGCCAAACGCCGCCAGGCTAATCAGCTGCCGGTGTTATTAATGGGTGATTTTAATGATTCATTGCAAAGCACAGCACTGGAGGCTTTTAGGGCTAACAGCAAGCGAGTGTTTAGAAGCGATATTATCGATCCAAACCTTAAAGTATTGAATGACGTTACTCTTAAAGCTGAGTTTGAACGCTTTAGTTTATTTGATAGTTATGAATTGTTTCAAGCAGGGCAAAAGCTCAATGCCACCTTAGCCCAAGATGAATATGAATCTAGTGTTAATGCAGATGAATCGACTAGCGACATTGATGATGCACCAGCGCCTGATTTACATAAGCATGATAGGCCAGCAACCCATTATTATGGCAATACTGGCTCGGTATTAGATTATATTTTGGCAAGTTGTGAGTTTGATGCCTCGCATCCAAGAAACTTAGCTGAGGTCAGCGCCTATCAAACCTATGATAGACACTTAGTTAGGCCAGAATATGAACGTGACAGTGATAGTACTGATCACGCGCCTATTATGATGACCTTTAGCGTTAGGCAGTAGCCTAACGCGAGTTCACTGAGCTGATTTACAAAGCTAATTCAAAGGCTAATTCAAAGGCTAGTTCAACGGCTAGTTCAAAAAGCTGATTCAAAAAGCTGATTCAAAAAGCGAGCGCCAAGCTTATTGTTAATAAGCTAAGGCCTCACTCATGCTGACACAGGTTTGTTCCTGTTGGCGGGCTTCTAACAGTGCCCGCCGAGTCATTTTCGATAATCCCGTTTGGGTATTTAACACTTCAGATAAAGCTTCAATATTGGCATTGGTGCAGTCCATGGGGATTAATGCTCGGTTGTAAGCGCGCATAAATACCGGGCCTTTTTTATCAATCTCACTTAGCGTATCTAAACGCTGCTCCGCAGTAGCGGCGCTCAGTAATTTTTGTTCGCTTGGGTAAAGATGATCCATGGCGATACGGGCTTTGGCAAAGGGCAGTCGGCTGTCATCTTGTATCTTGTGTAGCCATTGACGTTTAAGGCTAGCTTGAGGGCGAGACACTTCTGCGGCAATGGCAGATTTTTGGCCACTGTCGCTGTTATCTTGTTGTTTTTCGTTTGCCAGCAACGCCGCGCTATTAGGGTAATCATAGCGATTTAATTGAATGATTATTTTCCAGCGTAAATCCTGACTGATAGTTAACCCTTTAATCGGCGCAATGCCAGCCAAGATATCGGCTAAGTGCCCAAGGGCGGCATTGTCGCTGGCTAAGCTAATATAAGCATCAAACCAACGGCGCTGAAAATCAGCATCGTCGTGGTGCTCCATGGTCATGCGTAAACTCATTTGTGTTAGCGCTTTGCTGACTTTAGTGGCATAAGATTTATGGTTAGGCGCCATGCTATGAAGGTTTTTTTGCACCTCTGTTAAGTAGCCAATGACTTGGCCTAAAATGGTGTAGTCTTTTTCTAATGGGGCATTAACTAAGGCGACATTAATAAACTGCTTTAATGAGGTGTGGCCATCGCTAACACTGTCCCACATGCTTTGCCATAACATTGACCGCAGTAATGGGTCACTGACCTTAGCTAACTGCTGCTTTACCGTGTTAAACGAGCGCTGATCTAACTCAACCTTTACAAAGCCCCAATCATCAAAATTTGGGTAAACCAAGTCTGGGCAATACTCGCCTACAAGTTCAGGTACCTCGGTAATGGCGCCTTTATAAGTGACCGCTACCGTGGTGCTATGGTGAATAAAATGCCGCGCTGCTCTAAATAATGCCACTTGTACTTTTTGTTCTCGCAGGGTGGCAAAGTCTTCACTTGGGGCGCTTTGTAGCAATGAAAACTTGCTGATGCGATGGTCTTTACATTGGTATTGGGCTGTTAAGGTGTTAACCCCAGCTTGGTACAGCCACTCTTGTGTCCACTGGCTTAAGTCGCGATTACTGGCTTTGGCAAGGCTATTAATAAAATCCGCTAACTGGGCATTTTGATAACTGTATGTTTTAAGGTATTGCTGCACACCTTGTTGGAATGTCTCAGCGCCCAGTAAATGGCGTAATTGCATTAACACCGACGCGCCTTTTGAATAGGTAATAGCATCAATATTATCAAAGGCATTATTGCTACTGGCCACAGGCACTTCGATGGGGTGAGTGGTCACTAGGCTATCTTGCTGATACGCCTTTAGCTTGCCACTGGCGTAAAAGCTGCGCCAAGCGTGGTTAAATTCGGTGGCTTCGCTGGTGGCCAAGGTGCCCATAAAGGAGGCAAAGCTTTCGTTGAGCCATAAGCCATTCCACCATTTCATGGTCACTAAATTGCCAAACCACTGGTGCGCCATTTCATGCATGATAACCCCAGCTAACCGCTGCCTTTGGGCGGCGGTCATGGTGTCTTTTACCATAAAGCGGCTTTCTGAGTAGGTAATAGCGCCAGCATTCTCCATCGCGCCATAGAGAAAATCAGGCACTAATAATTGGTCGTACTTTTTAAAAGGGTAGTCAATACCAAAGTAATCATCGAAGAAGCTGAGGCCTTGCTTGGTGTAAGAAAACCAATCTTGATAGTTAACTTGCTCAGCCACAGATTGGCGGGCAAATAAACGCATGGGGTAATTGCCGGAGTTATCTTGCCACACATGATAAGGCCCAGCATGCATTGAGAAGTTATAAGGGCTCAGTTTTGGCGTCGCTGGGAAAGTCCAAATTTTGCTGTCGCCAAGATCTTCAATATGGGTTTCAGCCATGGTGCTTATCACCTGCCAGCTTGGCGGCGCTTCAACAGTAATTTGAAAGCTGGCTTTTAAATCGGGTTGGTCAAACACGGCAAACATTTGCTGGGCAGCAGCGGGTTCAAAATGGGAATACAAATATACCTTGCCATCAACGGGGTCTTCAAAGCGATGCAAGCCCTCGCCATTGGTACTGTGCTCGCGGCTGTAGCTTATCTCAATGGTGTTTTTGCCACTTGATAAAAGCAGCGGGTTAATGGTGAGGTATGCGCCATTGTAGTTAGGGTAAAGGCTTTTGCCATTAATCAATAATTTGCTGATATTGGCTTGGTTTAAGTCGATGGTTAATGCTTCCGCTGTGCTTGCAAGGCTAAAATCTATTTTGCTAATGGCCTCAAAACGGGTTTCACCAGTGAGGGTAAAACTGAGTTGGTAATCTACCTCTGACACCACATTTGAGCGAGCTTTAGCTTGGCCCTGAGTGATGTTCGCGCTGCCATCTCGGGGTTTGATATTGGGCGCGGTGGCATTACAGGCAAATAAACTGGAGCAGACCAGTGCAATAAGCGCAGACTTAAACGAGTTCACAAATTCTTCCCTAACCTAATTTGATGTTTTTATTATTGTTATTTTTGCTATAAAAAAGCCGACGTGACGTCGGCTTATGATTGTAAATCGAATAGGCTTACATGCCTAAGAAAGACTTCGATTTTACTTTACGGATTTCTTTTTCATCAGACCATTCAATTAAGCCTGTTTCAAGGTCCATAAGACGCATGGTCATTTTATAGTAAACATCTTTAGTGCTGCCATCTTGTTTTACTATGCTAGAAAGATTGCCGTATAGCATGTATTGCGCGCCCACTTGGCGGCCAAACTTAATCGCAGTTGATGGGTCGACCATGCCAGCATTGTTTTGGTAATCAAGCTGCTTGCGCACTGAATCGACTTTGGTCATGTCAATAAAGCGGAACTTACCTGAGCGTAATAGCTTGTTACTGATGGTGTCAGTGACTGATTCAGTGTCGATGTGCTCTGAGGTTTTATTTTTAATTTTATCAACGAAAATAATTGGGCGATCGTTTTGGGTCATTACGATCACTGGTGGGAAGGTTAACATGCTGTCGACCATTTTGGCGGCAATGACTTGTAGATCCGTTGAACCGAAGTTTTCATTCACGGTTTCTACTTCTGTGGCATCGCCATACTCAACCTTAGATTGACACGCTGTTAGCCCAATAACCGCAGCTAAAACAAAAATCAGTTTAAAATGTTTCATAGTAAGTTCCATGTTAGATAAAAGGTAAAGTTGTTGTTTTTAAAAAGTCGCATTAAATAGGAGTCGTATTAAATTATTATTGAATAAAAACGGGTTTGATTGCCAGTTTCTATTACCCAAATTAAGGTGGCCCGATTAGCGTGAACATTAATGGTCGCAGCTGGGCTGTTACCTAGGCTGACTTGATAGGCGCCTGGCTCAATATATTGGCGCGCTATTTGCGCTTGCCTTGGCAGCGTTAGCCAACTTCTTCTGTCGGCTTGCTCTGTTACTACATTGAAAATTTGCATTAATATGGCAGCGGCATCGGCTTCATTATTACGGCGTTTACTGCCACTTTCGACGCTGCGAGTAAACTCTGATTTAGTATAGACCCGCGCGGCTTGTCGAACCAATGCGCCGGGTAAATCTTCTTTTAAGGCATTAATGGCTAAGGCATCGATATTGGCAATGGGCTCAGCTTTTAGCACTGTGCCAAAACCTTGAATGATTGAGGGCGGGATCACTTGGTTATAGGGCTGGTAAGTGGCTAATGACACCGTTTGCCAGTTGCCATGAATTGTAAACGGCACGGTCAGGCTTTGTTTTTCGGGGACAAAGCCACGTTCAACTACCATCACCACCTGACCTTGGCCTTGTTTAGGTAAAATGGCATCTCCCCAACGGTGTTTGAATTCATCATATTGCGGCATTGAAAGTTGCTTGGCTAACCTGACTAAATCTTGTTGGAGGTATTTATTATTCGGGCTTATTTGAGCGGCTTTACGGTAATCAATATAGGCATCATTGGGCTCGCCCAATAACTCATGTAGTAAGCCGGTGGTGTAATAGCTGTAGGCATTTAAAAAGGAGCTGGTGACAGTGCCAGCCGCTGAGCCTAATTTATTTAATTCGCTATCAATGGTGCCATTAGCCATGGCTTGCACTGATTTTTGCGATTTTTGGTAGCGCGCCTGCTCACTGCTTTGCAGCTCATTACTGCGGCGCACTTCAATTAACGCCCCTTGGGGATCGCCGGCAAATAAATAGTTAAAGGCTTGGTATTGATGCACCATAATGCGCTCATAGCCTGGGCCGCGATATGGAATGGCATTGTCGTTTAATACTAGGCTACTGGCGGTGGCGGTTAAGTCTGAGGCGCTAATAACGGCTCTGTCATCAAAGGCTTGATAGGCTTTGATGGCTTGTTGGTAATAATTTTTACTGGCATCAAAATCACCCGATATTTGCGCTACTCGGCCAGCTTCTTGGGCGTAAAGTAGGCCATCATTGGTATCAATTTCACCGGCCAACTCATTAAGTTTGGCGCTGGGTGTTGGGCCACTGAGTTGCTGTTTAATCGGCGCAATTTGCGAAGGGTAGTTAATCAGCACACTATTATAAGCGCAGCCTGATAACAGGATTGGCAATAGGAAAATACTGCTCAGTGCTTTCATTAGCATACGTCCTGCAACCGTGATTTTTCTTGGTCGAAGGCCTGTTGCTGATCTGGCATATTTATCCTTTCTAGCAAAGTAATACCTTGTAAATGATCAAATTCATGTTGAAAAATGCGGGCATCAAAGCCGCTCAACTGTTGTGTTACCCACTTACCGCTTAAGGTTTGGTATTCCACGTTAATGTGTTTATGCCGATAGACGCTAACACGCTGGTTATCGATTGATAAGCATCCCTCTGTAGCCGCTTCCACCTCTAACGAACTGCTAATTATTTGTGGGTTGATAACTATGGTTGCTTGGCTTGTGGGTATTGAGGGATAGCGCGCATTTGGCCTTGAATGCATAATAAATACCGCTTTATTACTAAACACTTGTGGCGCAGCGATCCCGACTCCATTGGCTGCCAACATAGTAGCCATCATATCGTCGGTTAGCTGAACCAGAGCTTGATCAAAAGTAACAACGGGCTGAGTTTGGTGAGTTAAAATAGCGGCACCGGTTTTAGCAATCGTTAGAATGTTACTTTCTAGCATATAATCCCTTACTGAAAATTCAGCTTGATAACATCAAGCGAATTCTTGACTCTTTAATGTTAATAATAAAGCGACCACGTTATCTAAAAGCTAGCTCATAGCGGCTTAGCTCATCATGGCTTATATAGCATAGATTAATAATGTGGCGGTGGTGTTTCATCTGCTTGAGAAGCCATATTACTGGGTTCAATCGCTTGTAGTTTATTGACGATTAATGACAATTGATGTTGCTGAAACGCAACAAGGTCATTTAATTTAATCACTTCTTGATTGAGATCTTCAATGGTTGCTTCTTGAAAAGCGACTTTCATTTCTAAATCATCAATTTTTTGATGTACATCTTGCATTAATCTTCTCCAAACATGGCACTATTTTAAGTTGCCCCATGTTTCTACTAAACCTTGATTACTGATACTGATGATGTTTTGATTTTCATCACTTGCAATAGAGTATACAACGGCACCTCTATTTTGGCTGTTTTTCGTCAGCTGAATTTGCCTTGTTGTTTGTTTTTTACCAGTTTTTGTATCCCATAATATAATTTCTTTGGAAGGTGAGCCTGTTATTAGCTGTTTATCTTGATGAATAAACCTGGCACTACTAAAGGTCATTTGGCGTCGGTTTATGGCCAATTGCGATTGCTGTGCGCCAGTGTCATTGTGATAGATATAGGCATGACCTTTAATATCACTGACAAAACTCAAGCTGCCGCGCTGATTCAATTGTACTTTACTAAGGCGTGACTCAAGTTGCCATTGCTGAATCGGTTGGCCTGTTTGTGCTTGCCACAAGATAACAGAGCCATCATTGGAGCCTGTTAGTGCCCGCTGGCCATCAGCGGAAATTGACACGCTTGAAACGCGCTCATTATGGCCCAAAAATTTAATCAGATTTTTTTCTGGTGCCAATGACATTACTGAGCCATCAATTAATCCCACTAGGGTTTGGGCATTATTAGCAATGGCCACCGATTGTGCTGATGCGGGCAAGGACCACCAGCCAATGGATTTACCACTTTGGATATTCCAAATCACTAATGAGCTATTAGATAATGTCGCGGCATAATGCGCATTGGCAGAGATCGCTGTATCAAAGACGCTATTATCGCTTTCGCTAGCACTATTGCCATGCTGCCAATGGTATTTTAGCTGGTTAGCCTTGAGATCCCACCATAAAATCCCATTACTTGCTGTACTAACAAGTGCATATTGGCCATCTTCAGATAAGCTGGCGCTGTAACTGGCATCATCAGTGACGCTAAAGACGTGTGTGGCAGAGGGATGACAACCTATGAGTAAGCAAATGCAAAATATCAGCATTATGATCCTAACCATGAACTTACTCCCATAAATGTTGTCTCATTGGCGTTGATATGACTTACGGCCATTGCTAAAAACACTTTAATTAGTATAAAGTGGCCAAATATATACAAATTTTACATTTAAAGGTTATTGTAACCGCTCAAGAGTGCTGAGGAAGCTTTAATGAAATCTATTTACAAATTATCGTTAGTTGCATTGGCTGTAGTTGGTCTAACTGCGTGTAATCAAGAGCAAGAAGTTGTTGCTAAAAAAGTTGAATTAACAACGGATGCACAAAAAGAAGCTTACAGTGTTGGTGGTTCTATTGGCCGTTACATGGCGGGTCATATTACTGAACAAGAAGAGTTAGGGTTTGCAGTTGATAGAACTTTAGTTATCCAAGGTTTTAGCGATGGTTTAGCTGATACGCTAGAGTTAACTGAAGAAGAGATGCAAGTGGTTCTTCAAGGTTTAGACACTAAATTAAACGAAAAGCGTACTGAGCAAGCTGCATTATTAGCCAGCAAAGCGGTTGAAGAAGGTAAAAAGTTCCTTGAAACCAACAAAGCTAAAGAAGGCGTAGTAACCACAGAATCTGGTTTACAGTACGAAGTACTTGAAGCGGGTGCAGGTGACACTCCAGTTGCTGAAGACACGGTTGAAGTACACTATAAAGGTACTTTGATTGACGGTACTGAGTTTGATAGCTCATACAGCCGTGGTGAGCCAGCTAAGTTCCCACTAAACCGCGTTATTCCTGGTTGGACTGAAGGTGTTCAATTAATGCCTGTTGGTGCTAAGTACAAGTTCGTTATCCCATCAGAACTTGCTTACGGCGAACGTGATACTGGTACTATCCCAGCTAATTCAACCTTAGTATTTGAAGTTGAATTGCTGTCTATCGAAAAAGCACAAGCGGCACCAGCTGCGCAGTAATTTTTCGAATAATAAAAAAGGACGCCAAGCGTCCTTTTTTATTGTCTGAAAATCACTACAACCATTTAAAGCGATAAAATAGCCACATTTGCAGCGCAATAATGGCAAACAGTCCTGCACAAAATAAGCTGAACGCTAAATGACTATCAGTACCAGGTATGCCGCCAATATTGACCCCAAGCAACCCCGTTAAAAAGCCCAATGGTAAAAATATTGCTGAGATCAGTGACAGAAAATAAAGCCGTTTATTAAGCTGCTCAGATTGCACTGATTGCAGCTGCTCTTGAGTGACGCTGGCTCTATCACGCACCGCATCTAAATCCTCAATGACCCGAATGAGCACTTCATTAATTTCTCTAATGCGAAGCTTATGCTCAGTATTAAAGAGCAAGTGGCTGTCATTAAGTAGCCGCGAAAAAGCATCCCGTTGGGGCGAAAAGTATCGCCGTAAAATAACCGTTTGCTTACGCAGCTCAGCAATATCGGAGCGTAAAGTTTGGCTGTTATGCTCAGACACCTGCTCATCAAGATTATCTAGTTCATCTTCAAGATTATGGATGAGTTCTACTTTTCTGTGGGTTAAACGTTCACATAAAGAGATAAGAAAATCAGCACTAGAATCAATAGAACCAGGTGAGCTTATTATCTGTTGAGCAATATCTTTTACCGATTGTAGTGGCCGTTCACAGGTAGAGATTATCCGCTGTGGCTGGGCGAAAACGCGCATCGACACCATGTCTTCTGGCGCTGAATTGGGGTTAAGGTTAACTCCGCGTAAAGCCATTAATATACCATCTGCAGTGCTAAGAGCCCTTGGGCGAGTGTGCTCTGCCAGTAGGGTGTCTGTTTCAGTGGCGGGTAATTGGGCGTTGTTAATCCACGCTATGGCATCGGCTGCGCTATAACGCAGATGTAGCCACAATAAACCATCTGCAGGCTGCCATTGGTTAACTTGCTCAGGTGTTAAACTTTGACCAGCATTAGGACCTGATAATAATAAGCAATATATAAAACCTGATTCCATATGATTCCTTATACCTAGGCGGTATGGTGTATGGTTTAAAAGCGGATTTATCTTGTTGGTAATGCCTATCCTATCACTTAGCATTAAATATACCGCTAACTATTTAACCTACTTGCTAATGCCTTATTAAGGCATTTTAGATGCTGTAAGTTTAAATACCATTCGGGGTATTTTTAATTATTTACTGGCTGTAATTAAGCAGTTTGCATCAATATCAGTTAAAATAGACTTAATGCCTTATTTAATTGAGCTTTACCATGGAATATGAATTTCGCCGTAATAGTCTAGACGGCACCGTGTTTGCAGAATTCAGTATGGAGCATGCGATACTCGGACGATTTTTTGCTGAGCAACTTGGTACTGATAAATCCCAATGCCACGATATTTTGCAGCAAATTGAACAAATTAGGGCCAGCAAAAAAGCAGGCTGGTCGTGGCAAAGTAACGATTTGTCTATCGCGATTGACAGTGAGCAGGTGCGGATTTATACCAATGCCATTGATTTTGATGAAGACTTTGACTTGGAAGAGTCAATGAATATGTATGATGCAGAGTCAGAAGCCTTTTGTGGTTTAGAAGACTTTGAAAGTGCCTTAAAGAGTTGGGTTGAGTTTATCGCCAGAGCCTAGTTGATGTTTCGTCAGGCATCTTGACCTTATAGCTGTTTATTATTGCTTTAGAGATAAAAATGGATGATAGCCAGTGGCTGTCATCCATTTTTTATGGCCTAAACACTTTCAATGGGCACAAGTAGCTGCGACTGAAGTTAGTGGTTTAAGTATCTTACCGCCATTTCAGTTCTTGATTTAGCATTGGCTTTACGTAATAAGTTTTTCACGTGAACTTTTACCGTACCTTCACTGATATGTAAATCTTCAGCGACCACGCGGTTGCTTTTACCTTCGGCAAGCTCTTTGAGAATTTGCAATTCACGTGGGGTTAACGAGGCTATCCAAGTTTCATCATTATCAGCATTTTTCAGCTCATAAATGTATTCTTCGACCTCATCACTAATAACGCGATGGCCAAGCATGGCTTTTTTAAGCTGCTCTAATAATAAATCTGGCTCAGTATCTTTAAGTAAATAGCCGTCAGCGCCAGCGCGTAATAGCCGCACCACATCTTGTTTAGCATCAGACACGGTCAAGATCACAATACGAGCAGTGACTCCTTCTTGACGCATAGCATTTAAGGTATCTAAGCCTGACATGCCTTTCATATTAAGGTCGAGCAAAATAATATCAGGTTCGTCTTCACCTATTGCGGTTAATGCATCTAACCCCGTTCCGGCTTCACCAAATAGTTTAAAATCGCTATCTGAGGTTATTAACTGACAGATGCCACGCCGAAGTAGAGGGTGGTCATCAACTACGAGTACAGAATAAGGTTTACCCATTTAAAGGCTCCTGCTGGGGTGGAAATACGAGGGAAACAGTTGTGCCGCCCTGCGGATTATTGTCAAACTTTACCGTGCCGTGCAATTTAGTTGCACGCTCATGCATGATGCCGATGCCAAAATGTTGATCCCGCTCTTTTAAGTGAGAGACACCAATGCCGTCATCTTTTATGTTGATTTGTATCATACCAGAGTCTGCTAAAAAACAATCAATAACTATTTTATTTGGCTTGGCATGTTTTATGGCATTAATGGTTGCTTCACGCATTAAATGTAGCACATGAATATGCTGGCTTGAGGCAAATAGGTGCTGCGAAAGGCTATATTTAAGCTCAATGTTAATGCCAGATTGCTTACGTAACTCACTAATCATGACTTCAATGGCTTGGTTTAAATTAGGCTCTTTAATGGTTAAGCGGAAGGTGGATAATAGTTCTCGTAATTGACCGTATGCTACGCTAACACCTTCATTAATATCAGCTAATTGTGATGCTACTTTCTCAGTTTTATGTGCTGGTTGAATTTGTTTTCCTAATAAACTCACCTGAATTTTTAAATATGATAATAGCTGACCTAGAGAGTCGTGTAGCTCTCTGGCAATCACGGCGCGCTCTTCCATTAAAGCTAATTGCTGGCGCTCTTCGGTGGCATTATGGATCACAATAGAGCGGGTTAGCATCATAGCGAAATTGACAAATAACATGTTATTGATCGGCTTTAGAGAAATAACTTCCAGATAACCTAAGGTTTTATTTTCCAGTTTAAGGTCAAACTTAACAGGGATTAGTTTGCTTTCTTTATTTAGGATATGTTCAGATGATGGCCAGCCTGTATCAGCCTCAATGGTATCGATTGAATGGTCATCATGTTCGATAACAAGGCGTAAAAAATCAAGACTTTCAAATTGCTGCAGCTGGTTTAATGCTAAGCCCAATGCTTTGTAATCCAGTCTGTCAGCATGAAGCATAATTAAGTTGTCATATAAAAAACTCAACTCATTATTGGCGCGAGTTAAGGCAGTGGTTTTTTCATTTACTTGGCCTTCTAAGTCTTGATATAGCCTATCAAGCTCGGCGGCGGTCTTTTTGAAAGCGACCCCTAATGAGTGCAGCTCTATATAGTCTGTGGCTGGCACCTCAACGTTAAATTTTCCTTTAGATATTGAATTGGCCACATCCATTAATTGCAGTATCGGTTGCACCATCTTTTTGCGGGTATAGCGGGTCGCAAAACTTGCCACTATTAGCATTAAAAATAAACCGATTATTTGGCTTATAACTAATGCTCTGAGCTTAAATGCCGCAAATCGCTCCATTTCTAGAACCAGTAAATCAATAGTATCAACAAAGTCTTTTAGGGCAGCGGTATAGAGTGGTTTTTCATTATTTTCAATGAAATAACGCATTTGTTGCCATTTATCAATGACCAATAAATATTGGTCAGAAAGCTCTTTCGGGCTATACCAAGCATTGGAGCGCTGCAGTGCTTCAGACCCCAAGGTTTCTTCAAACTGATTTATTTTTTCATTCAATAACTGTGGTTCTCGCTCTAAAAATAACTTTAAGCGGTAACTTTGCATTCTTAATGAACCAGAGGCATTAATGGCTCGGGCATCGCCAATACTAAATGAAAGATTAATAATTGAGTACACCGCTAGGCTGGAAGAAATAAATATTAGTACTAACATTAGCCTTAATATTGTTGATGTAAGACTGCCACGTTTGACCATGAAATATCCAACTTAAGTCATATTTTGAACATAAAGTACGCACTATTTTACTGTTCGGTTATCAGTATTTGTTAACGGATTGGTAAATGTGTGACATACAACGTATTAACATTTTGATCTAGCGCAAGCTTATTGCTTAATACTCATTAAGGGGTATTCTTAATTGAACCTTAAATCTATAAGTTTGCTTATGGAGATGTCGTGATTATTTAATATATAAAATGTAACACGGAGATGAACGGTGATGAAGATGAAAGGAAAGATTGTTGCACTAAGTGCACTATTAGCAAGCAGTTTTATGATGACTAGTGCAATGGCTAGTGATAAAACAGAACCTAGAAGTGAAGTATATAAAGATAAATATAAAGCCCAATTTGAATCTTGGCATGCAACATCAGAAAGTGATGAAATTGTTGATGTATTAGAAGAAGATCCAAACCTTGTTGTGTTATGGGCAGGTTACGGCTTTGCTAAAGATTACAATAAAGCCCGTGGTCACCATTACGCGGTGACCGATGTGCGTAACACTTTACGAACTGGCGCACCAACAGGACCTGATGACGGCCCTATGCCTATGGCATGTTGGAGCTGTAAAAGCCCAGACGTTCCTCGTATGATTGAAGAGCAAGGTGAAGACGGTTACTTTAAAGGTAAGTGGGCTAAAGGCGGCCCTGAAATCGTCAATACCATTGGCTGTGGCGACTGTCATGAAAAAGGTTCACCAAAACTACGCATTTCTCGCCCATATGTTGACCGCGCAATGAAAGCCATTGATATGGATTTTGCTAAAGCGTCACGTAAAGACAAGCAATCTATGGTGTGTGGTCAATGTCACGTTGAGTATTATTTCGAGAAAACAGCAGACCGTAAAGGTTTCGTAAAATTCCCTTGGGATAACGGTACAACAGTTGAAGAAATGGAAGTGTACTACGATGCCATCAACTTCTCTGATTGGACTCATGCTGTGTCTAAAACCCCGATGCTCAAAGCACAACATCCAGGTTATGAAACTTGGCAGTTAGGTATGCACGGTAAGAACAACGTAAGTTGTACCGACTGTCATATGCCACGTGTTGCTAAAGAAAATGGTAAAGGTAAGTTCACCGATCATAAAGTGGGTAACCCATTTGATCGCTTCGACGATACTTGTGCCACTTGTCATAAAGGCAAGACTAAAGAGTTTATGGTTGAAATTACCCGTGAAAACCAAAAGAGTGTGACTGAAATTAAACTAAGAGCTGAAACTCAGCTAGTACACGCTCACTTTGAAGCAGGTGCTGCATGGGACGCTGGTGCAACTGAAGCTGAAATGAAGCCTATCTTAACCGATATTCGTCATAGTCAGTGGCGCTGGGATTTTGCTACAGCATCTCACGGTGTTGCAGCGCATGCGCCAGCAGAAGCATTACGTATTTTGGGTGGCGCTGTTGATAAAGCCGCTGATGCACGTATCAAGCTGGCTCAATTACTTGCTGCTAAAGGCGTTAAAATGCCTATCGCTATCCCTGATATCTCAACTAAAGCAAAAGCACAACAAGCATTAGGTATGGATATGGATAAGATGAATGCGGATAAGCAAAAGTTCTTAAAAGATCTTGTGCCACAGTGGGATGCTGAAGCTGAAAAGCGCGAAGCGACTTATTAATTAGCACTAGAACTTAGCACTAGAACTTAGCACTAGAGCTTAGGTCATTATGTCTTGTAAAAGCCCTCTTTTGAGGGCTTTTTTATTGGGGTAAATTTATGCTTTAATTAAGGTTTACAGGCTTAACAATTGAAGGTTTATATGGATGATAAATCAACTGAGCAGGCAGCTATGCTCACGGGTGGTTGTTTGTGCGGCGCAATTCGCTATCAAGTCAGTGCTGCGCCGTTTGATGCCGATTATTGCCATTGTGTGCAGTGTCAAAAATCATCTGGGGCAGTGTTTCAAGCTTGGATGGACTTTAAGTTTGAGCAGATAAGCTGGATCGCTGGCGCAGTGACTGAATATGCCTCTTCTGAGCATATACTAAGGGGCTTTTGCGCTCAGTGTGGCTGTACTATGAGTTATCGAGACCGCCGCTATCCTGATTATTACACTTTAACCATCGCATCCCTTGATAAGCCAAGTTCAGTGAAACCCAATTACCACATTTATACTCAAAATCAGGTTAGCTGGCTTAATATTGTCGACGATTGTCAGCGTTATCAATATGAAAGAAGCAGTTGATTGATTTTGATCGACTTCAGCTGCTGTTCATTGTTGCTTCAAATACAGCTAATTTTCGCTTCAAATACAGTTAATCAGGCTCTAACTGCCTAAGCTCCCATGTGGGCAGTTTTTGCTGTAGGTCTGCGCTGATTTTGTCGGCATCACCGCGCAGCACTACGATAGGCGTGGTTAGGCTCAAGGTGTTGGCCTGTTGCAATAATTGCATCGGAGTCAGTTGTTGAAGTTGCTTCACCCCTTGGCTAAATTCAGCCGTGGTTTGGCCGCTTAATAATTGACGGATGTAGAGGCTTTCTTTACCAAATGGGCTATCAAGGCTAAGTTGCTGCTTACCTTGTAAGTAGGTCACAGTGGCATTGATTTCGTTTTGTGAGGCGGTTTGCTCAGTGATAAGACTTAAATGATCCAGCATCCCTTTTATAAAAGCGCTTGAGTTTTCTAATGCGGTGCTGCCATAAAAATACATATATTGACTCAATGGCGCATTGACGCAGCGGCCATAAACCCCATAGCTTAAGCCGCGCACTTCACGTAAATCATAAAATAACCGCCCTGAATAACCTCTACCTAATAGCGCGGCAATCATCTGACAAGTATTGGCATCTTGCACTGTCGCATCAGCTGTAGCTGTGACGAGTCCAATTCTGACTTGGGTCTGCACAGTGTCTGGCGCATCAATGATATAAAGGATTTTATCCTTTGCAGTGCTGGTTTCAACTGTGCTTGAATTTATAGTGCTTGCTTTAGCACTTGCTTT